>NZ_FSRT01000001.1:0-348838 GCF_900143015.1 Fibrobacter sp. UWB11 | reverse complement strand
CATGAGCAAGTCTGCCGTTTCTTTGCAAAAGATTCTTGCCGAAATCGAAGAGGCAAAACTCGCCGCCAAGGCCGACACAAACCTCACCGTGCTTAGGGAAAAGCTCGAAGCCATCGACACCAAGGGCTTGAACGAGAACCTAATGCAGACGGCAGAATCCATGAACAAACTCACACAGCGTGTTGACGCCATGGTTTACAAGAACGAAGACCAGGTCGGGAACGCAGTGGAAGAACTCAATACGATTCTTGAAAACCTCGAAGAATTTACCCAAAAGATTAAGAATAACCCGTCCGCACTCATCCGCACCGAAGGCAAAAGCGGTCGTTAAGAAGGAGAATTGATTATGAAAGCAAATCGTTTGTTGGCTGTCGCCGCCCTCCTTTCGGCATTCACGCTCACGGGTTGCCTCGGAGGATCGACGGAACCTTCCCGCTATTACACTATTTCTGCTGAATCCATTTCGACATCGGGTGCAGCAAGCGATGCGCGCGTTCTCGTCAAGAAATTTACGATTGACCCGGCCTACCAGCGCAGCAACATTGTCTACCGCGAATCACCGTATGACTTTATGTTCTACGATTTGGATTTGTGGGCAACGCGCCCGGAACAGATGCTCACGCAAGTGACAGGCGAATACTTGGTCAAGAGCAATCTCTTCAAGTCCGTCGATTTAAAGCCGATGGGCAAGCCGGATTTTGAATTGCTCGGCAACGTCGATGCGATTGAAGAAATTGACGAAGGCAGCTCGCAAGACGCTCACCTCGCTGTGCAGCTCACATTCCGTAAGGTCGGCGAAGACGCTCCGCTGTGGGAAAAGCGCTACGACGAACGCCAAAGCATGAACAAGCGCGACGCGCATTCTGCCGCCGAAGCGCTCTCGAAGCTCTACGCCAAGTACATGCAGGATGCTCTTTCGAATATTGCAAATGTGAAGTGACTTTTACGTCATAGAAAAAGGCGGGCATTGCCCGCCATTTTTTTTGCAATGTTTTTACTTAATAAAAAAGATCATAATTACATTCATGAGGAGCCAAAGAATACATCCTGCAATGACGCCTTTCTTTTCATGCTCATCATATTTATCAATATCACAGTAAGGGCATACTTGTTTAAATCGACTTGCCGCAATCAACGCGACAAAAAGATTATAAAAGAGAACAAGAGCCAATTCAGCAAGGCAATACAAATAAAATCTAGAATCTATATACGAAGCATTTACTGTAAAGCCTGCCATAGATTGTTCAATAAGTTTATCTACAAACTTAAAGGCTCCACGAGGTATAAAACAGACACCAAAAACATACCAAAAGAACGATTTACTTGTATTTTTTAAATCCGATAAATGAGCCAAATAACAAACAATCGGTCCTCCAAAAAACGCAGACCACATAAACATATCAGAATACGGATAGTAAGCATTTGATTCCTGTTCCACCGGTGTTGTTTCGGTCATGGAATTTTCATCATTATTTTCTTTAGTGAAAATCTTTTTTCTTTGCTCACGATACTTTGCGGTTTCTTTTTCAAGATCAAACGACATTTTACACCCCCTCTTCACTATTTCTAGATGCAGAATAGACAGGAATATCCTTTTGCTTTTTTCTTTTTCTGCGTTGCATTATAAAGCCAGTCAATCCAACTAAAATGCCGCCCCATACAGAACATGTAGAAACCACAATTAGTATAATCCGAGTTAATGTTATGGAATTATCTGCAAAATATTGAACCAAATCAAAGTGTTCCCCACCTATAGCAGCAACTACAGAAAGAGTATCGTCTTTCTGAACGTTCAAAATCAAAGTATCATTACATTCATCACCATTACAAAGCATTATTTTACGCTGAATAGTCGGCCATTCTGGCAACTGCGTTTTTTCAACATTCTTTATAGTCCTGATCAATTGTTCAACAACGTTTTTATCATCTGCTTGGATTTTATAAGTAAAATCCCCATCCTGATAATGCACAACAAACCGAGACGGATAAAGCGTAAAACCATCGCCATCATATTTAAGTCCACCGGCCATTATTTCAAGATTCGACAATTTTCCATTGCCTTGATCACATATACCCAGAGTAACCCCCACAAAGACAGCAAGAGTTATTCGAATTAAGAATTCGCTTATTTTATTTGTTTTCATTGTATTTTCCATTTTTCCAGACTTACCCTCTATGTATCGTGGGTACGCTGGCTAGCAATTTTTTCGTGTAATCGTTTTGCGGGTTCGTGAGGACTTCATCGGCGGGGCCGTGTTCTACGGCGTGGCCAAAATACATCACCAAGACTTCGTCGCTCAAAGCGCGAACCACTTGCATATCGTGACTGATAAATAGGATGGAGAGTCCTAGTTCATTACGCAAATCGTCGAGCAAATGCAAAATTTGAGCCTGCACGGACACGTCCAATGCGCTCGTCACTTCGTCACAGAGCAACACCTTCGGGCGCACCATCAAGCTACGCGCAATGCAAAGGCGCTGGCGCTGGCCGCCCGAAAACTCATGCGGGAACTTGTCCATTGCACCAGCCGGGAGCGAAACACGTTCCAAAAGTTCCCGAGCACGCTTGCAGGCTTCATCGAACGAGACTCCTCGAGCAATAACGGGAGCGGTCAAAATTTCCGTTACCGTCTGACGCGGGTTCAAGCTACTGAACGGATCCTGAAAAATCATCTGCACCAAGTCCGAAACTCGGACAGCATCCTTAGCCGAGCCCACTTTTCCGCCATTCACCGGCAGTCCGAACAAATTAACACTACCCTTAGCAACGGGCACCAACCCTACTAAAGATTTTACGAGAGTCGATTTTCCACAGCCCGATTCCCCCACAATAGAAAGAATTTTCCCCTGCGGAAGCATAAAAGACACATTGTCAACTGCGGTAAAATAGTCCTTGACTTTGCTAAAAACACCACCACGAATCGGGAACCGTACCGTAAGCCCGTTTACCTCGATGGCAGGGACATTACTATCAAATTTTTCGATATTCATCAAGAGTCCAACTCGGCAAGAGCATCCTGAACGTTCTTTTCGGTCGCAATCAAAATTTGACGACACTTGCGTAAAAGCTGCGTAGCCTCTTGAACCTCCAGAGCAAGTTCATCAATTTCCATCTCGGAATTGTCGATTTTCGAGAGAATTTCTTCTAAACGCGCCATTGCGTTTTTATATTCAAAATTTTGCTCACTCATGTCCACGAATATAGTTAGATTTAAACCAAATGAATTTGTCCTATCGTTCCATATTACCCATTTTAGTGTTTTTCACATTGTTCGGTGCTTTTCTTGCCGGATGTCTTGATGCACCCAACGCCCCTAGTGAACCGCAAATTGTTGAATCGATTAGCATCATGGTCAAGCAGAACAACGATTCTTTCTCGACGGTGCTTAAGGTACACCCATCCGATTCCGCGGCAATCACAGCAAAAGCAACCCCAGAAAAAATCCAAGACGATATTTCATTTAATTGGTTCTATTCGAGCAACAACAAAGACAGCCTGCTCATGAGCGGAAGAACCTACTCGTTCTACCCGAACAGATCCGGCGAAGGCCTACCCAACAAGCTTACAGTCTCCGATAAAGAAGGAAACAAAAAAACTTACGAATTCACAATTGTAATAAATACTCCACCTGAAATTGCAAAGACTACAATTCCCGCCAACGGTGATACACTTTACGGATCCGTCAACTCCGCGTTCTTGTTTGAATGGTATAGTGGCGATATGGATTTAGCAAACAACGACACGCTGTTCCATATTCTCGAAATTGACGGAACGCAATACGATGTCGGTACACTTTCGCAAGTCAAGCAGTCTGGATTCAAGGCTGGCGAACACAGTTTCCGCATTATCGTTCGTGACCTATATGGCGATGCAGACTCACTGGCGCTTAAGAAGTTCTATGTTATCGATACATTGGAGGCAAAATGAAAATTTTTAGAATTTTTGCATTTGCCACATTTGCAAGTTTACTCCAGTCTTGCTTTAATTCTGATGACCACATTTTTGATGAAGCCGAAGCTATCGATATAAAGATAGACGCATCCCTTGCAAAAAACATAACGGAAGTAACATCGGGTGTCAAGGCTGATACGTTCCAGGTCAATGACACTGTCTATTTCATCACGACAATCAGTCCAAACAAAATCATCAAAGTTCAAGATTACCATTGGCTCATGGACGGTAATTACTGTTCTTCGGAATATAATTTCAAGAAACAGCTCACCGAACCAGGTCATCACAAATTCACGTTTGTTCTAAAAGACCACTTTGGTGACATGCACTACGATTCACTTGATGTATGGGTCGCAGACAATCCCATTTTGAACGATAGCGTATTCACGCCTGCCAACGGTACACAAGCCATAGATCCGTTCGAAGCGATTTACTTTACTTGGAGTGCAAAAACAGAAGGAATAAAGCTCAACCATCACTACCGCTTTACATTAAGCGAACAAGACTTTGCAAACACGGATTCTAAGTTCGAAAAAATCGATACTATTCTATACGAGCCCAATTTTACATTTCACAACAAGTTAAATCAATTCAAGAAATACAACTGGTCGGTTCAAGCCTTCAACGAATACAATTTTGCTTCATCGCAAAAGATTGAAAGTTCCTTTTACACCAAAGGATTCCCCGGCGAAGGTTCTTTGCAAGCAACGGTAGATATCGGGCAGGCAATATCCGTCCCCATGCATTTATTGTTGCAAGACAAAGACGATTCCAACAAGCATTTTGATTTCGACTTCAGGCTTACATCAACAAATAACGAAATTTCGTTAGGCATCGTTTCTGCAGGAACATACCAGTTGACTCTACGTTCTGATTATTCTGATTTTGGAACTATCGAAAAAGAAGTCAAGATAAACGAAGGATTTGTCACAATTGCAAAAGATCTAAAACTTGTTGATTCTATCGCTCCGACTATCGTTTCTACAACAATGCAAGATTCACTGGACTTTGCAGACACTTTACAGTTCATTGTCAAAGACGGAAGCGGCGCAATTTCAGCCCAGAACATCAGTGTGCACCTCGAAAATGAATTAATCTTTGACCGATTCTACAAAGACAGTATTCTAACGGTCGTGCTCAAAGAAACCGATAAAAGCTGGGCATACCGAATTCTTTCCATTTCAGCAACTGATGGAAGCAAGAATGTATTCAACAAGTCTTTCTACATTATGCCAAGCATTCTTTGGTTCACGACGAACAACGATACGACAATCTCGAGCAATGGACTCATAAACATGTTCATCCGAGAAAGCAATCCTTTCGGTTTTGCTGTTGACACCATGCAAATCTTTAATGTAACGAAAAACAAGTTCCTTATTTCAGTTCCTAACGTAAATACAAACTCATTCTCCGCAGAACTCGAAGCCACCCTTTTCGAAGAACAGCAGACCTTAAAATCCATTGTCATTTACAAGAATGGTCTACGTCAAAGCAAGAAATGGAATCTCTACGTTAAGAAGGGGGGATTCTAATGAATTACAAAATTTTTCCTCTTTCAATAGCGTTTTGTACCGCGATTACGCTCCCGCTCATTTCTTGTTCCGATTCTGAAATTCACGCTTCGGATGTCCCCGAACTTACGCAATCGATTTTCGTTGTTCCCGAAGGCTATTACGGTGACCCTTACAATGACATGCGTTACGCGTCTTCGGATAAGTTCTATGTCAACATCAATGAGAAAATCCGTATTTGCGGAATTTATGCGATTAACGGAGAATATGTCTCGACAGACAAGGCTATTCCCTATTACATCACGCACAAATGGAATATAGACAACAACGAAGCTAGCGCCTCTTCGATTTATTACAGCTTTGACAAAGCAGGCGCTCACGAAGTGACTTTTGAGACCATAGACCATCTTGGCGACACATTACAAACAAAAGCGACTATTTACGTAAATACGCCAACAACAATTACATTACAATCGCCCGCCAACAATTACAATCAAGCCGATGGCGATAATGAAGACGGCATTGAACTTTCATGGGGAATTTCTGGAATTGACCCTTGGGAAAACTCATACTGCACCCTTTACGCAAGCTACAACGAGAAAAAAATTTGGGATTCCCCGCTCGGAAACGTTGAATGTACAAACAGCGTCAATCTGATTGGAGAACTAAACGCCGATGTAACTGAAAAAGGCGATACCATCAACCACAGCATAGAAACATCTACCATTTATTGGGGCATACGAGCAACCATCAAAAACGAAACGGGGCTGTTCGAACAAACGTATAGTGATGTTTTCAACTTTTCAACAAAGTTGAAAAATGACGGAGCAGCCATTGTAGAAATTCCTGTCGTAAGTCAATTCAATCCCTTCCCGGAAAAATCAAAGTTGACAGGCGCCATTCTTTCGGCAGCCGGAGATACACTTTCAAAAATTGCAGAAGACAAATCGACCACAAATATTCAAAAAACACTGAGTCCCCAATCCAACATTAAAATTGTAATCTGCGATGCAATTCGTACAGAATACGGTTGCGACTCCATGACCATCAATTTGGCACCCAATACCAAGACGATAACAGATACACTATATTTGCGAGACAAAGTCAAGCCCAACTTGACACCAGTCTACACAGACCTTCCGACAACGGCATCCATCAAGTTCGTAATTCTCGACAACGGCTCAGGCGTTAACGGCACAAAGGTTTTAGCAACTATAAACGCAGACACGGTTCAAACAAAATACGAAAGTAACGTCGTATCGATTACGAACACTTGCCACAAGGAATGTACGCTTGTTATAAATGCCGAAGACTACGCACGCAATAAAGTACCTAATGTCTATTGGAAAATTAAAGTCAATGGTTCAGAGACTAAAATTTCCGGGCCATTTGCAAAACCGGAGGACGACAAATGATTAATATCAGAATCGCCCCCATTGCCATTTTTGTTTTACTATTCGCTCTTTACGGGAATGTTTTTGCAAAGACTCGCTATTTGCAAATTTCGACAAACCCATCTACAGTCGATCTTTACACCGGCTTGATCCAGCCCGATTTTGCAAACAAACCCGATTACGTATCCCCTGCGTTTATCCCCGTACCCGATGGACAAGACAGCATCATCGTTTCATTTTTCCATCCGAATTACGCGGACACAACAATCAACATTGCTCTTTCACCAAAAGATACTTCATTCATTATCGTTGCACTCCGTCAATCTAACGATGACGAAGAAATTGCAATGAACCAGGATATTTTAAAGCATAGAAACAGGCGCATGTTCGGAGGATTACTCAAGTGGGCCTCCATAGCACCCTTTGCCATTAGTGGAATTTCGGCGATAGTCTCGCTTTACAATATCAGCAAAGCGAACAATCACAAAAAAGCTATGGAAAATACGCGTTTCGTGAACGAACGGTACGACAAGCACATGCGTGATTTTAATGACCATCGAAGTAGCGCCCAAACAGCCAAAACGGTTTCAGGAGTTTTCTTCGCAACAGGTATAGCATTCCTCGCCGCAGGATTCGTTCTTTCATTTTAGGTAGAATATGAAAAAGATTTTCTTACTCATTGCAATGGCATTAACCGCCACATTCGCAGACCCCGAAGGTATCTTCGTCGATGTAGAGCTTTTATCGGGCACTCGCCAGCGTGCTAAACTCATGGGCATCGAGAACGACACCGTAAGTCTCGGCGGCTACATCCAAAACAAATTCACAATTGTAAAGATTGCGAAGAAGCAATTCAAGAGAATTGTCGACGAAAAAGGGAACAATCTTTTGGATGAATCAACGCAAGTAAAAACAAGCGTTGCTAAAACCGAACCAAGTTCAAGTTCTATTGCCGTAAGTTCCGCTGCAGTAAGTTCATCTGCTGTTAGTTCTGCCAAGTTGTCGAGCTCCGCAGTTTCATCAAGTTCCGTAAGCATTTCAAGTTCTTCTACTGCAGTATCGTCAAGCGCCAAACAGCCAAGCGAAAGTTCCTCCAGCACAAAGAAATCCAATTACTCTAGCGAAAAAGCAACCGTAGCAAGTTCTTCAAGTGTTAGTTCTTCGAGTTCAAAATCTGCACCAAAACCCGTAAAAACAGTTCTTGTCGCCTACAGCGGAGAAGGAATTAATCAATCCGTCGTTGACCAATTCACAGGCCTTACCGCGCGATTGCTGATGGAAGCTGGTGAAAATCCACAAGTCATCCGCAAGAGCGACATCAAGAACTGCGACGATAACATTTGCATCCAGAACGAACTATCTTCTTATGGTTATAGGTCTATATACTTTGGCGACATCGTCCAAAATATCAAGACGGACAGTTTAACGCTAAACCTCACCCATGCTTTCTACGAAGATTCGCTCCCGATGTTGCACAAGGCTAGTGTAAATATTTCAAGGAAAGCGGCCTTCAGCGACGCCATCACCAACAACAAATTAAAGAACCAACTTTTAGACGCTCAGGGCAAAGAAACGATTAAAACGAAAAAGAACCGTTCGTACATTCATATCGAAACCGATCCCGATGGAGCAACAATTTCTCGTTCTGAAAAAGATGCTATTTGCAAATCGCCTTGCACTTTTGTCACTTCAGATACAAGCAAATTCACAATTTACGCATATTGGGATGTCGACAGGCACCTTTGGGGAGCTAACACAAATATCACGCCACTTCCAGGTGACACTGTCCACGTTTCACTCAAGCTCAAGCGAGTCGCTCCCGAAATTCGCATTTTGACATTCCCCGAAGGTGCAACCGTCTATAAGGCCAACGCGCCCATAACCAAGCGTTCCAAGGCAATCGCCAAGACACCCGAAAAAATTCCCGTTTACAACATGGGAATAGACAGTCTCTTTATCCGCAAAGCGGGTTACAGAGATACGCTTGTCAGCTTTTTTGCGGCTCCTGTTTCGCAAATTGACTTGAGCATTGATCTCGAGAAATTAACAGACTTTGACGAAATCGAAAAACAGAACAAGTGGCTGCACGAAAAGAAAATGCAAACCATCGGTGAAGCATTTATTGGCGGAGCTGCAGGAACAGCCCTTATTGGCGGCCTGCTCATGTACTTTGCTCACTTGGACTACAACGATGCTGATGACATCAAGAAGGAACTCAGGGTTCCTGGAGCGGTCAAGGGAACAAACTACCAGAACAAAGTCAAGAAAAATAAGAAGTTAGTCGATCAAGGAGACAACAAAGCCATAGCAGGAGGAATTTTACTAGGAACAGCAGCCGCACTCCTCGGCGTCGGCCTTTACTTCTATTTCTAACATCAATAACAGCAATTATTATTAAAAAAGCGTCGGCCAAGGATGGGGAGGGTGCAGGGAGGGGCCCGTGCGGCCTTCGCAACTCCGAGCTGGGGCCCCGCCCGCATGACGTACTTTTTCATATTAAAAAAAACGACTTTTATAATAAAATCAAAAAATTTATTTTTTAAATTTCTAAATTTGCCCCAATGAAAAACACAGTCCTTAAAACAACTATTGCTTTAGCTTTTCTTTTTACCGCTTTTACATTCGCTTCTGATGTAGTTTCCGCCGACACGGCAGCAGTTGCAGCCGACACCGCGAAATCGACAGGTATCTACAACCAAATTATTGACTGGTATAACGACAACCTGAACTATGGAACGATTACGCTTTTGATGGCCATCGAAAGTTCTTTTATTCCGTTCCCGTCAGAGCTTGTTGTGCCGCCAGCCGCTTATAAAGCACTCCAACCGGGTTCTGAACTCAACATTGCACTCATTGTGTTCTTTGCGACTCTCGGTGCATTGATTGGCGCTTATATCAACTACTATCTCGCCAAGATTCTCGGACGCCCGATTATCTACAAATTCGCCGACAGCCGTCTCGGACACTTCTTGTTGCTCGACGTCGAAAAGGTCGAAAAGGCAGAAAACTACTTCCGTGAACATGGCGCCATTTCGACGTTCGTCGGACGCCTCATTACCGTAATCCGCCAGCTGATTTCTATTCCGGCGGGTCTTGCCAAGATGAAACTTGCACCGTTCACGCTTTATACGTTCCTCGGTGCAGCCATCTGGAACTGCGTCTTAGCACTGCTCGGCTATTTTGCCCACGGACAAAAAGACATCATCGAAAAGTACAACTCCGAACTAGCTATCGCATTGCTCGGTTTCGGAGTGCTCTTCATCGGTTACATGGTTTGGAACGCCATGAAGCCAAAGAAAAAGTGAGGGCAGTCTTTAGTAGTTAGTTATTAGTCATCAGCTTTAAGTTCGGCGCTTTCAGCGCACCTATATAACTAATGACTAACGACCAATAACCAATGACTAAAAATTGCAATTTTTGACGCAGCGGTTGTCTCTAAATTCAGCTTCAAAAACAAGTTTGCCAAAGCTGTAGCGACGGTATGCTCCATTGCGGATGCCATGAACAAAGCTCATGTCCTCTTGAATCAAGCCCATTTCATCGAACGCTTTAAAGACACCGTGAATCTGCCCGTTTTCGTAAGGAATCTGGCGACGGAGCTTTCCATTTTCGTCCCATGTTTCCGAAACGCCATTCAAAATGCCGCGACGATACGACTCGCGGTTTTTCTTTTTTCCGTTTGGGTAATAGATGGTGCTATAACCTTCTTCTTCGCCTTCGAGGTACCCGATGGTTTCATGGAGTTTTCCATTTTCATCGTACGAGCGCATAACGCCATCGATTTTGCCATTTCTATAGGGCACTTCAATCGCCAATTTTCCATTGCGATGGTAAGAGAGCGAAGCCCCCTCACGCACGTCCGTTCCCTTCAAAACGGTGTAAATTCTCGACACACGGCCATCCTCATACGTCGTGCGGACCGTATCCAAAGCAGGTGTAGCAGTTTGAGGCGCCGCCATTGCAGTGCCACATATCACAAAACTCGTAAAAATAGCGAAAAAAAGCGTTTTCATTACATTATAATGTAGCATTATCAATTCAGATTATGTATTTTGTGAGCGTCATGAACGTTACTTTTTTAAATCCCCCCTTCCACCCGATGTTCAGTCGGGAATCTAGATCCCCGTGTGTTACGAAGTCCAGTACGCTTTACTGGCCAATGTTTTTGAGCTATGCTGCCGGCGTTTGCGAAGCCGACGGTAACGAAATCCAGCTGATTGACAGCCCCGCCATGGAACTTGACCTCGCGCAAACGCTTGAGGGCATCAAGAAGTTCGGCCCGGAACTCGTTATTTGCAGCACTAGCACCCCGAGTATTTTGAATGACCTCAAGGTTGTCCACGCCATCAAGCAAGAAATGCCGAACGTGAAGGTGGCCATCATGGGTACGCACGCGACCGCCGAGCCGCTCGAATCCATGGAAATGGAACCGTCTTTGGACTATGTGGTGATTGGTGAAGCCGACTACACCTGTAGGAACCTTGTCCGTGCCCTCCGTGGCGATGGCGCTCCTGTCGGTCAGTTCGCTGGTCTTGCTTACCGCACTGCCGAAGGCAAGGTGGACTTCCAGCCCGAAGGCCCGAAGATTGAAAACCTGAACGAAATTCCGTGGGTCTCGAAGGTCTACCGCAAGCACCTTTACAGCTGCTACAAGAAGTATTTCTATGGTGCAAACCTGAACCCGCTTATCGTGATTTTGTCTGGCCGTGGCTGCCCGAACCACTGCAGCTACTGCGTGATTCCTCAGACGCTCAACGGCCACAAGTTCCGCCGCCGCGATCCGAAGGATGTTGTCGACGAACTCCAGTACATCAAGGAAAACTTTGAAGATTTAGGCGAAGTGTTCTTTGAAGACGATACGTTTACGGCAAGCCATGAACACGTGCGCCAGATTTGCAACTTGATTCTCGAACGTGGTCTCAAGATTACGTGGAGTTGCAACGCCCGCGCCGATGTACCGCTCGATTTGCTCAAGCTCATGAAGAAGGCCGGTGGCCGCGAAATGTGCGTGGGCTTTGAAAGTGCCTCCCCCGAGGTTCTCGAAAAGATCCACAAGGGTGTGAAGAACACGGACAAGGCTATTGAATTTACGAAGAATGCCCGCAAGGCAGGACTCCTCGTTCACGGATGCTTCATGGTCGGTAACCCGGGCGACACGCCGGAAACGCTCCGCATGACGCTCGACTACGCCAAGAAGCTGAACCCGAATACGGCGCAGTTCTATCCCATCATGGCGTATCCCGGCACCGAAGCCTATAAGGAAGCTCTTGAAAGCGGTGCACTCAAGTCGAAGGATTACAGCCAGTGGCTCGACAAGGACGGTTTCCACCGTACCACGATCCAGCGCGGTGAACTCACAAGTCAGGCTCTCGTCGATTTCTGCGACAAGGCCCGCCGTGAATTCTACCTGCGTCCAAGCTACATCTTCCGTCAGGGCATCATGGCCATCAAGAACCCGCGTGAACGTTACCGCGTTCTCCGTGGATTCGGCACGCTCGTGAAGCACCTGTTCCGCAAGCATGGTGAACTCGCCCCAGTCGCGAGACAAGCTCCGACAATTAAGGAATAGCGCGGCGTCGCCGCAGTTACTAGAATGCGAAAAAACGCCGACGAAACGTAAAAGGAACTGCCGACGATTTTAAAACGACTCGCAATAATGCGGGTCGTTTTTTTGCGAGATTCTTGTACACATTTTTGTTATTTTTTCACAAACAAATTTTCCCGTAACAGAGGCCTTATGATTTGCAAAAAATGCGGAAGAGAATACGAAGACGACATGCCCCAATGCCTGTGGTGCGATACCCCGAACGAAAGCTTGTCTTCACAAGACGAATGTGAGACCTCATCCGCAGATTCCGAAGCGCAAGAAGAAGCCTACAAGGAATCGCTCAAAGAACTCGTCGACCCAGAACTTGAACGAGCTTTCGACGGCAACGTACGACGCGGAAAGAGCACCATCTCGTGGACAAAGTTCCAAATGGTTCTAAACGTCATTTTCTTTTTCGTAGAAGTAAAGACATTCGGCGCAATTGCGGCATTTTATGGAAGCTATAAAGAAAATGCCCCTATACCAAGAGAAGTCAATCTTGCTGTATGGACCTTAATCGTATTTTTTATGGCCAGCGCAATTCCCTTTTGCGTTTTCATCGGCAAAAATTTGCTTTGGATTTATCATGCTCATAAAGAACAAAACAAATTCTCAGAGACACAATTTTCTCCGTGGGGAGTAACCATCTGCTACTACCTGCCCATTGCAAATTACTTTATCTTTAAAACACTAATAGATAATCAATATGACACCCTGAAATCAATGGGTATAAAAGCCCAAGCTGTTCCAAACAAATTGCTTACGTGGTTTTTATTATTCAACATCGCAACACCTATTTTTAATTATATCTGTTTAAGGAACTTCAATACCCCCGTCCTATTTATCAGTACGGTTTTGTGGTTTATCCTTACCATTTTATACATCAAGCTCATCAGAGTCGCGACAGCAAACGAGCAGGCCGTACACGACCAGCTGGAGAACAATCGCATCAACAAAAAAGTTGAAGAGATCATTGCCCAGCGCGATGTAAATCAGCAGAACACAGAGCAAACTTAAAAGATTCTCTAAAATTCGAGAGTGACCCGCCCTAAAGCGGGCCATTTTTTTACACAAAGCAGAGCGAAACAACGCCCACACTTTACTTCAGCCGATTGAACTTTTTCATTTCTTTGTCCAAAAAAGTATCGACGTACTTGGCATAAATGAGCGTTGTGTCGAGATTGCGGTGGCCCAGCAATTTGCTCGTTGCCGGGAGCGGAATGCCAATGGTAATGCACGTTGTTGCAAATGTATGCCGAGCCAGATGGCAATGGACATACTTGTAATGCCCTAGTTTTTTGGCAGCTTTGCGAAGTGTACGATTAAAAGCCGCATTATCAATGACATGGAAAATGCGCCCAGACGTTAGCGGATTCGGAAGCAATAACCGTGCCTGCACAGGAATCGGGATGTACACGGCCTCCCCTGTCTTATGCATTTGCTTTCGAATTTTCCAGTCGAAAATTTCCGAGGCATCAAGCGTGCACAAATCCCCGTAACGTAGTCCCGTAAAACAGCTAAACAGGAACACGCGCATCACGTCATCTTCTGCCCGCGTCAAAGCGACATGCGACTCCATGTAACTCAAATAAAGATGTTTCAGCTCCCGCAAGGTCAAGAATCCACGATGCGAATACGCACGCTTAATTTTCACTTTTTCAAACGGGTCGCAATCGATGATTCCATCCGCCTTCATCTTATTGCAAAAAACGCGAAGTACCGAAAGCGCCTTGACAACAGTAGCCTCCTTGTTCCGCAAGGATTCCAGATGTTGTTTAAAGTCCCGCACAAAATCCGGCGTTAAATCTTTGCACTCCAGCCCAGGGCAAAAATATTCAATTTTCTTCAAATTCCAATAATACGTGCGTACCGTGAGCGGCGCCAATTCATCGGAACTTTTGTTCAAATAATCCAATGCATAGTCTATAAAACGCATAAAGCCTCCATTTTAAAACAGGAGGCAGAAATTAACAAAGAATATTTAATGACGAACTTTCGCAGAACGGATTATTTTTTCACAAACCGCAGAATCAACTAAATCGGGGCGATAATTAAATTCTACAAACAAAGGAATAGGCTTGCTGAATATTGAAGTAGAACGGTTAGCATGAATAACAACGGTTCGATGAACTGATATAGCACCATGGAATATACTCATAGAATCGAGGCGGGCGAACGTCATAAAGCCTTTCTCTTTGCATTTTTTATTGGTCGGTTTGCCGTGATTTGTGGACTCGCCATCATAAAACGACATAATGCGATTGTCAAAGGAATCCTTGATATAACGAATGTTCCATCCGCTACTGGATTCAGACGGTTCATCATCGACAGAATAGCCTTCGGGCAGTTCGAGCTGGTAATAAGAAGCTCGATACACATTCTTGCCATCAGCAACAGGATCCTCGCTTGATTTTGAACAAGAAACTAAAAGGACGGCCAATGCAAACAAAAGGAGAAGAATATTTTTCATTGTTTAAAAATCCTCCTCGGCACAATCAAGCACAGCATCAATATCGCCTTCAATGCGTTTCATAAGGCTATCCGCAGGCAATTGTTCCAACGTTTTTGATTTTGCGACTTTGGGTTTCGCCGTTTGCCCTTTGCATTTGGGTTCCGTAACTTCGCGCAACGGTTGCCAATCAGAGCAAGCATAACCCGAAACATGCAATCCTAGATATTTAGTTACTACATATTCACTTAAAAGAGGAGTCAAAATGCGCATTTCCTGCCATTTTCCTTTGAAAAGATTGCTTCTCGTAAACAAGCTTCCTGTACCCCACAAATTACTGACAGTCGTAGATTCGGTTTTTCCCAAAAGCGATTTCAAAGACTTTATTTTTGATTCATCCAACTTTTTTTCTTCACCAGGAGCCACATAAGAAATGGGGAACTCGCTAATTTTGCCATCAACCCTCAATTGAACAAATCCATCATAATCAATTGCAACCTGGATTGGAGAAATCATAAATTCGTCTTCTAGATATTTTGAACGCGAATGATAAGTAAAATCAAACGCTTGCGGAACATCGTTTTTACTGTAATGAATATTTAATTTTAATTTGTGTGATTTCGAACAAATATGAGGCGGTCTTGGAGGTGGTTCCACCTGACATTTTTTCATCAACTTTTCTTTAAACTGATTATCGTCCATAGCCATTAACAAATCAACGACATCTGTTTTTTCAGCATATTTTCCATTCCATCCGATTTCACAAGATTCGTCGATGTGAAACGAGCCTTTGTATTCATCATCCATAAAGCAATCTGCAAGAAACAGGTATTTCCCATTCTTTTCAAAGATGTCTTGATCCGCAGAAACAACGGGCAACAACTCGATATTTTTTGTTAATGTTTGAATATCTTTTATAGGGAAGTTGCGCAATTTAGACATAGTTACACCTTCTAATGAATCTTTTTTAGGCATATAAATGCTACACAAATAATTTTTATTATAGCTATGAATCTTTGCAGAACGGATTATTTTTTCGCAAATTGCGGTATCTACTTGATCGGGATAATAAACAAATTCTAGTGTTCGAGGACTGCACCATGAGCCTCTTATCTTGCAACCCCTTTTTGACCAAATATAAACAGAGCGAACTTTAGTTTTTACGCCATCAATAACCCTAATGGCATCATGTCTTCCGATTTCACTAAATTCATTCGGATTTTCAGGATGCGAAAACTTTACCGGATACCAATCATGCCAAAACCACGATGGGGTAAAAGTCATGAGCGTATCCCCTAAAGGAGTTCTAATGTGATAAAACTCATAATCAGGAAAACTGTCCACGGAATATCCTTTAGGCAAAACTAAATGAAAAGCATTCGTAACATAATAGTTCTTTGCAGCAATGGGAATTTCGTTCGATTTAGAGCGGGCAACAGGTTCCTCGTTCGAATTGGAACAAGCAACTAAGAGCAAAGCAAAAAGGATTGCGGCAAAAACGCTTATGAATTTCGGGGATAACTTCATCGTAGTATAAACTACATAAATTAATGCGCCGATGGCAAAAAAAATTAGCCTATGGAGTTTGTCCATAGGCGTTTTTTAAAAGGAGATGTCCGCCTTCGCGGGCAAGACAAGTTTACTTCGCGACTTTGGCGAAAGCCTTTTCGAGCTTGGCGAGAGCTTCGTCGCATTCTGCGGCGCTCACGTTCAGCGGCGGGAGCAAACGGAGCACGTTGCCCTTAGCGCTGAGAACCATCATACCCTCGTCGCGAGCGGCAGCAATCACATTGCCGACCGGGAGCGATTCGTCGAGAGCGAGGCCGAGAATAAGGCCTTCACCACGCACGCCCTTCACAGCCGAGAACTTTGCCGCGATAGCTTCGAGGCCAGCCTTGAGCTGAGCGGAGCGAGCTTCGACATTGGCGAGGAATTCCGGCTTTGCAATCTGGTTCACGACAGCGAGACCCACTGCGCAAGCAACCGGGTTACCGCCAAACGTCGTGCCATGATCGCCTGCCTTGAGCTGGTCAGCAACCTTCTGGCGGAGGAGCACTGCACCGAGCGGGAGACCACCGCCAAGAGCCTTGGCAAGCGACACGAGGTCAGCATCAATGCCATGCTTCTGGAGGCCAAGGAATGTGCCGAGACGGCCCATACCTGCCTGGACTTCGTCGACAATCACGAGGCAGCCGAATTCTTTCTTCAAGCTGTTGATGGCAGCGACCATTTCATCGGAAACGGTCATCACGCCACCTTCGGCAGCGAGAGATTCGAGCATGATGGCGCAAGTGTCGTTGTTGACTTCGGCCTTGAGGGCAGCCACATCGTTCCAAGGAACGTGAACAAAATCACCCGGCATGGAGCCGAAGCCTTCGCGGATGGCCGGCTGACCCGTTGCAGAAAGGGCTGCAAACGTACGACCGTGGAAGCTGTTGATGAACGTCACGATCTTCTGGCGGTTCTTTTCGCCCTTGCGATCGAAATACTTACGTGCAAACTTGATGCAGCCTTCGTTCGCTTCGGTACCGGAGTTGCAGAAGAAAGCCTTGTCGAAACCCGTTGCGGCAAGGAGCGCCTTGGCGAGGTTTACCTGCGGGTAGTTCGGATAAAGGTTCGAAATGTGGAAGAAGCTGTCCATCTGTTCTTCGACAGCCTTCTTGATTTCAGCATTCTGGTGGCCGAGTGCGTTTACCGCGATACCAGCGACAAAGTCAAGATACTTCTTGCCGTTCTTATCGAACAAGTAAGAACCTTCGCCACGGACAAATTCAATATTGGCCTTGCCATAAAGCGGGGCGATAAACTGCTTGTCTTCTTCAAAAATGGAATTAGCCAAGGATTGTGCCATAGTTCAGTTCTCCATTAATTTGTTTTACAAAGTGGTCGGCATCCTTCCAGCCGACAATGTGAATGCTCTTGAGACCGCGAGAAATGCTCTTGAAACTTTCGCGGACCTTCGGAATCATACCGCCGTTAATAACGCCAGAAGCAATGAGGGATTCGCTTGCTTCTTCCGTGAGTTCCGGAATGACGGTCTTGGTATCGTCCATCACGCCCGGAACATCGCTCACCAGCACGAACTGGTCAGCATGGAGCGCCACAGCCAGTTCGCTTGCGGCGGTATCGGCATTCACGTTCCAGCTCACAGCCTTGCCGTTTTCGTCAGGACCGATGGAAATCGGGCTTACGACAGGAACAAAGCCAGCGGACCAAAGCGTTTCCACAATCTTCGGATTGACCTTCTTGACTTCACCCACGAGGCCAAGATCCACCTTGCCCTGCTTCTTGACCACTTCAAACAACTTGCCATCGACACCACTGAGGCCGACAGCGCTACAATTGTTTTCGAGGAGCATTCGCACGAGCTTCTTGTTGACGTGTCCCGAGAGCGTCATTTCGACCATCTTCATGATAGAAGGCGTCGTGACTCGGAGACCGTCGATAAAGGTGGGTTGTTCTCGGAGCAAGGAGATGTTCTCGTTGATGTCCTTGCCACCGCCGTGCACCACGGCCACTTGGCAGCCCATAGCCGGAAGCTTGCTGACTGCCGCCACAAAATCGGCCAACTTGGCTTCGTCGATTGCCAAGCTGCCACCAATTTTTACAACCACTTTTTTCATCGTTAACGATGTCCTCATAATTTTCACGCAAAATGCGAGCACCATTGCCCGGATTAGCTTGAAAAACTTGAACCAAATTTAAAAATAGTTGGCAAAAGGCAGTAGGTAGTGGGTAGAGATTATTCTGTATTTTCTATGATTTCTACCACCAACGCTTTGACACAGGAAAATGGAACAAGGCAACTCCAAAATAAAGCCTGAAACCTTTTTTCAAATCGTAGGTGTCCAAAAACGAATAGGAATAAGAAGCCGTCACTCTAACAAAAAAAAGGAATTTCGATGTTTACATCACCATGCACACGGAAATAAAATTTCTGATTAGGCTTAAAAGCAAACCAATCTGTATTATAACCGATTCCGACCGAAATAGGGACATATTCACGCACGACATAGAATTCCAATGTGGGATTTAATAGCGCCGCCATAGCATAATATACACGGAGTTCATGACTAGATGGATCAAAGAAATCATAGATCGCAATCGGTATAGCAATCGTATGCAAGAGAAAGGCTGCACCAATTCTTGTGACAGAATCTTTAGTGTCATTAACCAAATGAAAATTAAACGACTGACCATTCAAATACAATCCGTCGGCAATTTTTACGCCGCCCCACAACCCCAAATTATAATCGTCTTTATTGATACTAAAACTGAGCGGCAAAATAGTCCCCTCTGACGAGACCAAATCACGCATCCAGCCTGACCACCCACCAGAAGGTGAAGCAAAAGAGAACGAGCAAAATAGGATTATAAGGCAGACAAATTTACGCATTTGAATGAGAATATATAAAAACATGTTGTTGGTTAGGAGTTAGGAGATACTAGTTATTAGTTGTTGGTTATTGCTAATGACTATTGATCATTGACTAATGGCCAAACCCCATTTTTTTCCATTTTCCTTTACTTTTTTCACCCTGCGAGCGTAATTTTTTTATATCTTTTGGGAAAACCTAACCAATACAAGAGGTATTTTATGGCAATTACAAAAGTTTGGCTCGATGAATCCAGCGACGAATGCGTCTCCTGCGGCGCTTGCGAAGCAACTTGCGATGCAGTCTTCTCCGTTCCGGAAAAGATGGTCGTTAAGGAAGGCGTAGACTTCTCCGCTTACGAAAACGAAATCAAGGACGCTGCAGAAAGCTGCCCGGCTGGCGTCATCAAGTTCTCGTAATTTCGAGCATTTAGGCAAAGTTGTCGCGGTTTTCGCGATGTAACGAAGCTTTGCTTATCTTGTGAGACTTAACACAAAAACAGCACTCGATTCTATCGAGTGCTGTTTTTGTTTGTTTTGAAAAGGGATGCCGAAAAGGTGACCCCGGCACAAAGGCCGGGGTGACATCTTTACCGGCTAGAAACCGTCGCACAACTTCGTTGTGCAAGGCTCGGCGATTTGCCAATGCAGACGTGCAAGCACGTCTGCGCTGTCAAATCTTAGAAGCCTTTGTTGCGCTACTTATGTAGCGCAAAAGGCGCGCCTCGGTCATGTCAACTCGAGCAAGCCCGGTTGCCGCGACTCTCGGCTAGAAACCGTTGCACAACTTCGTTGTGCAAGGCTCGGCGATTTGCCAATGCAGACGTGCAAGCTCGCCTGCGCTGTCAAATCTTAAAAACCTTTGTTGCGCTACTTACGTAGCGCAAAAAGTACGCCTCGGTCATGGCAAATTGTGCAAGCACATTTGCCGCGACTCTCGGCTAGAAGCCTTTTTTCAGGTTCTTGAGGAGGGAGTTGAGCTTGGCGGGCTGAGCGGCTTGCGGCTTCTTCGGAGCAAAACCCGGGCGTTCCTTACCGGCAATCTTGTTCTTAAGGTCGGCAATCGTTGCATGACCCTGGATGCCACCCTGCGGGCGAGCACCACGGTCGTCACGATGACCAACGCCACGCGGGCCACCTACGCGCTGACCGCGAGGACCGCTCACGCCAGCACCGGCGACACCGTCGGTCTGTTCCTGCTTCATGGAAAGGCTGATGCGCTTCTGGTTGGCATCGACTGCAACCACGCGAACCTTCACCACGTCACCCACCGTGAGCACGTCCTTGGCGTCCGTCACATACTTGTCGCTGATTTCGGAAATGTGAACGAGACCATCCTGATGAACGCCGATATCGACAAACGCACCGAAGTTAGCAACGTTGGTCACCACACCTTCCATCCAGCTGCCCGTCACGAGGTCGTTGATGGTCTTGATGCGGTCATCGAACTTAGCATAACGGAATTCCTTACGCGGGTCGCGGCTCGGCTTCTGGAGTTCCTTGAGGATATCTTCCAAAGTAGCACGACCGACTTCGTCGGAGAGGAATTCATCAAGCTTGATGCCCTTCACTGCTTCAGCATTGCCGACCATTTCCTTGACCGGAACGCCGACCTTTTCAGCCATCTTTTCGACGAGAGCGTAGTTTTCAGGATGCACAGCGGAATCGTCGAGCGGGTTTTCGGCACCCGGAATACGCATAAAGCCTGCGGCCTGTTCGAAAGCCTTCGGGCCAAAGCCCTTGACCTTCTTCAAATCTTCACGGCTTGCATACGCACCGTTTTCTTCGCGGTACTTCACAATAGCTTCAGAAAGCGTGTTGCTGAGGCCTGCCACGTGAGAGAGGAGCGGAGCAGAAGCGCTGTTCACGTCGACACCGACCATGTTCACGCAGCTTTCCACAACTTCGTCCAAGCGCTTCTTGAGTTCGCGCTGGTTCACGTCATGCTGGTACTGACCCACGCCAATGGACTGCGGATCAACCTTGACAAGTTCAGCGAGCGGGTCCTGCAAACGGCGGCCAATGGAAATAGCGCCACGAGTCGTCACGTCTTCCTTCGGGAATTCGGCGATAGCGATCATGCTTGCGCTATAGACAGATGCACCGGCTTCGGAGACGATAACGCGCGGCGGAACCTTGCCCTTGAACTTGAGAGCCATTTCACCACAGAAAGCGTCCGTTTCGCGGCTAGCCGTACCGTTACCGATAGCGATGAGGTCAATCTGATACTTGTCGATGAGGCTCATCAGATAAACTGCGGCACCGGCCTTGTCGTTCCACGGTTCATGCGGCTTGATGATGCCATGATCCATGAACTTGCCGTTCTTGTCGAGCACAGCGACCTTGCAACCCGTACGGAAACCCGGGTCAAGAGCGAGCACAGCCTTGTGGCCTGCCGGAGCGGCGAGCAAAACATCCTGGAGGTTCTTGGAGAACACCTTGAAAGCTTCTTCTTCGGCGGCGTCCTTGAGGAGGAGGCGCACTTCGCTTTCCATGCTCGGCTGGAGCAAGCGTTCCCAAGCGTCCTTGCACATATCTTCGAGGTACGGCTTCCAGACAGAGTCGTGCTTGATGACCTGATTCTGGAGATAACCGATCATTTCTTCGTTCGGGACTTCGATGGAGAGGCGGAGCACCTTTTCCTTTTCGCCACGACGGAGAGCGAGCATACGATGGCTCGGAATCTTGCCGACCGGTTCGCTAAAGTCGTAGTAATCCTTGAACTTGGTTTCTTGCTTTTCGAAATCCTTCTTGACCTTGGAAACCATGACGCCAGTCTTTTCGACCTTATTGCGGAGATACTGACGGAATTCTGCGTTGTCTGCAACTTCTTCGGCGAGGATGTCTGCAGCACCCTTGAGGGCTGCACGCGGGTCTGCAAGGCCCTTTTCTTCGGACAAATAAATGCGTGCGATTTCTTCGGCCGTGTTTCCGGTATTTTCCTGAGCCCACATCAAGCGAGCGAGCGGTTCCAAGCCAAGTTCCTTTGCGATAGTTGCGCGAGTACGCTTCTTCGGCTTGAACGGAGCGTAAATATCTTCGAGAAGAGTCTTGTCCTTGCAAGCTTCGATCTGAGCCTTGAGTTCCGGCGTGAGCTTGCCCTGTTCCTCGATGCTCTTGAGGATCGTTTCCTTGCGGTCCACAAGTTCCTGGAGGTAGTCGCGACGGTGGCTAATGTCGCGGAGTTCAATTTCGTTCAAAGTACCCGTCTGGTCCTTACGGTAACGGGCGATAAAGGGGATCGTGCCCCCCTGGTCCATAAGTTCGAGCGCCTTAGATACGCGCCACACTTCAAGATTCAGCTCTTCAGCAATAATCGCAGAAAAATCCATTTGAGATTCCTACTTGTAGATTCCGTTTCCGGATTTGGGGTCCACCGAGCCATACACCCTTGATTGGATAGCACAGCCCGCACGGCCCTCGTGATACACGCCTGGCAACCACCGCTGCCAGACACCCCGTTCGGGGGTCTGTTGAATATAGCAAAAGAAAGTGTCAAATTTTCGACACATGGGGGCAAGGCTCAAAAAAGCCGTCCGGAAACAGCAGAAAAGCGGCCGAGACGCATCAAAACACATGCAACACTTTTAAAATTCTAGTTCACTAATGGTATCCCAACCACCCCATTAAAAGTTACCTTTGGAGTATAAAAAAGGGATGTTTTATGAAAAAGCTCAATTCAAGATTTTTCGTTTTGAGTCTTGCCGTTGCGTTTGCCACAGAAGCCTATTCCCAGGATTTTTGCAACACAGCAACTCACAGCGGTGAAAGCACGGTCGTCACCTCCAACGACATTAACGACATCGGCAACTACAGTTACGAGCTTTGGGCCGATATCGGAAACAATTCCGCCACGTTCTACACCGACGGCTCTTTCTCCTGCGAATTCAACAACGTGAACGATTACCTCTGCCGCGAAGGCATCCGCTACGGCATGAACAGCGGGCTCAAGTACACCGACCTCGGACACCTTTACGCTGACTTCAAGCTGACCGATCCCAAATTTTCAAGTTATTCCAACGTGACCTACTCCTACATCGGCGTTTACGGCTGGTCGCAAGACCCGCTCATCGAATGGTACATCGTCGACAACTGGAGTCCGTATCGCCCGAACTGGATTGGCAAATCCACCGAAGGTTGCGACGATTGTGGTCTGCGCGGTTCCATTAACGTAGACGGAGCCACCTATGAAGTCTATGTCGACAAGGTCCAACGCGGTTCCATCGAAGGCGACAACACTCCGTTCACGCAATATTTCAGTGTGCGCAAGAGCAAGCGTTCTTGCGGAACCATCGACATCACAGCCCACTTTGACGGTTGGAAGAGCTTAGGCCTTGAACTCGGCAATTCCATGTACGAAGCGAAGGTCCTTGGCGAAGCAGGCCAATATCCCGAAAACGGGAACGCTTCTGGCACTATCGATTTCGCCTACGCTAAAGTCTACACCGGCGAAGCAAGCACAGCATTGCATGCACCGAAGTTAAAAGCATTTAACGAACAAAATTTGAAAATATTCGACATGCAGGGTCAATTCCTTGGAACCATCAGTACCACGCAAAGCATGAACTTAAGCAAAGCTATTAAGAACAAGGTTCACAATGCAGGCGTTTACATGGTCAAGCAAGGAAGCTCCATGAAAAGCGTAGTCATCAATTAAAAAAGTTTCAATATCAATCATAAACCACACCTAAACTTCAAAAGGCGGTCATGCATACCGCCTTTTTCTTTTTTATTATTATTTCACAATGCAAAAAACAGTTCTTTCAAAATCAAGCCAGTTCAAGCTCGGCCTTACCTCTTACACCAAGGCATTACGCCTTATTTGGGCAAACAATCTCGTTAGATATTTGCTGATTCCGGTTCTTTTGAACATTATCGTCGTTGTGGCTCTTGTATTTTCGGGCATGGGCATTGGCGACTGGATCAACGGCATCATCGAGCGCAGCGTTGAAAACATGAACGGTTGGATTCACGCAGGCATGATAGCCATCAAGATTATTCTACCGATTATTTTCTTTGCGCTGTTTATCTTTATCGGCGGAACGATTGTCAACATATTGATGTCGCCTATTTACACGTTCCTTTCGGAAAAGACCGAAACGATTCTGACCGGGAAAGAATTTCCCTTTGACATGAAACAAACTATTCGCGACATCTGGCGAGCCATCCGCATCGCCATTCGCAATACAGCAAAGCAACTTTTGCTCACCGTACTTTGCCTTCTGCTGAATTTTATACCCGTTGTCGGAAGCGTAGCCTCTATTATCTTGATTTTCATTATCAACGCGTACTATTTCGGATACGGTTTCATGGACTACACCTACGAACGTTGGCGTTTATCACCCAAAGAAAGCCGTCAAGAAACTCACAAACTAAAATTCTTTGCTTTTACGAATGGTGCAATCTATTCATTACCGCTTTACCTGTTCTGCGGAGCGTTTATCGCCGCGTTCATCGGAGGCGTTTCGACCGTTGCAGCAACAATTTCGCAACTTACTCTAAAAGAACAATCCAATTAAATTATATATTTATACATACAAAAACTTTTTATAAGATGGAGACAATATGAACGCTCTTGATACCGAACAAATCAAACAGACCGCATGGAAGAAATTAAGTGGCAAGTGGACACAAGCTTGCCTCGGATTCCTATTATTCTTCATCATCTCAATCGCACTTGATCTTCCGTCTTTATTCTTCGAAGATGGTACCGTAGGCCAAGCTTTATACAACGGCATTTGGGGACCTATAGAATGGGCTTTAACATGGGTTTTGGACATTGGTATTCTCGCATTCTATTATGACATTGTCTGTAACAGACCTTTATATTACAAGCGCATATTTAGCGGTTTTACTCATGGTTTCATTTACGCCGTCAATGCGTTCTGCACGCAGCTTTTAATGAGCATATTCGTTGTGCTCTGGGCTTTTCTCTTGATTATCCCCGGCATCATGAGAGCGTTCTCTTATTCAATGTCTTTATACATTCTCATTGACCATCCCGAATATTCACCTTTGGAAGCCATCAAGAAGAGTAAAGAAATGATGTACGGACACCGCATGGAATTATTCATCCTCGAACTGAGATTTATTCCATGGCTCCTTTTATCGCTTATCACTCTGGGCATTGCTTTAATTTGGGTGGTTCCCTACATGTCAACAGCCTGCTGCGAATTCTACTTGCAGTTAAAGGAAAAAACTGAACAGCAAGTACCAAACGAACCAGAAGTAATCGAAGCAACTGAAGCATAATACAGAAAAGCAGCCTTAGCGCTGCTTTCTATATTTATAGCCATGACGCAAAAATCCAAGCTCCAGAATTACATTTTTGATTTGGGCGGAGTCCTTTTGGACATCCGTATCCAAAACGCTTACGAACGCTTTGTCGCACTAGGATTACCGCCAGCAGAACTTGAGCAAGGCGCAGAAATCAACAAGCTCATGGAGAATTACCAACTCGGCTGGGTCAGCACACAGGATTTTTGCAAGCAAGTCGCGGCTAAATGTTCCGCAGGAACAAAGCCCATCGATATTGAGCATGCATGGAATTCCATTTGCTTGGACGTCGCAGAACGCAAACTAGAAGCGCTCCGTCGTTTACGCAAAACCGATGGCGTTGCTAGCGTTTCGCTATTGAGCAACACCAACGAATTGCACTGGGAATGTTGCTGCAAGAACTGGATCAACGCAAACGGGAACCGCCTCGAAGACTTTTTCGACAAGATTTTCTTGAGCCAAGAACTCCATTTGCAAAAGCCCAACTCCGAGATATTCAATACCGCCATTCGCGAACTCGGAGCCTCCCCTGCCGAAACGATATTCCTCGACGACAGCCCCGTCAACACCGCTGCTGCAGCTAATTGCGGACTACAAACACTTACAGTGACTCCGGATGTCGATTGGATCAAGGCTCTCGGAATTTAAATAGTCAAACGACATTTTTTTGCAAAAAAACAGGCCGCATCGCACGATGCAGCCCGTATTAAACATTCAATCGATTTTATCTAAACAACTCTATTTGTACATGTAGCTTAAGCCGTTGGGGAACTTGATTTCCTTCATGCCGCCAGTTTGCACCTGAGCCACGGACTTTACTTCGCCTCCATAAAGAATATAATTGCCTTGATAAGTCGGCTTAAATGCAGCCTTGTCGGAACCATAGTAGCTGCTACTATTGTAGGTCAAAGCGGTGCATCCGGGAACATCCATCGTGTAGTTGCCAAACGCGAGGAGAACGCCTCCGCTAACTGTAAATCCGTCATCGGTATCAATGAGACCCCCAGCAAAGTTGTAGGCGCCGCAATCACTTCCACCTTGCTGACCACCCATGCCCGGGAAGCCCCAGCCACCGCCGAAATTGAAGCCACCGCCCATACCGCCGCCCATGCCGCCACCATTTTCGTAGCTCTGGCCGGTAATTTCAACAATCACCACACCGCCGGTCATTTTTCCAGTACCATTAGCATCTAGCCCATCGACCATGTTGCCCTTCACGCTGATGTAATGGTAGCCGCCGCTGATGGTGATATAGCCGCTGCTCTCGCTGAACATGGCCATGGAACTATTCTGGTTCTTGGGGCCACCACCACCATTCCAGCCGTCGTTAGTTGCAAAAACGGAGGTCACGCCGCCCTCGGCAAAAATTTGGTAAGCCTCGATAGCTTCGAGAGATGTAACAACGTTAATCGTGGAACCTTTCAAGTACAGGGCGGAATCTGCGTGAATGCCCTTCTTCTTTGTCGAAATGGTCACGTCACCGCCGTTCATGTAAACCTGCCAGTTGGTACGAATCGCCGAAGAATCTGATTTCACGTCGATGGTACCACCGTTGACATAGATGTACTTTTCGGCAGAGATGCCCTTGTTTGGGGATTCAATCTTGATTGTCGATGCTTCGGTGGAATCGCTCACGAGAATGTAGTTGGCCGCCTTGATGCCGCTCTTATGCCCCTTGATGGTGATGTTGCCACCAGAAATCTCGACATAGCCCTTGCCTGCAACAGTATCCTTGAAAGCGCCATTATTCTCGATGCATTCATCACTTTCGAGACCATCGCCTGCCTTGGCGGTAATGTTCAAGGTACCGCCCGAAATTTCGAGACTGCCCTTGCCCTTGATACCGTCATCGCTTGCAACCACGGTAATGTCACCGTTCTTGATTTTAAGATCGTTGCTGGATTGGATACCGTTCTTGAAGTTTGCCGTAACCGTCAACTTGCCAGCACCCTTGATATTCATGTCATCCTTGGAATAGATGGCCGCCTTTGCGGTATCTTGCTTACCGTTGACTGTAGTAAATACGTGGTTTCCCTTACCATCTTCTATTACGTTAGTCGTACCCTTGACCAAATGAATAACAGCCTTGTCGGCATTCTTCACAAGAATCGGGGAATTGGAGCTTTTCAAGGTTGCATTGTGGAGGTAAATGCCGGTATTGCCTTCTTTGTCGGCACCCGGAGTATTCACCACAACCTGGAAATCGGAGGATTCGCCGGTCACGTAGTAGGCGCCCGGGCAAGTAATTGTCGCACTCTTGTCAGCCACTTCGACGCAACCATTGTTGTTTTCAACTGTTGCCGTAGTGCCCGACACTTTCAAAAGAATCTGCGTGCCGTTCAAGGTACGAGCATCTTCATTATCGTTTTCGTCATCGCCAGAACCGCTATTGCCGGGATTGAACGCACTGGAACTAGAAGTTCCGTTATTTGGCTTAGAAATGCTAGAACTGGACTTTCCAAAGCTTGGAATTACCACGCTGGAACTTGAATGGTTACCGGGGATAAAAACGCTAGAGCTCGACAGTCTATTACCAGGATTCACGGCGCTAGAACTAGAAAATTCGTTGCCCGGAATAACGAGACTTGAACTAGAAAGTTCATTACCAGGAAATAATGCACTAGAGCTTGATAAATCAAAGCCTAGAAAATCATTGCTAGAACTGGAAACGCCGCCACCATATCCATTGCCGGCCGCCTCCATTGGATTGGAAACATCAGAACAAGCCACAAAGCTCAAAACTGCAGAAACAGCTATCACTGGTAACTTTTTGATTTGCATCGAACACTCCTGTATTTTATTGTAATATAGATTCTATTCCCTCTAACAGGCCTGTTTGCACGAAAAATCCGTTGAGCCTTGCACAACATCAGATTTTATATTTCGTGCCCGCAGAAACGTAAAGAAATAAATACATCTATGCAGGAATGTTATAATCGAATTAATTAATTTATCTGCTTTTTTACAAACTTTATCACCAGCATCGTGAGGTCGTCGCTTTGTTCGGCACCATTCACAAACCCAGACACAGCCCGAGACATCGTATCAAGTAATTGTTGTGACTTATCGAACGATGGTAAATCGCGGTTCTCGGCACCATCACCTTCTCCGCTTACCGTATTTTCAACCCGTTTCAAGCCAAACAGTTCCTCGCCCGCGTTCATAGCCTCGGTAAGGCCATCGGTATAAAGTAAAATGATATCATCGGTGTCAATGTCCGATTCCTGCGAATTAAATTCTTTATCTTCGTCAACACCTATGGGAATATTGGCAACAACATCGAGATAGCGCATTTTTCGCCCCGTCACGATAATAGGCTTTTCGTGGCCCGCATTGCTATAACGTAAACGCCCTGTTGCCAAGTCGAGCACGCCAACAAACAGCGTAGCAAACATGCCGGTCGTATTCCCTCGACTAGCCATCACATTCATGTCGTGAACAATTTGCGCAGGATTATCTTCCTTAGAAGCAACCGTACGGAACACGGCCTGCGTCATCGACATAATAAGTGCAGCTGGAATTCCCTTACCGCAAACATCGCCAATATTAAAGAATAGCTTTCCGTCACGGATAAAATAATCATAAAAATCGCCACCCACTTGCTTTGCGGGGACCTGACTGCCGACGATATCCACGAAATCGTTTGCAGGCATCGGAGGCGGTAACATCGCAGTCTGGATTCTATTAGCAATGCCAAGTTCCCTATTCATCAGGTCTTTTTCGGCGCTAACCTTGTTCAGTTTACGGACACTGACAATACTGCGATATATAATAAAACCGAGAACAAGTATTCCAAGGACTTGCAAAACGATAACCATAAACAGAGAACGCTGCTGGTTGTTGTACAACTGCACAGCCATCGCAGAAAGATTACGCATCGGAAGATCAGCACCAATAACGGCAATTGTCTTGCCGTGGTTGTCACGCACCGGGCGCGAGAAAGTCGACATAAGCGCCACATAATAACGGCTCATGTAGGGTTCACTCCAAAAGCCATTTCCCTGCAACCCTTCGCGATACCAAGTGCGCTCTGTATAATCGAATCCTATAACCGTATCTTTAATTTCATTTGTTTTATCATCCCTAAAAGTAAAGTACCCGTTGCGAACGCCATCATCCCCCACGCGATAAGCAAAATCAATTCCAACAATTTCCGGAGTAACCGCTATCAAATGCTGCAAGACTTTGTGCAAAGAATCATTTTGACCAAGAGTCGCTAATCGTTCGACCTCCGGTAACGCACCCGCAATGACAGCCTCCGTAATTTCCTTGATTTCAAAAGTACGGTTAGCAGACGTCAAATCTTGCTGGGCCATTTCCTTAATCTGAGCCGTAATTGCACGTCGCGTAGATATATACTGGAAAGCAGTAGTCGCTTCAAGCAGTACCGCCGCCAGTACAAGAACCGCAATGCTCCTAACTCTTGCAAGATTAGATGTGTTCATAATGAATACCTTGACAAAATGTCCCCTGATAGATATAAATCAATATACCTTTATTTTTTTTATTTTCGCATTTAAAAGGGTCAAAAAAAACATCAATTTACGGTGATTTTTCTATTTTTTCACCAATGTCTCTTTTACTTGCCATTTTATTCTTTGCTTTTTTCATCAGTGCCATTGTGCGTGGCAATTTTTCTTATGGCAAGGCGGATTACGATTTTCACGAGCACCCTGTGCAATTCGTGATTGTGACGGTATTCATTTTAGGGGTTGCAGTCCTCTGTTTTTACCGATTCCTCGTCGAAACAAATCTTATATAAGCGTATCTGTTTTCCGCTGGTAAATAAAGTAATAGAGCAGGTTCCAAGCGCCCCACAAAACGCAAAGCGACATTCCTATATAACCAATCGCATAAACGACAGACGCAATGGCATCGCATTTTAAAAGCAAGCCCGTTTCGGACAAGATAAAATTCCAATCGTGGAATCCGTAAGGGGCTTCGGCGCCGGTGCCACCGCTGATGAGCGTAAGTTTCATGGGGAGAGCGTCTTCGATGTAAGGGGCCACGTCAATCAAGTTTTCGAACGCCCACCAAAGCGCAATCGATGCACCAAACAAGTCACGCGGTTTAATCCACAGCGCAAGGCAGAATACTAGCGGCATGATGGTCTGGAACAGAGAACCGCCCAAAGATGTAATCACTTCACTCCCGAAAATTCTAAAAACAATGTGACCGGTTTCGTGAACAGGCAAGTTCAAGTTGTGCAGGAATTGCGCAATCCAGGATTCATAACCGCCGAAAAACGCCTGCAACGTAAAGAACGCCATGGCAATAAGCAGAACAACACGCACCGCAAAAAAGTTCTCGCGACCAAGCGGCTTGGGCAGCAAAAAGAACTGTACCCAAGCGGGCCATTCATCCGGTTCGTTCAGCGAATCTAAAAATCTGACAAGCAACGGTTTCTTTTTATGTGGAGTCCAAGTCATATTACTCTCCGTAGATTTCTGGCGAACGGCTGTAAAAGCGACGGTGTGTGAAACTGTACCAAAGATTCGGATTTTCGAGGATGCGCTGTTCAAGCCACTTGTTGAATTGCACGTTGACAACGCTCGGTGAAGAATGCGCCGGAGATGCAACCTCTATCGCATGAAGTACGCGGACCTTTTCCGAAGATGCGCCGACCTCATCCATCCAGCAAATAAATATAGGAGTCTGCGGACGATGTTCTAGCAAAAAGTCCGGCAGCGGATTCACATTTACCGGTTGCCCCAGCAAAGTTCCTTCAATGGCGCTCGGAATACGAGAGTCCTGATCATCAAGCAGGCAGAAAAGATTGCCTTCGTTTAAAATCCGCAAAAAGTCGCGAGGCGTCCGAGCGTCCACAGAATAACTCCGACCATCTACCGCACGGATTTTCCGTTCGAGAATGTTGTTGAGCCACTTCGGTTTCACGGGAATGTAGCTTGCCACTAGCGGGATTCCAAGGCGGCAAAGCCACGGTCCCATCGCCTCGTAGTTGCCATAGTGCGCGGTCAAAAAAATTCCACCATTGCGCATTTTTTCAAGCACAGGAATGGCAGATTCGTCAAGCGAAAAATTCCAGCCGTCCACGCGACACGGGTAAGCAGAAACATCATGCGGCAATTTTTTGAACGTTCCAAAGCAAAACAACAGTTCGCCAACATGTTTAGTCAAATTCTTTAAAAGGGTATCGTAATTTAGGGCACCCGACGGAAATGCACCGGTCACGTGCTTTACATTTGCAAGCACCGTTTTCTTTTTCCAGCCAGCAAGTTTAAGCACAGAGTAAGCCACCCGCGCAAAAACCACCGTCAACATTTTACCCATAAAAGACATTTCAGTTTAAAGATACGAAAATCGAACAAACAATAACGATAATGTTGTACTCTGAATGTACCTTTTATTTCTAAATTGTTCATGAGAGGTTTTTATGATTTGCAACAATAACACGCAGCAAAGTGAATTCTTCCTAAACGAGCCTGCGAACGCCCTACGTGGCAAAAGCGCCATTATATGGACTTTCGTATCCCTGGTGTTCACAATACTTGCCTGGATTTCTATTGAAGTTTTAATCCAGATATTCACAAGCTACACAAAAGGCTCAATGACAACTACGGAATCCATTGCTCTTTGCATATCTCTATTCTTTATAGCAGTCTATTCCATAATCCTTCTTGTATACATCTACAAGTTCAGTATATGGATTTACTACGCCGTAAAAGAACAGAACCAATTCACCTCCACCGAGCTCACTCCGACAAAAGCAGTTTTACTCGGTTGCGTGATAGGGCCTTTCATTGATGCATTTATTTTCAAGGACCTGTTCCATAAGCAAAACGCGATTCTCGAGAATCACGGCCTTAAGCCAGCAGCTTTACCGGAATGGACATTCACCGCCACCCTGGTCCTTTCTTTTCTCATAATGTCCACTTTTATAACGGTTATATACCTCCCCGGAAGAATCGTCCTAATTATATTGGCCTCTATGATTTGCGCCCTATACATAAAAATCATGAAAGCCATCATAGAAAACGGACGCTTATTGCAAATCAAACGATTCGATGACTTAGTGAACCGCAAAGTCGAAGAAATCTTAAAACAACGCGAAAATTCTTAACCCTCTTTTACTACTATTATAATACTATGAGTGAAAACTGCCTTTTCTGCAAAATCATCAAGGGTGAAATCCCTTCCAAGAAAATCTACGAAGACGACGATGTGTTCGCCTTCTACGACATCGCCCCGCAGGCACCGGTACACTTTTTGGTCGTGCCGAAGCGCCACATTGCAACCATCATGGACATGAAACCGGAAGATTGCGAACTCGTGGGCAAGATGCTCTACCGCGCACAGCTTATCGCGAAGGACCTCGGTCTCGAAGAAGGCGGGGCCCGCTTTGTGTTCAACTGCAAGGCTGATGCCGGTCAAACCGTGTTCCACATCCACCTACACGTCGTCGGCGGACAGGAAATGGGTTGGCCTCCGTTCCCGGCAAAATAATCACGGCATAAAAGCCGCGAACCTATGATCAAAACTCGTGCCATTGTCCTGCATCGCTTTCCGTACAGCGACTCTAGCTTTATCGTTAAAGTCCTGACGGAAGAATGCGGGATTGTTTCGTTCATCGTCAAGGGCGGCAAGAAAAAGGAATCCCCGTTCCGCGGGGCTTTGGATCCGCTCTCGTTGAGCGAAGTTGTCTTTCGGCAAAATCCGAATACCGAATTGCAGTTCATCAAGGAAGCGACGCTTCTCGATTGGCACAAGGACTTGCGAAACGATTTGTTGAGTCTCGCGAAAGCGCAGGTCATCACCGAGATGATTTTGCGCTACGCCCCGCAAGGGGTCCCCCTCCAAGAAGAATTCGAACGGCTGGAACAATCGCTCCGCGAATTCAACGAAACATGCGGCAGTTCCGCAAGCGCATCCATTGCCGCGACATCGGCTGAATCGCCTTCGACAAATTCCGCGACGTCCGCCCACAAATCAAATATTTTCGCGCAATGGCTCTTGGACACTTGCGACATGTGGGGCTACAATCTCGATCTTGAAACTTGCAGTCGTTGCGGTAAAACGCTCGACAAGCCCGCCGCAGACTTTTTCCCCGAAACTGGCGGATTCGTTTGCGAGCATTGTCTCGGTGTCGACACGCCCCGTGCAAAAGCGGAAACGCTAAACGGTCTTTGGGCACTTCACCGCGGGCAACAAATTGAGCATCCGGAATTTACGGAAAATGCGCTCCTCACCTACCTGCGCCACCACATCGGATTTCTGAAAGAAATCCACTCCATAAAATTCCTAAACGAAACAAGAAAATTGTTTAATTATCATTGATTCAAGCACTGAATTCCGTCAACGCTTCGCAGTAGCGTGCAAAACGAGTGTTGCGACGGGCTGCTTGCAGACCTGCATAACCGAGTGAAGCCGCTGACGCCGTAGGCGTCAACTCTAAGCTGGGGCCCCGCCCGCATGAAGTACTTTTTTATTCTATTCCAGCAAACCCCTTTGTAACAATAATATCCTTTGGCAGTCCGCCCTCCGTTTACTATTCAGTCTATCAAAAAAATTCTACAACAACAATTACAAGCATCTCGACAACAAAAGCGAGACATAAGCCCTCATTTTGATAAAACAACATCGTCATAAGACAAAAGCGTCGGCCAAGGATGGGGAGGGTGCAGGGAGAGGCCCGTGCGGCCTTCGCAACTCCGAGCTGGGGCCCCGCCCGCATGAAGTATTTTTACAATTCAAAAAGAGCATTTACAAAAGCAAGCCATAATCAAACACATTTTTTATATTTTCGGAAAATGTAAAAATGTGAAGAGGTCATCATGTTAACACCAGAAGATATCAAAGCAAAAAAATCCAAGCACGAAATGATTTCCATGATCACCGCCTACGACTTCGCTTTCGCAAACATTGCAGAAGCCGCCGGAATTGACCAGATTCTCGTAGGCGATAGCCTTGCAAACACAATGCTCGGTTACAAGAGCACGCGTGAAATCGGCATGACCGAAATGCTCATCTTCACAGCAGCCGTCTGCCGTGGCGCCCCAAACACTCACGTAGTCGCCGACATGCCCTACTTGAGCGACAAAGATCCGCAAACCGCTTACGACAACGCCCGCCGTCTCATGGATGTGGGAGCCTCTAGCGTAAAAATTGAAGGCACACCCGCTGGCGTTCTCGAGTTCTTGCACGAAAAAGGAATTCCCGTCTGCGGGCATCTTGGACTTTTACCGCAGACCGCAGAAAACTTCAAGCAGAAAGGCCGCACCGAAGAAGAAGCTCGCGCCATTGAAGAAGCGGCCAAGTTTGTTGAAGGACTTTGCTTCGAAACCGTTCTCGAGCACATTCCCGAAGAACTCGGCAAAAAAATCACCGACGAACTCAGCATTCCGACAATTGGCATTGGTGGTGGCAAGTTCACAGACGGTCATGTTCTCGTGATGCACGATGCCCTTGGCATGCACCCGAACAAGATTCCACCGTTCGCGACAAAGTTCGCAGACATGTATTCCGTTGGTGTTCAAGGAGTTAAGAAATACATCGAAAGTGTCAAGGCAAGAATGTAGTTGAGCCTTAGTTACATTCAAAATTTCAAACAAATTAAACACTTTCTTTTCAACAATCGATCTCTTGCGAGGTCGATTTTATTTTACTCAAAATAGTTAACGATAACATTTTTCTATCAAGCGATTTCTATAACAAAATTTTTTCAAAAAAAAATCACTTTTTTTTAAATTATGTGTTGATTATTTGTGAAAAAGAAGTTATTTTTCAGGTATCAACAAATAAATAACAAAAAAGGAAGAAAAAAAATGGCTACAAAAACTGTTGCAAAGAAACCCGCCGCTGCTAAGAAGCCCGCTGCTGCTAAGAAGCCGGCCGCTGCTAAGAAGCCCGCTGCTGCTAAGAAGCCCGCCGCCGCTAAGAAGCCGGCCGCTGCTAAGAAGCCCGCTGCCGCTAAGAAGCCGACTGCTGCTAAGAAGCCGGCCGCTGCTAAGAAGCCCGCTGCTGCTAAGAAGCCCGCTGCCGCTAAGAAGCCGACTGCTGCTAAGAAGCCGGCCGCTGCTAAGAAGCCAGCCGCTGCTAAGAAGCCGACCGCTGCTAAGAAGCCGGCTGCCGCAAAGAAGCCGGCCGCCAAGAAGTAATCTTCTTTTTGACCCAACGATTTTGACCCGCAGACCTCTGCGGGTCTTTTTTTATATTGGCGCTCCGCCCCACGTTTACTACTTCGTCTATCAAAAAAATTCCATAACAACAATTACAAGCATCTCGACAACAAAAGCGAGCCCAAAGCTCTCATTTAGATAACACCTCAACGTCAGAAGACAAAAGCGTCGGCCAAGGATGGGGAGGGTGCAGGGAGGGGCCCGTGCGGCCTTCGCAACTCCGAGCTGGGGCCCCGCCCGCATAAAGTTCTTTTTAAATCTATTCAAGCAAAACCCTTTGTAACAATAATATCCTTTGGCGCTCCGCCCTCCGTTTACTATTTTTGTTAGCATGATTTCAGAAAAAGATTTGACCAATTCGCAGAACATTCCCTTTGAAGAACGCATCGCCCGCATCGAAAAGATGATTGAAGCCGAAGCAGAACCGAAAGCATTTGAACTCGGACTTTTGCTCGCTCTCAAGATGGGCCAGGAAATTCGCGAAAAGAAGCCGCTCGGCAGCACGACTGGCGACATCGTCGCCGCATGGAGTTCCAAGTACCCGGAATCCGTCGTTGAAGAAGCAATCGCTCACGCCAAGCAGTTCCTCACAAATCCAGGCGCCCTCGCCGAAAAGATGAAAAACATCATGCTGAAGAAGATGAATCAGCAAGAAGAAAAAAAGGACGAGGCCGAAAGTGGAAAATAAACTCCAGGCAACAATCGACATCGGGAGTCACAGCTGCATTTTGCTAATCGCAGCGTTCGAAGACGCACCTGCCGCTGCTCCCGCTGAATCTGCGAATCTCGAAAAAGTCGAGACGCCAGCAGAGGCGCCCGCAAATTCCGAGACTCCCGCCGCATCAAGCGAAGCGCCAGTAGCCACACGCAAGATTCTCGTTCCGAAACTGCAAAAGGTCGAAGTCTGCCGCCTTGGCGAAGACATCTACGAGCACGGAAAAATCACGCCGGAACGCATCCAGGAACTTGTGCAGATTATGACCAAGTTCCGCATGGACTTGCACGCCCTCGGTGCAGACCTTAAAGCCGTCGCCATGACCGAAGCCATGCGCAAGGCCACAAATCCGGACGAAGTGATTGAAGCTGTTGAAAAAGCAGTGTGGGTCAAGCCGCGCGTCATCACCGGCGAAGAAGAAGGCAAGCTCACCTACCGTTCCGTAAAAGAATGGCATGGCGAAGGCTTTGTCACGATTGACATCGGTGGCGGTTCCACGGAACTCAGCAATGGCGAAACGACATTCTCGATTCCTATTGGCGCCCTCAAGATGTTCAAGGCCATGGGTCCGATTCCCGGCCCGGAATACAAGAAGTTTATCAAGGAAACGTTCAAGGATTTGTCTTTCAAGGGCATGACCAAGAAGCCTGTCTACCTTATCGGTGGAACAGGTACTGCACTTGCCATGGTGTTCTTGAACAGCCAGGCATTTGACTACAAAGCAATCGAAGGGCTTGAATTGAGTCTTTCGGACCTCGAAGCAGTCACCACAAGAATTACAAACCTCTCGAAGGAACTCCGCGCAATGCTTCCGGGACTTGGAAACGGTCGCCACGAAGTCATCATCTGTGGACTTTTCTGGTTGCGTTCGCTCCTCGAGAAACTCCGCGTCGAAACGTTCAAGATCAGTACGGCAGGACTCCGCTTTGGTCTCCTCTACCCGCCAGAAAAAGAACCGGAACCCAAGCCAAAGAAGCGCCCGGCATTTTTGAAAAGTTAGTTGATAGTTATTAGTAGTTAGTCATTAGTCATTAGTTATTAGTTGTTTGTTGTTTGCGATAGCTATTGACCATAGACCAATGACTAATGACCATTGACAAATAAAGGAGATGCTTGATGGATCCTATCGCCTCTACGAGGCTCCAGGATGACAGAGCAAAAAGATTATGCGTATAAACAAGTACATTTCTCTCAGTGGTTTTGCTAGCCGTCGCGCGGCCGATGAACTCGTCGCTGACGGTCGCGTACAGGTGAACGGAGAAACGATCTCTGACCTCGGCCATCAAGTGGACGAAACCAAGGACCAGGTGACGGTTGACGGAAAGTTGCTGAAGCTCCCGACAAACAAGAAAACAAAAGTCATCATGCTCCACAAGCCGGCTGGTTGCGTCTGCACCAAGGACGACCCGCAGGGCCGCCGCACGGTTTACGATTACTTGCCGCCGGGATACCATAATTTCAAGTACGTTGGACGACTCGACTTGCAGAGCCGCGGTCTCTTGCTTTTCACCGACGACGGCGAATTGCTTTACCGCCTCACGCACCCGAGTTTTGAAGTGCCGCGCAGCTACTACGTGTGGACCACTCGCCCGCTCAGCGAATCTGCCGCCCAGCGCTTGGTCGATGGCGTGGACATCCGCGACCCGGAAGATCCGGATGCCCAGGAAGAAATCGCTTTCGCCACAGACGTCTACCTCGAAAACGGATTTGCAGAACTTGTGCTTATCGAAGGCAAGAACCGTGAAATCCGCCGCATGATGCGTGCCATCGGTTACGAAATCCGCGACCTCAAGCGCGTAAGCTACTGCCAAATTCAGCTCGGCGACTTGCCCGCAGGCGAATTCCGCGAACTCACGCCCAACGAATTGAACAAATTGCGTCAGGCCGTGCATTTGTAGGCGATCAATGAAACGTACTCTCTATATCGGTGATGTTCATGGTTGCGCAGACGAACTCTCTGCGATTATCGACCAATTCGGCTTTGTACGCGGTAGCGATACCATTTACCAGACCGGCGATATCATCAACAAAGGTCCCGACATGATGCGCGCCATGCGCATTGTCGAGGAACTCGGCATTCTAACCGTCCGCGGAAACCACGAAGAACATCTCATCCGCATGATGGAAACGCCCAAGAGCAACTGGACCGAAAAGCAGAAGAAGCGTTTCAAGGCGCTCTCGCTTGACGAATGGGTTTACATCCGCGATACCGTGAAGAACTGGCCGCTCTGGCGCGACACGCCGCACGCATTGCTCGTGCACGCTGGACTTGAACCGGGCAAAACTCGCCTCGAAGACATGAGCCCCGAAGTGCTCCTTTCCATCCGCTATTGGAATGACAAGCCCTGGTTTGAACAGGTCAAGTGGAACAAGCGCGTGATTTTTGGACATTGGGCCAAGATGGGCTTTGTGAACATTCCTGGATTTATCGGTCTCGATTCCGGATGCGTCTACGGCAAGGCACTCACCGCTTGGAGCCCCGAAGAAGACAAGTTCTATAGCGTTCCCGCCCTCCGCGAATACACGCCCGTCAAGGACAAGGCAAAAGAATCCGAAGCAGCCCCCTGCAAAGTGCTCGGCGACAACTCTCCCGATTCCGTGCCGCCCAAGACGTTCGATGAAATCAAGGAACGAATTGCAAGCGGCGACATCGCCTGCAAGGAAGAGACTCCCGAAGAATCGAACATCCGCAAGGCTAGCCCCTCCATCAGCGCTGAATGGGCCGGGTATTAATTTACTATCTTTTAACTAGGCAATAATCTAGGTAACACAATGACAGCAGAAGAACTTTACAATCGTCTCAAGTCCGTCAAGCCGGGCGCAGCCCTTTGCACCTACACCATGGAAAAGGTGGAAAAGATGCTCCCGCTCATCAACGAAATCAACGAGCTCAAGAAGCAGCAGGATACCGTTATCCTCGCCCACAGCTACTGCGCTCCTGAAATTCTTTTGGGCGTTGCCGACTTCACTGGCGATAGCTTTAAGCTCAGCAAGGACGCTACCACCGTCCAGCAAAAAACGATTCTCTTCTCTGCCGTGCGTTTCATGGGCGAAACCGCCAAGATTTTGAACCCGCAGAAGGACGTGATTATCCCGGGCCCGCTCACGGGTTGCAGCCTCGCCGATTCCATTACCGGCAAGGACGTCGAAGAACTCCGCAAGCAGAATCCGGACTACACGTTTGTCTGCTACATCAACACGACTGCCGACGTGAAGGCCGCCTGCGACGTCTGCGTGACCAGCGGTAACGTGATGCACATCGTCGAAACAATTCCATCTGACAAGATTTTCTTTGTTCCGGATGCTCTCATGGGCCAGAACATCATCGATGAAATGAAGCGTCGCGGTGTCAAGAAAGACATCAAGCTCTATAACGGCTGCTGCTACGTTCACGAAAACTACGACCCGGATTTGATCCAGTTCTTCCGTAGCCAAAACCCGAATCTCAAAGTGATTAGCCACCCGGAATGCAACCCGTCCGTTGCCATGCTCAGTGACTACGTCGGAAGCACAGGTCAGATGGTGAGCTACATCAATCAACAGCCCAAAGACAGCTGCATCTTGCTCCTCACGGAATGCGGTCTCAATGCCCGTATGCACTACGAACATCCGGACATGAACTTTATCGGTAGCTGCTGCATGTGCAAGTACATGAAGTCGAACTCGCTCGAAAACATCTTGGAAGCACTCCGCCACCCCGAAAAGGCAGAACACATCTCGCTCGACGAAGGCGTGCGCGTGAAGGCCAAGAAGTGCATCGACGCTATGTTCAAATACGCCGAATAAAGCACCATAACCCATTACAAATTATACCAAGGCACCCTTAAATTTCTAAATTAAGGGTGCAATTTTTTTAAAGGGAGGATTGAGATGAAAAAATTTCTATTGGCAATTGCTTTTTTGGCAGGGATTGTTTGGGCACAACCTAGCGATAGCGACTTCGCACAATGGGAGCGTTCTTATTACGCAAGCCTCGGTTTCAACGTCATTGCTAATCGTGGCGGTTTACACCACCGTCATATAACAATTCAAGACGAAGACAATTACACAGAAACCGTCAATATGCCAACCGCAAAAATTCTCCTTTCTCCCGACTATAACATCGGCGTGAACATCCGCGAATTTACTCTTGCTTTGTCTTTTCAATATTGGACCGAAGAAACTGCCATTAAGGACCTTCCCAAAGAACAGGATATGCGCTACATGCGTATCGGTGCAGAATTCACTTATAACTTTTTCTACCCTGAAAGGTTCCAGGTGGGCGTAGGTCTTGGATATTCCTATACCAATCTTAAAATCGAAAAGAATACCACTAGCGTCAAAGGATTTTTCGATACGAACTTCATGGGTTCCGGAGTTGCCATTGTCACAAACATGCGTTACTACCTGACAGAAAATTTCGGACTCATGCCATCATTACGAGTTTTCGAAACCTGGTATAAAGCGGTCAACACAAAGAACAGTGGTACCGTAGATATCAAAAACTATATTTGGCAAACATACATAGCTGTATCTATCAATGCAATGGTACAGTTCTAAATAAAAAAAGAAGGCACAAAAAATGATAACATTCCTAATTGGTGTTGCAATCCTCATCCTTGGATATTTCACCTACGGCAAGTTCGTCGAACGCGTGTTCGGTCCCGATGACCGCAAGACTCCTGCGCTCGCAAACCCGGATGGCGTTGACCGCGTCCCGATGCCGCACTGGAAAAACGTTCTCATTCAGCTTTTGAACATTGCAGGCATTGGCCCTGTGATCGGCGTGATTCTCGGCATCAAGTTTGGCGCCATCGTGTTCATCTTGCTCCCGCTCGGAAACGTCCTCGGCGGCGCAGTGCACGACTACTTCAGTGGCATGATTAGCATGCGCAATAACGGCTACAACGTTCCGGCTCTCTCCCGCAAGTTCTTGGGCAAGGGACCGGCAAAGCTTGTGATGACACTTATCTCGGTCGCGCTCATTCTCGTTGGCGCCGTGTTCACCAACACTCCGGCAGCACTCGTGAATACGCCGATTCTCGCAGGCAGCCACGTTTCGCCGACTCTTTTCTGGATTGCCGTCGCCGTCATTTTTGCCTACTACTTCATCAGCACCTTCTTCCCGATCGATAAGATTATCGGCCGCATCTACCCGGTTTTTGGCGCCCTCTTGATTCTCGCCTCCCTCGCTATTTTCGTGGGCATCATCCCGAACTTGAACGTCCTCGATGAATTCTGCTTTGCAGACATCATGAGCAACTTCCACAAGCATCCGGCAGGCCAGCCGATCATCCCGATGCTCTTCGTAACGATTGCTTGCGGCATCATCAGCGGCTTCCACAGCACGCAAAGCCCGCTCGTTGCACGCACTGAAGTCACCGAAAAGACCGGTCGCCAGACATTCTACGGCATGATGATTATTGAAGGTTTGATTGGTATGATTTGGGCTGCAGGTGGCATGTTCATTTACCACCAGATGCCGGAACTTTTGACAGGCGCTTCGGGCGTGAAGGTTTTGAGCGTTCTCGTTTCAACAGTGATTCCTTGGGCTCCGATTTCGATTCTCGTGGTCGTGGGCGTAATTATCCTTGCTATTACAAGTGGCGACACCAGCCTCCGCAGCCTCCGCCTTACGATTGCTGAACTTACGGGCCTTGAACAGACCTCCGTGCGTAACCGTTTGATCCTCACGGTTCCGATGTTCGCCCTCTGCGCCGTGATTATCTTCTGGAGCAACTTGAACCCCGAAGGTTTCAACATCTTGTGGAATTACTTCAGCTGGAGCAACCAGCTCATGGCCGTTTGCAGTCTCTGCGTGGCAACTGTTTATCTCCGCAGTAAAAAGAAAAACTTCTGGATTGCGCTGATTCCGTGCATGTTCATGACGTTCATTACAACCGATTACATCCTTTGGGTGAGCCCGGAAAACCTCAAGGGCGCTCCGCTCGGATTTGGTCTCGACTACAAGACTGCACTTGTGATTGCACTCCACGACGCTGCAATTCTCGGATTCTTCCTCTGCGTTCGCGGCAAGGAGCTTACCAAGATGCCTGGTTTCGATGCCGATGTTTGGAGACCGGAACTGGACGAAGGTAAAATTCCGAAGGCTCAGTAAACAAGCGCTGCCAGCAAATTCAATCAATGCTAGAACCATCCACAACAAATAAAGGAGATGCCCGATTAAATCGGGCATGACAACTGTTGTGGTCATAAAAGGCAGCATAAAATCCATCACGTTCCATAGCCAGCAAAATGGCTTTACCGTGATGCGTCTGAACGATATAGAAAGCAAGAAAGTCGTTGTCGTCACGGGAACGTTTCCCGCTTTGCAACCAGGCGAAACCATTGCTGTAGAAGGCGACTGGGGTTCGCATCCGAAATACGGAAAGCAGTTCCAGGCGACTTCTTTTGAATACCTCGCCACAAACGATAACGATATCCTTGAATACTTGGCAAGCGGTCAATTCCCGGGTGTGGGGCAAAAGATTGCCGAACGCATCGTGGAAGCTTTGGGCGATGCAACCGCCGACATTCTCGACAACAATCCGGACAAGTTCCGCGAAGTGAAAATCAAAGGCTTCCCCGCCCGCAAGGTGGAAGCTTTTTTGGCTCGTTGGCAAGAAGCGCGTCACAGCCGCGAAACAATGCTGTTTTTGTACAAGCACGAAATTGTCGGCAGCGTGGCGAAACGCCTTTGGAACAAGTTCGGGCAAGCGACGATTGAACGCATCACACAGAATCCGTACATGCTCTGTGAAGAAGTCTGGGGCATCGGATTCTTGAAAGCTGACGAAATCGCGCAGAAAGTCGGATTCCCGAAAGACAGCCCCGAGCGTTTTCAAGCGGCATTGCTTTACACATTGCAAGAAGCATCTGTAAGCGACGGGCATGTGTTTTTGCCAAAGAACGTTCTCTTGGAACGCACGTTCCGCAACTTGCGTTTAATGCAGGACGACGAATGCGCCATCAACACGCTCCTCGATGAATTCGAAAAAGCAAGCGAAATTGGGCGTATCAAGCGCGAAGGCGACGATTGCTATTTCCCGCCGCTGTATAACGCGGAGCAGCGCATCGCAGACAACATCAAGCTCCGTTTGCGCTACAACGAGCTTTCAACGGAAGGCTTCGAAGACGCCCTTGCGGACTGGGAACGCGAACATAAGTTCAGCTTTGATCCCATCCAGAAACGCGCCATCCAGATGGCGCTCTCGCGAAAGATTTCAATCATCACGGGTGGACCCGGCACAGGCAAGACGACAATCCTTAAGGGAATTTTGTACCTCGCCCGCCAAATGGAAGAATGTGTAAGCCTCACGGCCCCGACGGGGCGCGCCGCCAAGCGCATGGGTGAATGCTGCGGCGAGAAAGCCCGCACAATCCACCGATTGCTCGAAGTGGACCCGATTTCGGGCAAGTTCCACCGCGATGGCGACAACAAGCTCCAATGCAATTTGCTCATCGTCGATGAATTCAGTATGGTCGATACGTGGCTTGCCGCCTCGCTCCTCGAAGCGACACCACTCAACGCGAGAATCGTTCTCGTGGGCGATGCCGACCAGCTCCCCAGCGTGGGAGCTGGAAATGTGCTGAACGACTTGTTGCGTTGCCCCAAGATTCCGAGCACCCGGCTTCAGCACATTTTCCGCCAGGCTGGCGGAAACGACATCGCCGACAAAGCATCTAAAATCAATCAGGGCATTAGCCCCTCGCCCATCGAAGGCACGAACTTCCACTTTTTGCCTTACGAGTCGGCCGATGAAGCTAAAGACATCATCGCCCGCCTCGTCACGCGCGGCATCAAGGAAAAAATTGACATCGACACGCAAGAGATGCAGCTCCTCACGCCTATGCGCAAAGGACCGCTTGGCATTTACGAACTAAACAACTTTTTGCAAGACCTCCTGAACCCCGGCAAGGAGCGCATCAAAATCGCGAGCGGCAACTGGAGTACCGGCGACCGCGTGATGCAAATTCGCAACAACTACGACAAGAACGTGTTTAACGGAGACGTCGGCATCATCTACAAAATCGGGAAAGACACGAAAAAAATCACCGTCTTTTACGACGACAAGACTGTCGATTACGAGCCCGACGAAGCAGATGAACTTATCCTTGCATACGCCTGCACCATCCACAAGAGCCAGGGTAGCGAATACCCCGCCGTCATCGTCGTGCTAGATTCAAGCCACAGCATCATGCTGCAAAGGAACCTCATCTACACCGCCATCACGCGTGCGAAAGGACATGTTTGGATTTTGTCCGCACCGGGAGCGTTCTATCAAGCCGTGCGCAACAACCGCAGCACAAGACGATATACAAGACTTACTGAAAAGCTGGGTTAGCTCAGAGGATGACGAATCGCAAAATGCGCGAGCATTTCAGCACAGGCATGCGACGATTCTCATCACTATTGACTAATAACTAATGACTAACGACCAAATTTATTTCGGCCAGTAGCCGGTGGGCTTTTGGTTCAAATAAATGAGTCTCGCCCATTCAGAACTTTTCGCTTCATCCATAAAGTAAAGTTCATCAAGCGAACCCTTGAAAACTCGGTCCACCTTACCGTTGGATTGCTTGCGAGCGCCAATGACAAACGGGCCATCCGATGTTCGCTTATCATCCGTATTGTTGTGGCCAATCAAGGTTTCTTCAAGCTTGCCATTCCTGTAAATCGCCGTGGAATCGCCCGACTTGACGACCGTAAAATGCACCCACTGTCTGTAATCCACTTCCGGCGCAATTGCGATGCTAGCCTCATACCAATGACCCAAATCCGATTCATCGAGTTCCTTGAACATCCAGCTCGAACGATCGCTATCACCAGCCTGATATTTGAAGTGGTATTCCGATTCGGACTTGCCCCAGATGAATCGAGACGTCGAAGTGTCATCAATATTCACCCAGAACGACGATGTAAAGCTAGACGTATCCTTTAGCGCAAAGCCCCAATAGTCTGCGGATTCCAGAATTTCAATAATGGAAGTTTTCCCGTTAAAAACAAATGCTCCGCCAATAATCCCATCGCCTGCAGTGACGTCAGTGACGCGCCCCTTGAACGGATTATCGCCAGAAGTCTTGACTATCGAATCCGGAATTTCACGTTCGTCAAAGTTCCACGCCGCCATAAAGCCATCCGAAATTGTGAACGGATCTGCGGCGCGAATCAAGGCAAGCGCACTTCCGAAAGCATCGTCTCTCACGACACAAGCCTCCGTCACACTAGGTTCCTCAATAAAATCCGTTTCATTCCAGGCGAAAACGAGCTTTTGCGTTTCCCGTTGCGGGTAAAGCGTAGACAAGCGAACCCACAGCCCCGTCGGAATAGAGTCCTTGCCACAAACGACCTTGAATGTTGTCCAGAACGAAGCTGGCTCTAAATAAACTTTTAGCGAATAAAGATTCTTGACAAGCGACTTGCGGTCATCCGCATTCAAATCGTTCAAGCGGACATACAGCGGAAACCCTTCAATAGTATCGCGCAGGTCTATGCCAGTCGCCGATGTATTGAGCGGGATTTCCAAAGTGCGGGCAGAACTATCATAGTAAAAGGCCTGCTTTGCATCCGTATTTTCAACAAGAACGGCCTTGATGCTATTAGTGCCCTCCGAAGTACTCACTTGCACCGAATCATAGTACGATGCCAGTACACCGGTAAAAATCGCATAACGAACAATTCCATCTGTTATAATCTTGGCGGTTGACTTGTACGTTGAACCCACGATAGAAAGGCTAGCAACCGAGTCCTTGGTATCTTGCAAATAAATCTTGATATCGTGACCTTGCCCCAATTCCAAATCTACGGATTGAGCCTGATCAGTCGCAATTTTCAAGCCCGATTCGCGAAGCACAAAAACCTCGCCATCCGACTTTTCATAAAACGCTTCCAAGTTATAAACGCCCTCAGGCAAGTTATCAAATGAGAAACGCCCCGCTGAATCCGCAGTAGTCGCATAGTACGATGTGCTATCTTCTTTTGCAGGGTCATAATCCGCCGGCACGCAGTAAACACGAGCATAAGAGGCGCGCCTAAAAAAATCCGGCCTTTGCGCTCCGTCCACAAACGCAAGCGTTCCCATCAATTCCGGGGAACCGACTTCAGAGCTGTTTCCGCCCGCCACCTTGTTGTCGGAGCAAGATACGAGGAAAACCATTGCAAGCAACACCTGCAACACGTACAATGCAGAAACCGCCGATTTAGCCAATCGAGTATTTCGTTTCATTGCATCCTCACTTGGACAACGGGAAAATCTGGATATTCATCTGGAAAACGCGGCCACCGTCCTCGTCCTCATTAGCAATCATAGAAATTTTTTTGCGGAATTCATTGATGCACTTGACAATTTTCTTGTAAGAACCCTCCGAAATGCCGAGAGTCACACTGCTCACGTTCCTTTCGGTCGAAGGAACATTGGTAATGGACTCCTTCGCCAAATCAATAAATTCCTTGTGGTAATTGATAAACGCCTGCTGGATGACCTTGTCGCCTGTGCTAATCGCCGGATTGTTCAAAATCCAGTTGCCCTTGGCGTCCTTCTTGATGAGCCCGACTCGTTCCAGCAAATCCACCGCTTGCCGCGCCTGCTCTCCAGAAATCGGCGGCATCAAGTGCGCCCCGAGAGCATCGTAATCGCCATCAAAACCAATCATCCCAATAATTGAACGGATTGCAGAATAATACCAGTGCGAATAAACTTCATACTGGTATGCGCGGGTCAAAAGCATCTGCTGCGTGAAACGATAAGTCGCCGTGATTTCTTCCATGCGCTTCTTGTAGTTTTCACGCTCATCGCCGTTGGACGCTTGACAGAACAGCACCATCGCCTCGAAATACGCGGCCTCGCTTTCATCGAATTGCAAACCACCGACAATTTTTGCAATGCTCGCCGGAGTGAGGCTCTTTTCGCCCTTCATCACGCGCGAAATAAAATCCTTGGACGAAAATCCAAGCTTGTCCGAAAAACTCCGCAGCGAATAACGGCGGTTCAAGGCTTGCGCACACTCAAAATAATGCCGCAAATAAGCGCGGTAATCATCAAATTCAAAAACCGACATGCGCTTCGGAGGGATAGAACCGAGACGCTCTTCAGGCTGCGATTTTTCTGCACTGGATTTCATACTCTAAAAATATATTGTAAAGCCGATTTTCGGTAAAAAAGCCCTAAAAACAGCCTCAAAATCGTTGTCTACCGAGGACGCTTTGTTCCCGAGGCACCTGTTTTCCCTCGACATTTAGGGCTCACGCATCTATCTTTATAAAAAAAGGAATTTTGCTCTAGCATCGGATTGAGCTATAAAAGCCCCACACCAAAACAAGCTCTAGCGGTGCAACGAGAACAGGTCCATCTCTCAAACACATAGGGAACGACTCCGGTCGTTCCCTTTTCAGTTCTAGCGTTTAGTGTAAATTTTCTGATGCGAAGGTCCGCGAGCTTTCAGAACACGGCCTTGAGCATCAAAGCGTAGCGCCGATTTAGCCATGTTCGCAGTTGCCGCCGAATTTTTGCGAGCGATTTCACGAGCATCCGGTTTCAAGGCGGTCGTCTTTTCGACTTTCAACGGAGCTGTCACAATCCTTGAATGTGCATTCGCGGACAACCTCACAGAGACCTTGTACTCGCCCTCGCCCGTAACCACAAGCGTTTCAAGAGTTTCACCTTCAAGAAGTTTCCCATCCTTGTACCACTGGAAACCATAGAAGCCCTTCGGAGCCTTGAGCGTCGAGCCATCCTGCGTTACATGCAACGTATCCATTTGCAAATGGGCATACACAATTTCGGCCAAGTGCTTTGCGCCCTCGACAGACGGATGCACCATATCTTCCAGATACCAGCTCGGCTTTTCAAGCGCACTAAAATAAAAATGCAAGTCAATCACGTTCACGCCCTTTTCGAGCCCCGCCTGCAAAATCGCCGGATTCACGCGCTTCACGACTGCCGTATCAAGGATATTCCATTCTACGTTATTCACATAAGGCGCCAAGCAAATAAAGACATGCGGTTTCGACTTCACCTGGAACGTGTCAATCAAAGCCTCAAAATCAGCCGTGATTGCAGAGTCCACAGCCGCATCCTGCGCCGGAGTATTCCAAGTCGTGTACGCCTTGGAATCGTTCGTACCCAACTCGATGATAACCGTATCCGCCGCAAATTCAATCGCCGGCGCAAAGCGGTACCCCTTCCAATACGAAGCCTGATCGTCCTTGCGGACCGTAAGCCCGCTCACACCAAAATTTTCGACCGTATCGCTCGGCGCATTTTCGCGAAGCATCCCCTGCAAATGATGCGGGTAGCTCGTTTGGTCCGGCCAGGACTCAATCCCGTAACCATACGTGATGCTATTGCCAACGCAAGCGACCTTGCCCGCCGCAAACGCCGACACAACCATAGCAGACGACACAGCCGCTGCAGCCCAAGCAATCTTCCCAAACTTTCTCATAACCATAGTGTAAATATACACTATTGAAAGTGGTTAGTAAATAGTGGTTTGTGGTTAGGAAGTGTGGGGTGTGAGGTGTGGGGTGCGAAGCGAGCCCAGAGCGAAGCGACCTCATACACTGCAGTTCAATCTACAAATCCCTAACCCCTAAAACCTAAGAACTCATAACTCACCTACGCACACAGATTCATCAGGTCATAATACATAAGACGTGTATGCGGGTCATGGTCTTCTACGTTCATGAAGCGGAATCCATTTTTCTCGTAAAAGGGAATAGCCTCCAAATATGCGTCAACCGTCAGGAACCGGCATCCAGTCTTGTTCTCGAATACAAACATAGACTTGATGTAATCCAAGACCGTTGTACCAATTTGTTGACCTTTGGCAGATTCATCAACGCCCAAACGGCATAGCTTTACCGCAGGATAGCTTTTCAAGCGTTTTTCATTGGGGAATCCCTGCTTTTTGCGAAAACGGTTAAACTCCGTTTTATCCTTAAAATCTCCTACGGCCACTTTGTCATTTGCCAAACTACAATAAGCCAGCATGCGCCCTGTTTCGGCTTCAGCACAGGCATAACTCACGGCTAGCAAATGCTTTTGGAATCCCGACGCACGATTTTGAATAAAGTCATCTAAATCGGGGTCGCCACAGCGAAAGTCTTTAACGGAATTTTCAGGATTTAACCGAATAAATCTTACTTTGGTCTTTTCTATGTATTGTTGAACCACGGATCAATACCTCCATTGGCTTCTTCGCGAGCACGCTTTTCGGCCATACCCAGTTCATAAGCCTTTTTCATAAATTCGTAGTTCCGCAAGCGGCGGGCACGAACTTCTGGAGGTTCGGGGCGACGTTCCTGCATTGCAGCAAGAAAACGGCGGGCATCTTCACCAAAGAGTATCGGAGTTTCGCGAATAGGTCTGGCCATAGCTTTGTCCCTTGTTTATTTCATATAAGTAACGGATATATTAACTATGGAGCATCACTAGACAGGTGAAACCCGGCAACACACTTCTACGGTGGTGTCTATAATATAAAATGTTCAATTTTCAAAAACAAGAGGTCGCTTGTCGGGCCCTGCATTTTGCCAACAACCGTTTGCAAGGGGTACGAAAAAAAACGCGAAGAGGACGTGACCGCACTTCAGGGATTACACAAGAATTACATTATTTGGCATAATACTAAATGGTATTTTTTAGGTTCTGTTTGGACCCTATCGTATTTCACACAGGTTGACGATTCTGTCGGCTCGTTCAATCACCAAGTCGATTTGCGCTCCTGGTGTAGATTTTTTACTGCGCCAAGCATAATTGATTGTTGAAATGCCGTCGATTCGTAAAGCCTTTTTGATTTGCAGAATGTGCGACATGCAGATACGTTCAAACGACAGGCCCATCCAGGTATTGATTTCGGGCGTGTTGATATGGTGCTGCCAATACAATCTTTTCCATACTTTAAAAATTGCATTTTTTACAAAAAAGTACTAAAACAGCACTAAAAACAATCGTTTTAGCAATATTGAGTGCTCGAAAAAAAATCGAGTCCGCGTTGCGCTCGGCCCCTACGTCATTGCACTGAGTGCATGACAGCGTCGGTTATTCAATACGTATGCAAGCATCCGTGCTGAATAACCTAGCACGTCATTGCGAGCCCCATGGGGCGAAGCAATCCAAAACATTTAAGGCCCCCTGCGGGGAGCCTTTTTTTATTTTATAAAGAGGGAGTCCCTCACTGCTTGTCATGGCGCTACTGCGTAGCGCAGACTACTGCGCCTCGGAAATGGCCGCTCAAGTAAACTTGGCGACCGCATCACTCGGCTGGCTAGTCCTTGAGACAACGAACTGAAAACCCGTAGTACTTGTATAGGGGGATCATGGACGCATACTCGTGGTCGTAGCGCAAGTTCATGAGGTACGCGTAGTAGACATCGTACTTAGTAGAACTCCAGAAGATCGCGAAGTCGCCTCCGTAGTCGTAACTGCCATAGTTGCTCCTGCCGCCGGCGGGCAACGCGGAAAAGCCGAAAGCATCCGAGCCATTGCCGCTTTCTCCTCTATAATCATTCCAGCCGCTTGTGGACTTGAGCTTGGCTCCGGCCGTCGTCGATTCACCGCCAACAACTTGACCGCCAACAGCCTCAAACAGGTCTTCCCATTCTTCTTGGCTTGGCAGGTGCCAGCCTTCGGGGCAGACTCCGCGGATATCGCCCGTGCCCAGATTGCATTCTTGTCCATAACCGCACTCCGTTTCGGTCTTCCCGACCGCCGAAGTCCACGTGTACAGGCGACCGTAAACAGAACAATCGCCTTCCGTCGTTCCACTTCCGCCACCACACCAGCTGTTCTCTGTTTTGTAGTTCAGGTTCTCGGCCATCCAGGTCTCGCTGTAAACCGTTCCTTCCGGAGCGATAGTCACCATTTTGTAGATCTGTTCCATTTTCGCATCGTCATTAAACTTGGCACAGAACTGACGCTCTGGGTCGTACTTATCGCCATTGCACAGGTCATACAATTCCTCCGCATAGCAGAACTTGTCTGCAGGGTCAAACGGTTTTGTGCCGCACACGGTCTTATGGAGTTCAGTGGTCTTGGCATTTTCACCTTCGCCACATTGAATCGTAACGACGCCGTCCTTGTCGCTTACAATATTGCAACTCGTCCCGTTCTCGCCGTTCGTTCCGTTCTTGATTACGACCGGCTCAGACCCCGGGCAACTCACCTCAACCCCACCCTCGACGGCCTTTGTCGTGCAGGACTCGCCGTCCTTGCCCTTCAGCGAGGCGAGCCATTCTTCCAGCGTCTTGTCCGTTCCCGAAAGTTCGTAAGCGCTCTTGCCGTCGGCGCCCTTGTCGCCGTTCTTGATTACGACCGGCTCAGACCCCGGGCAGCTCACCTCAACCCCACCCTCGACGGCCTTTGTCGTGCAGGATTCCCCGTTCTTGCCGTCTTCGCCGTTCTTGCCGTTTTCACCGGCCTTGCCTTCGTCACCCTTGGCACCCTTTTCACCCTTGAGCGACACCCAGCCATCCGAAGTGCAGGCGAATACTTGCGAAGAATCCTGAACGTAATTCAATGAACCGTAAACGGACTCTTCACACTTCGGCAGTTCCTTGTATTTTTCGACAATGTCGAGAGATGCTTTCTCGCTCAATTCGGTTATATTGAGGACATCGTCACCGCATGCTGTAAGCATGGCGATAACAACAACGCCAGCCACGAAAGAATATCTTATTGCGCTCATAACGCACTCCCGTATAGAATTTTTAGGATTTTAGAGCCTAATATAACAATGCTACGGAATGTAGGGAATGGGATAGTGTCAAAAAATTCGATGAAAAGCACAAGATCCACCAGCTTGGTGGAATCTTTTAGATGGCGGATCATGCTTCGACATCTGCAGCTCCCGCCTTATACGTCATCGTGAGGGCCAACATGGCCAAAAAACGACCATTTACACACATTTTTCACGCCTTTCAGCGTGTATAATTTATTCATATACATACTAAAAGTCAAAATTCTAAAATTAGTATGTAAAAGAAACCAACTAAACGGACAAAAACAACAGAAATCAGCCTCCAAAACATAATATTCACAAAAAAAAATCACTTGTATTAGCATTTTTCGACTAAAAATTACATACTAACACCCCAAAAAATCAATTTTAGTATGTAAGGTTAAAAAATCGAAATTCCAAATTACATACTAAAACCAATAAAAGCTCTATTAAATATGTAAAAAAAGGATGCCCACGGCACCCTTACAGTTCACTTAATCTTTTGACTTTAGGCAACGCCCTATATTCAGGATGACACTCTCAACAACCAACAACATTCTAGTAACTAGTAACTTAGAATTAACTTACGTATTGTATTCCCTGTCGGGGTGTTCCGCCATCTCGTCCAATTGAATCTGGTGGATGACCACGTGGCCTTCGACAAGGCTCTTTTGCACATCGATAATGCGCTGGTTCCAAGAACCTCTGAACTTAATGTCCAGCGATTTTTTCGCCATGATAAACGGACCGTCGATGAGGATGTCCGCAAACGAGAGCAATTCAAAGAGCTCCGGCTTTTCGGGCGTAAGCTTCATCAGCTGTTCGTACGTGTATCCCGTGAAAATCACGAGATTGAGACCGCGTTCCTTGATTTCGCGTGCAAGCGGAACAAGTGCCGCCGCCTGGTCCATCGGATCGCCTCCGCTAAACGTCACGCCATCGAGCAACGGATTTTCCTTGATCATCGTGATGATCGCTTCGCGCTCGATAAAGTGTCCGCCCTCAAAATCATGAGTCTGCGGATTCTGGCAACCTGGGCAGTTGTGGTGACAGCCCTGAGTAAACACAGTCAAGCGGATTCCGGGACCGTCCACGAATGATTCGGGCTCAATCCCTGCAATCCGCAGTGGAGGATATTCATCCATCTTATACGCCGTGCTTTACGCGATCGTTGACTTCAGCGCGCTTGGCATTGTTGAAGCGGTCGACTGTACCGACGAGGTAACCTGTAATGCGGCGGATGCGTTCGAATCCGACACCTTCACCATACTGAGACATTTCTTTTTCAGACATTTTTTGCACTCCTTGTAAAATCATCTGATCCCTCTGAATGCGGGCATTCCAGGGAATTTCTTTCTAAGTTCTTCGAGCTTTTCGCAAGAGATAGCGTGGCCTTCACTACGTCCGCAGCGCGGGCACACATCGCCAATCACACCCACAAATCCGCAAACCGGGTCGCGGTCCACCGGATGGTTGATGGAACCATAACCGATACCGACCTTCGCCATGTGCTTCACGATCTTTTCAAAAGCGTCCAGGTTCTGCGTCGGGTCGCCATCAAGTTCGATGTAGCTGATGTGACCAGCGTTCGTGAGCGCGTGGTACGGGGCTTCGAGCGAGAGCTTCTTGAATGCGGAAATCTTGTAGTAGACCGGCACGTGGAAAGAGTTCGTGTAGTAATCGCGGTCGGTAACGCCCGGGATAATGCCAAACTTCTTCTTATCCATGCGCACAAAACGGCCCGAGAGGCCTTCAGCCGGTGTTGCAAGCAAGCTGAAGTTGAGGCCAAGGCGTTCGGATTCCTTGTCGCAGAATTCGCGCATGTGGCCGATAATCTTGAGGCCGAGTTCCTGGGAAGCTTCGGATTCGCCATGGTGCTTGCCCGTGAGCATCACCAATGTTTCAGCAAGGCCGATAAAGCCAATGGAGAGCGTACCGTGCTTGATGACTTCGCCCACGGTATCTTCCCAGCCGAGCTTGTCGGAATCAATCCACACACCCTGTCCCATGAGGAATGGGAAGTTCTTAACCTTGCGGCGGCTCTGCACGGCAAAGCGTTCCATGAGCTGGTCGCTCACGAGCTGAAGCATGCGGTCGAGTTCCTTGAAGAACAGGTCCACGGACTTCATCTTGATGGCAATACGCGGGAGGTTAATCGAGGTAAAGCTCAAGTTGCCACGGCCGTAAGAGATTTCACGGCTCGGGTCGTAATGGTTGCCAATCACGCGGGTACGGCAGCCCATGTACGAAATTTCGGTTTCCGGATGACCCGGCTTGTAGTACTGCAGGTTGTACGGAGCGTCCTGGAAGCTAAAGTTCGGGAACAGGCGCTTGGCACTCACGCGGCAGGCGAGCTTGAACAAGTCGTAGTTCGGTTCGCCCGGATTGAGGTTGATGCCGTCCTTGACGCGGAAAATCTGGATCGGGAAGATAGCCGTTTCACCACCGCCGAGGCCTTCTTCGGTCGTGAGGAGCAAGTTCTTCATGACCATGCGGGCTTCCGGTTCCGTGCACATACCATAGTTGATGCTAGAGAACGGAGTCTGGGCACCAGCGCGGCTGTGCATGGAGTTCAAGTTGTGGACAAAAGCTTCCATTGCCTGGAACGTTGCCTTGTCGGTTTCTTCGTAAGCCATCTTTTCGGCAAACTTCTGGGCGTTCTTTACCGTTTCGGCGTCATAAGTTTTGGAAAGTTCGTGGGCTTCAGTTGTCTGGAACTTTTCATTCGGCACGAGCGTTGCGACCATGCCCATTTCAGCCATTTCGCCGTGGAGCTTTTTCACCACCGGCTGGATTTCTTCTTCGGTCTTGCCCGTCAAGAGCATGAGAGCCTTGACCATGTTCGAAAGGTAAGCCTTGCGGTACGTGATGCGCACACCGTTTGCCATGGCGTAATCAAAGTTCGGCACGGACTGTCCACCGTGCTGGTCGTTCTGGTTACTCTGAATGGCGATAGCGGCCAAAGCGGCGTAGCTGCGGATATCCTTCGGTTCACGCAAGTGACCGTGACCTGTGTTGAAGCCGTTCTTGAACAACTTAATGAGGTCAATCTGGCAGCAGGTCATCGTAAGAGAATAGAAGTCGAGGTCATGGATGTGAATGTCACCATCCATGTGGGCGCGGCTGTGTTCCGGCTTGAGCATCATCATCGTGTAGAAGTGCTTAGCGGATTCGGAACCGTACTTGAGCATGGTGCCCATGGCGGTATCGCCATCGATATTGGCGTTTTCGCGCTTGAGGTCGGATTCCTTGGCAGAGCTGAACGTAATGTCATGAAGCGTCTGCATGAGGCGGGTGTTGACTTCACGTACGCGGGTACGTTCGGCACGGTACAAGATATAGCTCTTGGCGGTATCGGCGTAACCGCCTTCGGTCAAAGCCTTTTCAACAGCATCCTGGATTTCTTCGATGTCCGGCTTGGTCTTGTTTTCGGATTCGAGATGGCCAACGGCTTCGGCAGCAACCTTAAGAGCAACGTTTGTCAGAAGGTCATCGCTTCCGAGCAAATTCATCTGAGCTTGGGAAGCCTTTATCTGTTCATCCAATTCGCCAGAGGCTCTAAACGCCTTGATTACAGCGTCTGCAATCTTTTCGATGTTGAACGGCATCTCGCGGCCGTCGCGCTTTTTGACAGTAAAAATCATCTAAAAATAACCTTAATATCCCGTTTCCTCAAATATAGTCAAATCCATTCAATTTTACTATATCTTGTGTTGGAGTTCGGACCACACCCACAAGATGTAGGTCAACCCACTACAAGTATAATAAATAACAGAACATTTTGGAAGATTTTTTGCACGTAAGATGTAATTTTTTTATAATATTTCCTCAACTTATCAACAGAAAAAAAATAATGAACAATCAAATCACAATTCTTCTATCGCATCCGAACATTTCTAACTCCATGTTCAACAAACACTTAGTGGATATCAACAGAAAAAATCCCAATTTTGTGTTTCACCACCTTGACAAAAATCGAGTTAATGGCTACTTCGACCTGGAAGCCGAAAAAAAATTGTTGAAGGAGTCCAAGGCTATTGTTTGGCAGTTCCCTATATATTGGTATAACTCCCCCGCCAGTTTGCGCGACTGGCAAGACCAAGTCATGAGCCCGATAGTCTACAGCGCGGACAACTTCTTGAAGGGCATGCCCGTACGCGTCGTATTTACCGCAGGCGCTGCCGCAGAACACTACACGCACGAAGGGCTTAACCGCTACACCGCCGAAGAAATGCTCATCCCGTTCGAGATGACAGCAAACGCCGCCGGCATGAAGTGGTTTAAACCGCTCGGATTCTACGGTTGCAGCCCGGATACGACAAAAGCCACCCTTGATAAGGCGGCCCAGGAATATGAAGAAAGTTTGTTAGAACTACTTTAGTTCAAAGACGACGCGGACAGAAGCGCTCACCTCGACGGAATCTGCAATGGCACTTTCGTCGGGGGCCGATTCTGCGACAGCGCCATCAAGCATAGCAGATTTTGCCATCATGAGACCATTCGTGCGGAGGCGAATCGGCCTGTAGTAAATACCGCCACCTTCACCGTTGATTTGCAACACGCGACCAAGCGTTGCGCCTACGCCATCGGCGTAATCTTTAGCTTTTGCCTTAGCTTTTTCGCCCACAGCCTTGACAACCTTCGACTGAACGGCGTTTTCATCCTTGAGCCCAGCCGACGTGCGATGGATTTCAACATCCGGTTCCGGAGAAAGCGCCTGCACAAGTGCAGCAGCATCAATCTTTCTGTTCACCGTAATCACAAAACTCTGCGTTGCCACGTAACCGACAAGTTCGCGTTTGTTGTTGCGGTAAGTCCATTCCTTGCGGATATCCACGCTGTTCTGCTCCACATCGGACTGCGGAATATCGAGCTGCTTGACATTTTCCAGAATCACGGAACGTCGTTCGGCAATGCGTTTAAAGACCGCTTCCTTGTCCTTGCCGCGGATTTCAAGGCTAAAGCCCATCTCGAACTTGTCGGCAGCAAACTTCTTGGTTTCAGATGCCGAAACTTCGATTTTCGGGACTTCGAACGCCACCGTTCCATTGGACGCAGCCACCGGAACAGCAGCCGGTTCACTTTTAACGATGCGGATCAGGATGCACACGCAAACAATCAGCAGCACCAGATAGATGATGTTAAGCAATTTTGAGATCATCAAATGACCCTCCATAAAAATTTCTGTTTTTAAAATACAAAAAATACATTAACGAGGTTTTATTAAAGCAAGATTCGCCACAAAATTCACGACAAGCGCCACCACAATTGTCGTGGTCATGCTGATGAAGGGCATCCACGGCCAGCTAAAGGTGTTGCCGAGAAGTGCGGGCACGCCAAAGGCGGGGATTCCCTGGATAAGTACGAGGCTTATCATGCCGCAAATAACGGCGACAATCACGACCCAGGCGCGTAACGCTTTTTCTGCGGTTCCAAAAATTTTGTCTGCAAAGAACGCGAGGAGGAACATACCAAGAAGCGGACCCGTGAAAAGACCTGTAAAGAAGAGAGCATTCTTAAGGAGGCTCCCCTGCTGCGTTGCGGCAAAGAGTGCAAAGAACACGCCGAGCACGCCCCAGACCGCCGTCCAAATTTTTGCGCGTTTGAGCCCGCCCATTCCCGCAGATTCATCCCAGCCGAGGAAATCGCGTTCGGACGTATTGCTAAGCGAATTGATGGCGCCCGAAAGACTGCTCATGGCCGCCGCACAAATAGCAGCAACAATCAAGCCCGTCACGCCAGACGGGAGCGCATTCACGATAAAGTACGGGAACACGTCATTTTGCCCAAGGCCATCCGGAAGCGTAGCCACTTGAGCTTTCTTGTAAAACACGAAGAGTGCTGCACCCACCCAGTAAAAGAGAATCGAAACAGCGCAACCAAGCACCATCGAAAGTACGCTTGAACGGTTTGCCGCCTTCACGTCCTTGCAGCTGAGGTAACGCTGTACAAACTGTTGGTCACAACCGCGAATGGCAATTTCAAGAATCGCGTATGCAAAGCCTGCCGAAATAAGCGTACGCGCATCGGAAACATCCATCGACGGATTCCACCAACGCGTCTTGCCCGCTTCGTTTGCAAGAGTCGCCATTTCGCCCAAGCCGCCCACTTGATTTGCAATAATCAAAAGCACGAGAACACCGCCGCCAAAGAACACGCAGAACTGCATCACGTCAGTCCAGATGACCGCCTTGATTCCGCCAAACCACGTGTAGAAAATTGCAATCGCCGCCGAGACAATAATCGCAAGTTTCAAGTCGATGTGCAAAATCTGAGCAAGCACTAGCGAAGGCGCATAAAGTAAAATTCCCGTGCGGAGGAGCAAATGCAAGCAGTAAAAGACAGCAGCCAAACGGCGCACCGAGCGGCTACCAAAACGCACTTCGAAAAGTTCATAAGCGCTCGAAATGCCCGACGTGCGAAACCTCGGGATAAACACAAAGCCAACGACCACGATGCTAAGCAACGCGCCAATCTGGAACATCAAAAAAGTCATGTCGTCGCCGAACACATCGGCAGGCGCGCCAAGGAAAGTCGTTGCACTCACGGAAGTCGCAATGAGGCTAATGCCCACAGCCACCCACGGCATCGAGCCGCCGCCGAACATATATTCCTTGAGATTTTTGTTGCCGCGAGAAACCCACAAACCAATGGCAAGCGAGAGGAGCAAGTAGGCAAATAAGACAATCCAATCAAGCGCTGTGAACATTTTTAGATATTAAGTTGTAGGTTTTAACAATAACGTCATTCTGAGTCCTTTGGGACGAAGAATCCAGTTATTTCTAGCGAACAATTTTACTGGATTGGGCAAATGCCCCAACTTCTTGGCTCGGTTATGTCCATGCTAGCATGGACGCAACACTCACCTTCTGAGTTGTCTTCGACGGAGTTTATCCCGGACTCAGTTCCGGGACTCAGGATGACATTTCATCTAAGTTCTAATCTCCCACCGCTTCAGTTTCTATAGTTTCAAAGCGTACGACCTGGTTGCGGCCACCATCCTTCGCCTTGTAGAGAGCCTGGTCAGCATTGTTCACGGCCTTTTTCATGTCCGAAAATTCCGGTTCCACAAGGAAAGCACCAATGCTAACCGTCACGCGGAGCGGATCCGTCTTGTGCACGTTGAATTCCAACTTGCCTACAGCCTTGCGGATGCGTTCTGCAGTTTCGACCATGCCCTCGGACGTTGTATCAATGAGCGCCACGACAAATTCTTCACCGCCGTAACGTGCCACAACGTCTATTTCCTTGCGGATTTCACCACTAATAGCCGTTGCAATTCCCTTAATCACTTCGTCACCGACCGGGTGACCGTACGTATCGTTCACGCTCTTGAAGTGGTCAATGTCCATCATCAACACGCCGATGTTATACTTTTTACGGTCAGCGCGAACTTTCTCTGTGCGGAGCGCTTCTTGCAAAGAGCGGTGGTTCATGAGGCCCGTAAGGCCATCACGTGTTGCAAGATCCTTGCCCTTTTCGAACTGGCATGCACGAGCGTAAGCAAAGCCTGCAACGCCAGCAAAAGCCTTGAGCAATTTCTTTTCGTGATCCTGATAGCGGTTGTTATAGCGGCTTTCAAGGCAAATGGCAAGTTCAGCAGTCTTGGAATCCGGTTCCGACGAGACAGGCATTACGAACAACTGACGAAGTTCCATGTTGCGCTTTTCGGAATCGTTCAAACGCGGCACATAATCGGCATAGCCCGAATTGAACGAACGGAATACCGGGCGGTTTCTCATAAGGGCTAGAACAAAAATACCCTTATCAGACAAGGTAAATTGCTTATCGACAAACTGTTCGGAATCCATACCCACGCAGTAAATCACGCGGCCAGCACCTTCTTTGGGTTTATCGAGCAAAAGAATCGTCAAGCGGTCAAACGGCATGTTTTCCTTGACGTACTCGAACATTTGCTTGTAAATATCCTTCACAGACATGGTCTGGAAGAACTTGCGCTGGTAATGGTAAAGCGTACTGAACTGTTGCTGTTCAATGTAGTTCTGCGCCGAGATATAGCTCTTGAAGCTCACCATGTACATGGCATGAGCAATGAACGAGAGAGCCTGCGCTTCGGCAGCCGTAAACGCATTCGGGTGCAAGGAGTCCACAAGCAATACACCGAGGCGGCGTTCATCGCGGTCGAGCAGCGGAACACCCACCAACGAGCGGATCATGCGGTTTTCGATGTAATACGTGAGGCGCTTTCCGACAAGCAAATCGCCTTCCAAAATGCGGGACACTTCCGGGCGCAAAAGTTGGCTCAAGATACCCATATTATCCGTAATCTTTGCACCGGTATCGATGATATTCGGGATATCGCTCTGGAACGTTCTCAAGCGCAATTCATTTGCACTACCGCCATTCGTAAAGATGGTAAGCGTATTTGCCTGCGGCATAAGAACCTTGAGGCAACGCAACATATCGCCAAAAGCTTTGTCCACATCCGAATTTGCACGGGCCCAAACTTGATTGACACGGAGCGAAGAGTTGGGTTCGTTCGTATCCATCTTGACATTGTTCGTGAATTCATTGCGGAGGTCCGGAGAGACAACCGGCGTAAGCGCCGTCGAACGCTTATTGCTCTTGATGACCGGGAGCACGGACGTGTTCGGCGGAACATTCGGGCGGTTCATGCAGGCAAGCGAAAACGCAACAACAGCAAACGGGATAAGGAACAGGAACATCCCCCCCTGAAAAGCAAGACCTAGCAACGCTCCAGCGACCACAAATAAAATTTCAGACACGGACATTTAAAACCCTCTACAAGCGGAATGATCGGTATAACATTACAAACGCGAGACCAGCATAAATGAAGTGACTGTTCCACGCCGCCCAGAACGGCGACAGAGCCCCGTTTTCACCCATTTTAAGCCCTATTCTCTCTAGAATATAATAGCTAAAAACGAGCAACAGACCAACACCGAATTTCTGGGAAAGGCCCCCAGAACGGCTATACCGGTGGCAAAGCGCCGCCCCAATCAAAAGAACAATCAAGTTCATCCAGTGCGCCGAATACTTGAACTGCAGAGCAGTCTCCATAGCTCGGGTATCTTCGCCTGAACGTCTTAGCACATTGATGCGCTCCTTGACCATCTTGGAATCCATTTCGTCAGCGAGTTGCCGTTCGTTGATAAGGTCATTGGGGTGCGTATTCACCTTGCCCTTCATGCTTTCGGCGCGGACTTGGGAAACCTCAACAGAGCCGTCTTTCTTGAACACACGATGGTATCCATTTTCAAAACGCCAGAACCCAGCCTTGGTAACCGAATCCTTTTCAATCCAGCGGATAGCACGAACGTCGTAACGTTCGACCAAACGCCCACGATCGCGCACAAGCAATACCACATCACGCCCTTGTCTGTTTTTGCCGGAGTAATGTTTAAAGAACCAACTGTTTTTTTCGCTATCGATAAACGTAAAGTCCTGTTTTTCCTTGATGCGCGGATTTTTGCGTTTTTGCGCATTCGTTTCCATGATTTCAAAGCGCTTGTGGTTTGCATCCGGGAGCCAGTGTTCGCTCATTTCGTACGAACCAATCGACATGAGAATGCCCAAGAAAAATATGGGGAGAAGCGTCTTGAACGGACTTTGACCGGAGCTCTGCATGGCACTCATTTCGAGATGACGAGCCATGTTACCTACCGAGGCGAGAACCGCAATAAACAAAGCAACCGGGGTGATTAAGTACAAAATATACGGGAGATAACTCAAGTAATAATCGCTGACAGCTTTCATGTCGCGAGCAAGCCAGGTCTTGATGTTACCAACAAAGTCAATTACAACAAAGATGAGAATTGCTCCGCACACCACGATGAGGAACATCTTCAAGAAATTCCAGATAAGGTATCGAGAGAACTTCATCAGACATGCCTCACGACTTTAAGGAAGAATCGACCAATAGCCTTAAAGATTACAGAAGGCTTTAATCTAGATTCGCCCGAGAAACGGTCGCGAATCATTGCTCGCGTAAGGAGAATTCCGAACACACCGATGATGATATTCGAAACCCACATGGCAAGTTCCGGAGAGACAATCAGACGGTCAGCCAAGTTTTCGCCACCAATAAGGCAAATCCAGTAAATGACAAAGAAAGCAAGGCTATAGAGAATACCCGTACCAATACCACCCTTGCGCGCCATGATTCCCAAAGGAGCTCCAATCAACACGAAAATGAAGCATGCAAAAGCAGTACTGAACTTTTTATGGATTTCGACCATGTACTGCGCAGAACGTTTAAGTTCACCTTCCATGCGGCCCCAAACACGTTCTGTAGCGCGGAGCGAGGCAGTTTCCTGCACGCGGATTTTGCGAAGCCCCTGCACAAACTGCAAGGAATCGCTCATCGGCACACCACTTGCATCTGCCGGGAGAATGCTATCACCTACGGCCAAATCGCGAATGCGGACTAGAGTCGGCAAACGACGAGTTCTCGCCTGCACTGCAGCCGTATCGTACTTGGCTCGTGCATCCGTCACCACATCCCACATCATTTCGACAGGCATTTCACGGTCGCTCCTGTAACTCCTGCTACGGCGTTCCAGGCGGTCATCTACGTTTTGCATGGCCAAATCTTGCGAGAAGAATCGGATACGGAAATAGTTATCCGCATCATCAGGATCGACGAGATGCGTTTCGCCACTACGGAGGCGGAGCATAAGCGTAGCCCCGTTATCCACATAATCCATCGAGGCGCTGTCGGCATACACAATTCGCGGAGCGCCCTTCTTTTCCATTTCAAAAATTTGGATTCCATAGAGCGTGCCCGAAACAGGGTCAATGCGGTTCACCCAAAGTTGCACACCCGGGAACTGCGTAATGAGTCGTCCGGCATCAATGAACACATGCGGTTTTTTGCGAGAAACGGCGTTCATGAGTTCCACGGAACGATGGTTTGCCTCCGGGAGCACCCAGTTGTTGAACACGACCATCAAGACCGAAAGCAAAAGGGCAACAAGAAGCACCGGACGCATCAGCGACAATGGTGAAATGCCAGCTGCCTTGACAGCCGTAATCTCTTGGTCGCCCGACATACGGCCAAACGTCATGAGACTTGCTACAAGAACCGCCATCGGAATCGAAAGCGAAAGCATCCAAGCCAAGTTGAGCGCAAAAATTTCAAGAACTGTAGATGTAGGCAAGCCCTTGGACAACACATTGTCCAAGATTTTGACCAAAAAGTCAACTACAAACAAAAAAGTAATGCCAAAGAGCGAAGCCAAAAAAGGACCTATCAGCTCTTTCAAGACATAGCGGACTAAAATCATTTTTCTCTAGAGTCGTTTTTTTCTACTTTACAGCATGAAAGTTAGAATTAACCAAAGAAAAAAAATGAAAAAAGTTTTCAAGAGTACCCTGTTCGTTCCTCTTTTCCTTTATATGGCAACCATGATGGGTTGTTCCTCTACTACAAATGAAAAAATCACCCACACGGACTGGTGCAAAAAGCGCTATGAATACGCAGAGGAACTTTTCAAGGCTAAAAAGTACGGACGCACCGTCGAAAAGCTCGAAGAAATTCTTTCTACCTGTGCAGGTTCTGGCTACATGGAACAAGCTCAGTTCTTGCTTGCCGAAAGCCATTTCAACCTGGAGCAGTGGATTGAAGCCCGTGGCGAATACGGAAGCTTTATCGTGAACTTCCCGGGTTCTCCGTTTGCAGAAACCGCCGAATTCCGCAAGGCAGTTTCTTCGTTCAACATGGATTACAAAATTGACCGTGACGAATCGAACACGACAACCGCCATGAAGGACTTTGAACGTTACCTAGCAAACCACCCGAATACCCCGCTCCGCGACTCGGTCAATTACTACTATAACTTGCTCGTAGACCGCGTTGCCGAAAAGGAATTCCAGACAGGCCGCCTTTACTTGCGCATGGAAAAGCCGCAGGCCGCCGTGATTTACTTCAAGGAATTTTTGGAAACATACCCGAAGGCGAAGCGCCGTCAAGAAACGCTCTTCCTCATTGCAGACGCCTATACGGATCTTGACCAGTTCGAATCCGCAAGAGAATACCTCGCTGTTGCACAGAACGAATCTAGCGAAGACAAGGAAATTCAAAAACGCGTGAAGAAGGCCGAAGAAAAGATTGCAAAGGCCGAAGAATCCTATGAAAAGCGCCTCAAGAAAGAAGCAGAAAAGAAGCGCATGCAGAAAGAAGAAAAGACTTTGGCTAACTAGGCGCACGGATGAAGTTTAAGTCCAGAAATATCGTTTTTTCGTTCGTTGCAACATTGCTGCTTGCAGCAACAGGCTTTGCCGCGAGCGAAGAAAAGCTGGACCACGACAATTCCATTTTGTCCGTCTTTGTGCAGCCATCAATTTCGTTCATCAGCTTCGAAGAACGCAAATACTTCCAAAATGCCATCGACACCATCTATTACGGATTCAAGGAAAACGCAGTCAATAGTGCCGAATCCTTGAACGTAGCAAAACAGGATTTCCAGAAAGTCAATTTTTGCTTTCCGATTACAGCGGGAATTCAATGGCAATTTGCCGAAGACCATTTTTTGAGTGCGGGCATCGGATTTATTTACGATAACGAATCAGTTGTCTTGACCGACCGCAAAAGCAGCACTCACAGTTACGAATACACGCTCCAAGGCATTCCAATGTATTTGGAATACCGATTTGCCTTGCCCAAGAATTTTATAACACTCAGCACGGGTGGACTTTTCAGTTTAGCCGTACGTTGGTACTGGGCGTTACCGGGCACCGAAATCTACACGACCTGGGGTAAACTCGAAGCAGAAACTCCACTCCTTGGCGCAGGCTTTGGCGTAAGCGTGGGTTATCTTTTTGCAACTTGGAAAAGCTTTAAACTTTACGGCGACATTGGATTCAATTCCATCTCCGTGAAGTCGAACAAAAAGTTCTCGGACATTGTGCCTAATGGTCCGAACGAAAAAGCAAAGTGGAACCTTGGTGGGTTACAATTGCAAATCAGGGGTTCTTTTGGACTGTGGAATAAGCCAAAGCCAAAAGACGATGACGACGATGATGATGACGACGATGGCGAAAACGCAAAGCCAAAAGTCATGATTATCGACGATACGAAAAAGGATTCGACAAATGTAATTGCAGATAGCGCAAAAGTGGATTCGACAATCGCGAGCACCTCCGTTACGGATTCGCTGAAAACGGTGCAAGATTCTGTGAAAGTCACTGCCGACACGGCAAAGGTCGCAGACTCGTTAGATGTCGCTGCGGATTCTGCAAAAGCAACCATAGACAGTGCAAAAGTCACAGCAGCTACAGCAAAAGACTCTGTTGGAACTGCGCAGTCAAAAGATCCGGTCACACCTGCAACACCGGCAGAAAAAAAAGCGCCGGCAGTACCCGCCGAAGAAATCAAAACAAAAGGTGACTGATGAGCTTTTTACCAGGGGAAAAATTGCGTTACGCCGAGACGCATTTTAAGTTCAAGCTACCCTGGTCGCTCCTTTACAAGCCGTGGCCCGAAATTATTTTCGATGCACCGTTCCAGTTCGTGCCGGGCGTTGAACCCACATTATGGATTGTGGTACGCGATGCCGACCGTTTCCCGACAACTCTAAAAAATGCAGAAATTGTTTTAAAAAGCGCTGTCGACGAATGCTGCGGAACGTATTTTGAAAATGTGCGGGTTCATGAAACGCAGTTTCAAGATGCGCACAAACCCGGAATCACCATCTGCAAAGAATTGAATATTGAAGTCCGAGAGCAGATGAAATTCATTCCACTTGCGCTCGGGAAAATTCCTGCGGGCTCTTACGAAGCGCATTGCAAACTGACCGTCGAACGCGACGGAAAAACGCAAACATTTGAGCGCTGGAACTTACCGCGTTTAAAACCCGTTCCGCTCCGCTTCAAAGTATTGAACGAAAAGCCTCCCATCGCTCCCGGCTACGCCGCGGGCGAAATGCACTGCCACACGCATTACTCCGCAGACCATGTGGAATATGGCGCTACACCCGAAGTTTTGCAACAAGCGGCAAAAGCAGTCGGGCTCGATTTTGTAAGCTGTACCGATCACGCTTACGACTTCGCCTTCACGCAAGAAGACTACACGAAAGAAGCAGTCTCGCCCGTTCCGAGATTCCAAAAGTTGAGCGAAGAAATCGCAGCGCTCCCAGAGAAAGATGAAAACGGAGGCGACATGCCGCTCATGATTGCTGGCGAAGAAGTTTCTGCCGGCAACAGCAAAGGCGAGAACGTGCACATGACCGTCCTCGGCCCCGAAGGTTACCTCCCGGGCCTCGGCGATTGCGGCCGCTACTGGCTCGAAAACAGGCCCACACGCAGCATCAAACAAATTTTAAACATGACCGAGGCGCACTGCTTTGCAGCGCACCCATTCCAGCAAATGGGACTCTTGGAAAAATTTGTATTCCGCCGCGGTTATTGGAAACCCGAAGACTTGAACATCAAAGGAAAGCACCCCATTCGCGGGCTGCAATTCTGGAACGGTATCCGCGATGAAGGTTTCAAGCTCGGCCGAGAATTTTGGATAAATGAATTAGGAAAGGGTAATTATTTATTGCCTATCGGCGGAAACGATGCCCATGGCGATTTGAACGGCATGACCGCTGTAAGCCTACCGCTCTTTTCGCTCAAGCACACCCGCGCCCATACATTCGGAAACGTCCGCACGGTTGTAAAATTAAACAAGAGCGGTTCGACAACCCTCGTCGACATAAACGCAGCCTTCGCCGCCGACAATTGCTACATCACAGACGGTCCTGCACTCTGGTGGGAACGCACCGGCAAAGAAATCACATTCCACGCCCGCAGCAACAAAGAAATGGGCGGCGGTTTCCGCTATATCCGCATTTTCGGGCGCAGAGAACTCCCCAACGGCAAACTCGCACCCACAGAAGAAATCATGCTCGGAAGCCTTGTCGCGGCCCCCGATCACGCCGACATTCCCGTCGCGACCTTCGGCTTTGCCTACGTGCGCGCCGAATGTGAAACTGCAACAGGCAAATTCGCCCTCACCTCGGCAGCTCAGTTGTTATAACGACGTTTCAAAAAATTCCTTAAACATTTGCTTTTGAAACGTTTGCATGTTATTTTTTGAATAAGCAAGGAGTCTATTTGAGCTGATTTTATCTTTTTAAAATGTTTGAGGCGGATTTCACTTTTTGGCACGCGGTTTGCTTTTAAACAAAAACAAGAATAAAATATCCGATTTACTAATGACGCAGAAGGAAGGTAACCATGCCACACTTTATATCGCCCATGATTCGCCGCAGGCCTTCCGCCGAAGATACGCATTCTCGAGAATCCGCGCCATCCTCAATTGAACAAAGTATCGATTTTTCACAAACCGCACAATCAGAAGAGCAGCAGACTCCGCCCGACGTGCGCATCAGCGAGGGAGGTTTTAGGCAAATCCGCGACGAAAGCCTTGTACTCTTATCACAGGGAATCTCGCACCGCATCGATCGTTCCGAAGAAGGCCCTTTCCAAATTTTCGTGGAACCCGAAAAACGCCGTGCCGCGCAATTCCAAATTCGCCTTTACCACCGCGAAAATCCCCCGCGCGATGAAAATCCGCCTCTCCCGCTAAAGTTCACGCTCCAGCCGCTATGGGTCCTTGCTATTCCCATCGTTTGTACGCTATTCGACTTCTCCGACATGTTCGTCCAAATGCACAACGCAGGCATCGCCGATGCCTCCAAGATTCTACGCGGGGAATGGTGGCGCACAATTACCGCCATGACGCTCCACAGCGACAGCCGCCACCTCGCATCAAACCTAGTCTCGGGATTCTTAGCGCTAAGCCTGCTCCATTACCGCATCCCGCTCGCCAAACTAGTGCCATTCTTGGCGGTCGCAAGCGCTGTCGCAAATTTCTTTGTGGCGCTTACAGTGCAGACAAATTTCCGCTCGCTCGGCTTTTCCGGCTTCGTTTTCGCAACCATCGGTTGCCTCGCCGTCATTGAATTCCGTCTCATGCCGCGCGAAACGCACGGCATGCTCCGCAGATTCGCGCCGCTCTGCGGCGCCGCCTCCCTCGCTGTATTCTTAGGCCTTGGCGAAAACGCCGACATTCTCGGCCACCTATACGGTTTTATTGCAGGCCTCCTTTGCGGATTCATTCCCAAAAAGAAAACGCTCCGCTGGGGAGCGCCTACTGCTATCGCAGACATTTTCTGGGTCATTGCCTATTACGCGTTGTTCGCCATCGGCTGGGCGTTAGCATTTTAAGCGCGCCATTAAAACGCGGACCCGACTTTCACACCTTTTTTGTCCAATTTTTTCAGTTCTATATAGAACCTTTCCACAACCTGTTTACGGATTTCATTTTGTTCTTCTTCGCTAAAATTGCGATTACGCGATTTGAATTCGGCAACAAGCTGATTACACTTGGCCTGGTCATACTCATGCGTTTCACACTTGATGCCGCTGTCCACGACATCATTCACAAACTTTTCCGGGGAATCTCCACACGCGGTCAGAGAAATTGGAATAGACACCAAAAGTGCCAAGAAAATATTTTTCATGGCCCCACCCTCCCATTTTTAGGTTGTGTATGCTATCAATATAACTTATACAGACTGACGTAGATGTAAATTGATTTTTATAAAGCCCTTTTAATATTTCATGAGTTTTTGATATTGAATTTCAAAAATTTTTTTCTCATCATCCAAACTCATTTCGCCATTAAGTTCACTAACGCGTTTATCCAGTTTTAAACACTCTTCTTCAGGCAATTGCTGGTCATTTTCGCACTTTGTCACAAAGACATGAACTGTATCAACCGCTTTTTTTAACAATTCACTACAATCATTACAATCTGCTGGTAAAACGGCTGGAGCTTCACTCAAAAATTTTATGCCGGCGTCATCTTCTTCTTTTCTTTGCTCTACAAACTTGCCCGCCTTCTCCACCATTATCTGATATTTTTCAGACCCAATTCTAGTGACTTCTTTCTTTTCCTCATCAGTCAATTTGTTCTTTTTTTCAGTCCACTCTTGGCACGCTGTTTTCAAATTTTCGGCTTTTCCGTTAGAAGTACAGATGAAGCTCACATAAAAAATATCATCTGCCATTTTTTCCAACGAACTTTTGCTACCGGCACAAGCAAAAAGCATTGCGGCAACTATGCAAATCAGTTTTTTTTTCATGAATTTTCTCCATTATGTTGTACAATAAAATCAATATATAAAAAAGCCCGTCCCCGCTAAGGAGACGAGCCTAAATTTCCAAAAAATCAGCAATTAGATAGCAGCAAGGAACTTGCGAGCCTTGTCAGCGAGACCGCGGTTGTCACCATATACATGGAGCAACTTTTCAGCGGTAGCCTTAGCCTTGTCAGTTGCACCGAGCTGCTGGTACACGAGCGTGAGCTTCCACATAGCGTCAGCAACCATCGGGACCTCGTCAGCCGGTTCGTCCTTCTGGTAGCGGTCTTCCTTGTCGCCAGTGCGCTTGCCAAATTCAGCAATGTACTTTTCGAGGAAGTTTGCTGCAGCAGAGAAGTCACCCTTTTCCATCTTCACAGCGGCAAGACCGTGCATGGCAGCCGAACGCACAAGAGCAACAGAGCCTGCATTGTCGAGAGAGGTCTGGAAGTGGAATGCAGCACCATCATAGTCCTTCTTTTCGTACTTGATGTTACCGGCGAGGAGAGCTGCCTTAGCAAGAGCAAGGCCTTCGAGCTTGCCAGAAGCAATCTTACCTTCGAATTCTACGAGAGCACTGTCCTTTTCGCCAGCATAGAGGTAAGTAAGACCCATACCAATGAGTTCGCTCTGTTCAGCAGCAGCAACCTTACGTGCTTCCTTATACTGCACAATGCCTGCGATAAGAGCAAAGAGAACGACGAATGCCACAGCGATCTTTGTTCCGTGCTGGACAAAGAATGCTTTAAGTTCAGATTGGTTATTATTAGATTCGTTAGCCATATTTTAAGCTTCCATGTTAAAAAATTTCTCGTAGACCAATCATAGAAAAAAAAATAAAGGTTGTCAGTAAATCTTGACAAGAATTAATCGATTTACTATCTTTGTTCTCGCTTCGCCGCTCTAGCTCAGCTGGTAGAGCAGCTGATTCGTAATCAGCAGGTCGGCAGTTCAAATCTGCTGGGCGGCTCGAAAGACTCCTCGGACTTAAATCCGGGGAGTTTTTTTGCATATCACCCCGGCGCCGAGCTCTTTGACTACTTGCAGCTCTGCTGCTTAGTAGTCATGATCCGCGTATGGGGAGGAAATCTCCATTTATTATACCAAAGCCTTTTTGTAAGATTTTCAGCAAAAACGTACGACTTGCGAAACGCGCCCTAAATAACTAAATTTGTCGCTCTATGAATCCGAATGGCGCAATCATTGTACAAAGTAACCTCGAAATCATGGTCGAGGTCGACAATCCTAATTATACCACCGCACGTGATGCAATCGCCCCCTTTACAGAGCTTGTCAAAAGCCCGGAGCACCTGCACACTTATAAGATTTCTCATTTGAGCTTGTGGAACGCTGCCGCAACAGGCCTGCGCGCACCCGAAGTCCTCGAAAGACTCGAGAGCCAAAGCCGCTACCCCATACCGCCGACTGTCGTTACCGAAATTGAAGATTACATGGCCCGCTACGGCCTCCTTCGTTTAAAGAAAGAAGACGGCCGTTTGATGATGGAATCCGATGACAAAATCATGTTCCTCGAAATTTGCAAGTTGAGGGATGTGGAACCGTTCATCATCGAATACATCGATGACACGCACGTCGTTGTTGACCCGGAACGCCGTGGCCACTTGAAGATGGTCCTCACCAACGCAGGCTTCCCAGTCGAAGACTTGGCCGGTTACACTGTTGGCGACCCACTCCCCATCAAGCTCCGCGAAACAACCGTTTCTGGAAAGCCGTTCAACCTCCGCGATTACCAGAAGGATGCCGCACAGGTGTTCTATGCGAGCGGTAGCGAAAAGGGCGGTTCCGGCGTGATCGTTCTCCCCTGCGGTTCCGGTAAGACTGTTATCGGCCTTGCCACCATGGCTTTAATACAAACTAAGACTCTTATTTTGACACCGAACATTTCGTCTTCCCGCCAGTGGATTCGCGAAATCTGCGACAAGACGAACCTCACGCTCGACCAAGTCAAGGAATACTCCGGCGAAGTGAAGGAAATCGGCCCGGTGACAGTTGCCACCTACCAAATCTTGACGCAGCGCAAGCGCGCTAAGAAGGGTGACGAAAACAAGGAAGGCAAGGAACCAGAAATGACCGAAGAAGAGGTCAAGAAGGAACTTGCAAACTTCCCGCTTTTCAGCCAGGAAAAGTGGGGCCTCATGATTTACGACGAAGTCCACTTGCTCCCGGCTCCGGTGTTCCGCTTGAGTACCGAAATGCAGGCAACGCGCCGTTTGGGCCTTACGGCAACGCTCGTCCGTGAAGACCACAAGGAAACTGAAGTATTCAGCTTGATCGGACCGAAAAAGTTCGACATTCCTTGGCGCATCTTGGAAGCCCAGGGCTGGATTGCCACCGCCGACTGTAACGAAATCCGCATCCCGATGGATCCGGAACTCAAGATGAAGTACGCTCTTGCTCCGGTGCGCGACAAGATCACGCTCGCAAGCACGAACCCCGAAAAGACGGACATCGTCGAGCGCCTGCTCAAGTATTTCAGCAAGCCGGACGACCGCGTGCTCATCATCGGCCAGTACATTGACCAGCTCGAAGCGCTCTCCGAAGACTTGCAGATTCCGCTCATTACCGGCAAGACGCCGAACAAGGAACGCGAAAAGCTCTATGGAGCCTTCCGTTCCGGTGCGCAGAAGAACCTCATGGTTTCGAAAGTCGGTAACTTCGCTATCGACTTGCCAGATGCAAACGTGCTTATCCAGATTTCCGGTACCTTCGGAAGCCGCCAGGAAGAAGCACAACGCCTCGGCCGCGTGTTGCGCCCCAAGAGCGACGGCGGCGCCGCCCACTTCTACAGCATCGTGACGCAGGACTCCAAGGAACAGGAATTTGCCATGAACCGTCAGCTGTTCCTCACGGAACAGGGCTACGCCTACAAGATCATCAAGCGCGGCGACTGGGACATTCTCTCGAGAACGCCCGAGGAACTCGCTGCCCGCACATAGTCTCGCTACGTTCGGCTTCTACGTCATTCCTTTTCAAGGCTTGACTCGGTCGCCTCGGTAATGAGAAAGCGAGCATTCTCGCAACTCTCGGCTTCTACGTCATTCATCTCGATGCTTGACTGGGGCGCCTCGGTAATGAGAATGCAAGCATTCTCGCTACTCTCGGCTTCTACGTCATTCTGAGGGGCGAATAGCCGCGAAGAATCCAGTCAAATCTTGCATATTAAAAAGGCTCCGCGGTGGCGGAGCCTTTTTTGCATTGCCAAGTCTTTATTTCACGGCAATTCTTGCGGTACGAACCATGCTGTTGCTTTCGACTCGCACAAGATAATTGCCACGGTTCAAATGAGCGAGACTAATGCTCTTTGCGCCATTCACAGATTCTGCAAACGTTTCGACCAGATGACCGGTCAAGTCGAACACTTGCACATGCACCATCGAAGATGTGGGCACAGCAACCGTCAGCACATTGTTTGCATAGCCAAACTTCACGCTGTTCATCGCCACCGTCGCAATCCCAGTAGTCTTTTCGCTCGAAGAGGATTCGGCCTTTTCGCTAGAGCTGGACTTTGCGGAACTTGAAGAAGGTTCAGAACTTGAAGAGGAAACCACAGAGCTCGAAGATACCACAACGCTAGAGCTGGACTGCACAGCAGAGCTGCTGGACTGTGCAGAACAGCTAGAAGACAGGACCTCTGCAGAGCTTGAAGAAGCAACCTCCGAGCTCGAAGATGCCACAACGCTAGAGCAGGACTGCACGGCAGAGCTACTACTCGTTGCCGAACTCGACGAAGACGAAATATCGTCAATAGATGCAACGACATTAATCTTGCCCGTTACAGTCTTTGTTTCTCCATAATAATCCGTCAGTTCGAACCAATAAACGTATTCATAGGCCGCCATTTTAGGATCCACAGTTCCATAAATCTTAACTTGCTTTTTTTCTTTATCTTGTTCCACCTTCAAATCAGCAGGGAAACCCTTACCGTTAATAGATTTCACATGATCGTACGCATAGACAATCGGGGTAATCGCTTCACCGGCAACAACCGTTTGGTCATCACTACCTTCGACAAGTTCAAACTTCAGTTCCACAGGAGTGACATTAATAGTAGCCTCAGCAGAAGCATCATTATCAGCACCTTTTACAGTGAGCGTGACCGTATACGGGCCCTTAGCATTTTCTTCAACCAGCCCTGTAATAGTCACCGTATTACCATCTTTTTTAAGCTCGTAACCACCCGGGAAATTCGTAAGCTCAGGATTAGAGCCATGTTCTACCTTGAAAACAATCGGCTTGATAGAATCGCCGGCAGTCAGCGACTGCGTTTCATTTTCAATGACATATACCTTCGTCTCTACAGACTTATGAATCACATCAACGTTTGCAAAAGCGGTATCATTGTTATTTTCACCAATTGCAATAATTCTTATCGTGTATAATCCACCCTTCAAATTTTCATCGACAGTTCCACTGCACGTGAGCTTATTTTCTTCTACACTATACACAAACGATCCTTTTAACGATCCTTCGAACTTAAATGAAGATAAACTTTCATCGACATGAACATTTGCAAACTCGAACACGACAGGCTCAATCTCATTGCCCGCCAGGACTTCCTGTCTTGCTTTTTCACTAACAAGTTTTATTGATGTGCGAGCCTTGCCACTTTTCACAACAATCGTTCCCGACATGCTCTTTTCATCGCCTTGGTCGTTCTTAACAGTGACTTTGTATTCATAATCACCAGACATTACATCGCTATTTACAGAGCCGACAATCATGATTTTATGTTTTTTTTCATCAATATTCTTTACAAGTCCAGACGGGAGTCCACTCACGCTATAACTTGTTAATCCCTCGTAATCGAAAACGATAGGTGTAATAGACTTACCCGCAGTGACTTTCTGATTCACGTCACCGCTACTTTTATTCCATTTTAAAGACAACGTTTCTTCTTTTTCCAGCACAGTGAACTTGAACTCAGTCTTGGCGAACTTGCCTTCATTGTCCCGGACGACGATAAAAGCATTGTACGTATCAGCGGGAATATCATCTCTCATCTCTCCCGCAATTTCACATCTAGAGCCCACCCACCTTTTCGACAATCCAAAATTTTCCAAAAAGTTCGTCGATGAATATTCTGGTACAGCATCTTCGCCAAGGCCAGTATTTTCATATAGAATCGTAATCGGCTTAATTTCATCGCCAGCATACACGGTCTGGGTAAGTTCCCCTGACAGAACCTGTTGCGTGATCTTTTCCGAAGCTACGTAAGTTTCAGCGGCATTTGCTACCGCAAAGAACAAGGCAAAAGCCAACGCCATGATTTTTTTCATATAGCCCTCCATTTTTCGCCCCTAAAAAAGGCCAAGGTCACCTACTAAATTGCAAATATAAAAATATTGAAAGAGCCGCATTCCCTGCGGCTCCATTCCGATTACTTTCCGAGCAATCTGTGGTTCACGTGCGCTTCGACGACGTTCACCACGTAGTCCCCCAGCTTTTCGCAGTCGTTCACCACATCCATGTAATGCACGCCAATCTGGTAGCTGTAGCGCTGCGCATTGATATCTTCGATATTCAAGTCCTTGAGCATCTTGCGGTAGTCGTTGATTTCAAATTCAAGCGCCATCGTATTCGAAGCCTTCGTATGCGGCTTGTCCTCGATAACATCCACCATCTGCACTAGCGCCTGGTCGCAAAGTTTCATCATGTTTTCTATGCGGCTGTACTGTTCCTCGGTAAAATCTTCCTCAAGATGGAACTTGCGGTTGATGGCGCGAGCCATGTTGTAGCAAGCATCGCCGATACTTTCGATTTCAGAAATTTCCTTCTGCATGCACTGCAACATCGTCTTACTTTCGATACTCAAGCGACCGCCGCTGACCTTGTTCAAGTATTCACCAATTTCAATTTCAAATCTGTCGCTGATACCTTCGTACTTTTCAATGCGGGCGAACAGCTTTACAAAGTCCTCTTCATTTTTCATCTTGAGGAGGTCCGGCAAAAAGCGGTACATCTTGAGAGTGCGTTCTGCAAAGACGTTGATTTCCTTGCGAGCTTCAAAGAGCGAAAGTTCGGCCGTACTCATGAGGCCGCCACTGATAAACTTGATACGGAAATCTTCGCCGTCTTCCTTTTCCTTGATGATCTTGCAGATGAGCGTCTCCATCGGCTTAATGAACCAGATGAGGAGCAGCACGTTACAAAGGTTGAATGCGGTATGGAATCCGGAAAGTGCGTATGTCACGCGAATGCCTGCCTGAGCGATTTCTTCTTGTGTCTGCGGCACAAATGCCGGGTCAAAGCCGACAAAATGGCAAACCATGTTCACGAACGGGTGGAACAAAATCAGCACCCACACCACACCGAACACGTTGAAGAGCATGTGCGCCAAAGCCGCGCGCCTAGCCTGCGTACTTGCCGAAAGCGCCGCGAGGTTCGAGGTCACCGTCGTACCGATGTTTTCGCCCATCACAAGCGCAATTCCCTGGTAAATCGGGAGCACGCCACTAGAGCAAAGAATAAGCGTAATCGCCATGATGGCAGCCGAAGACTGCACGCACATCGTAAGGATACCGCCCAGGAGCAAGAACAAAAGCGTGCTCCAGATGCCGTAGCCGCCCGTCGAGGCAAAGAAATCAATAATCGTCTGGTTATGCGAAAGGTCCATCGCCACCGCGTTTTCACGGAGAGTCGTGAGCCCGAGGAACATAAACGAGAACCCGAAAACAAATTCGCCAAAGCTCTTGACACTGTTCTTGCGGACGTAAGTAAGCACAATGCCAAGCGCAAAGAACGGCCACACCACGCTACTCATGTTGAACTGGAATCCGAAGATGGACATGAGCCACGCCGTTGCCGTCGTACCGATATTTGCGCCCATAATAACAGGAATGGCCTGCCTAAGAGTAAGCAAGCCAGCGTTCACAAAACTAACAGTCATGACGGTAGTCGCAGTCGAAGACTGCACAGCAGCAGTAACGGCAGTACCTGTAAGAAGTCCACCAAGCCTATGCTTGGTCATAGTTCCAAGAACCGTACGGAGGTGTCCACCAGTAAGTTTCTGCAAGCCTTCACTCATCGTCTTCATGCCAAACATAAGGAGAGCGAGGCAACCGATCATCTTGAGAATCATAAGAGTCATAGGTCAATCCTATAAAAGCGCCTCTTACCGGGGTCATCGTCGCTGCCTTTCAGCTAGTCCGGATTCGAGACGTAGTTGTTTCTGTTTTTTAGAACTATGTAAAAAATAGAAATCCCCCTCTGATTCGTCAAAGGGGGGGGAGCTTACATTTTTAGTAGGAATTTTTATTTGGCTCAAGCGGACTGCTATTAAGCCTTCGTTGCAACCATCGCAACGGCTTGGCTGGCGATCCCCTCGCCGCGACCCGTAAAGCCGAGCTTTTCGGTCGTCGTGCCCTTGATACCAATCTGTTTCACGTCAAGGCCAAGCACGCGGGCAATATTTGCCTTCATTTGTTCCTTGTGCGGGTTTACCTTCGGGCGCTCGCACATCACGACGCTATCGATGTTGATGATTTCGTAGCCAGCCTTCTTGACTTCTTCTCCGACCTTGCGCAAGAGTTCCAAGCTGTCCGCGCCCTTGAATGCCGGATCCGTATCCGGGAAGTACGTGCCGATGTCGCCAAGGCCAGCGGCCCCGAGCAAAGCATCGCTAATCGCATGCAAAAGCACGTCGGCATCGCTGTGGCCGAGCAAGCCCTTTTCGTACGGGATGTCCACGCCGCCGATAATGCACTTGCGGCCTTCCACCAACTTGTGAACGTCAAAACCAATACCAGAACGATAAATTTTATCCATAATAATTCCTTTTTCATGCCCGCAGGCATTAATAAGATCAGCTTTTTTATTTTGTCATGCCCGCCGGAGCCTGTCCTGAGCGTCAGTCGAAGGAAGCGGGCATCTCCATTTCATCTAAATAATAAAAATTTTATTCAGCCGATATGCCGTAAACATTCTTCATCGCCTTCACAACTTCAGGGAAATCGCGTTCGCAGACAATGAATGTTTTTCGATATTGACTGTTCCGAAAAATAATTGTGTAGCCACCTTCAAATACACTAAGTTTCATTTCAGGTCGATTCGCCTTATCAAAAGAAAAAGCCCGTTCATCAAAACATGAGCACAGCACAAACCTATCCTTATAGCATTTGACTTTACGGACAATTTTTATTGAATGAAGCGTATCAAAAAATAAATAAGGAGCTCCTATCAAAAAAAGTAATGAAGCAACCAAAAAGTACATATCATCTGTGCGAAATAAGAAAAGACCAAGACAAAGACTCAGAATCGAGCAAACGTGCTGGCGTACAATTTCAAAACGACCGTCATGTTCTCTCTTAGACTCAAACGTGATGCATTCGTCCTCTTTTTCCTGAGATTCCTCTTTGGGCGAATCATCGCCAGCCGGTTTCTGTTCTTCAACCGGTTTCGAAGCCCCGCACCACGGGCAACAAGGCTCGTAATAATCGAACTTTTCACCACATTTCGGACAAATCATTTTAGTTCCCTTTCAAAAACAAAATACAAAAAACATCCCAGCTTATTCAGCCGGGACGTTTTTCAAAAGGTGATCAAACCTCGAAGAGGAATGACAAATTTCACTATCCGATCAAAGCAAGTGCCGGACGGACGCTAATCACGAGGAGCGAGATTGCGGCAACAGCCACGGCAAAGCGGAGCAGATAAACATAGGTTGCTTCGAACTGGCCACAGCACTTACCTTCGCCGCAGCAGCACTTCGATTCACCTTCATCCTTCTTCGGAGCAAAGAGCACATAGGCAATGCGGAGGTAATAAACCGCAGCCACCAAGGAGAGGCCAAAGCCAATAGCGGCAAGCCAGCCGAGGTCAGCATTGAATGCTTCGGTGAACAACGTGAACTTGGCAAGGAAACCAGCAACCGGCGGAAGGCCAGCGAGAGAAGCCAAGCACACAGCAACGCCAAGCGCCACGAACGGACGGCGGCGACCAGCACCTTGGAGCTCATCAAGATTTTCCTTGTGATCTTCCCTACCGGACATGTATGCGATACCTGTCAATGCGCCTGCAGAAGCAATAGCATATGTGATGAGGAAGTAGAACATCGGGCCCATCTGGATTTCGCCCTTGCCGAGGTAATTCGGAACCAAGAGACCAATCACGATAAAGCCAGCGTTCATCACAGCAGAGAATGCCAAGATGCGACGTACAGACTTTTGAGCAAGGCCGCTAAAGGCGCCAATCACCATGGAAAGGAGCGCCACAACCACAATCACGTAGAAAAGCGGCTTGGACGGATTTGCGATAGTCACCTTTTCAGCGAGGTTCCAAACAGCTTCAGCACCGGAGCGAGTCACGAGAACGCTGACCCAGACTGTACCGAGAGCGGCAAGAGCACCGACCTTCACGACAGCGGCCATAAAGCCAGTCACAGCCACAGAGGCGCCCGTATAGACGTCAGCCACCCAGAAGTGGAGCGGAGCTGCGCCAGCCTTGAAAAGAAGGCCTGCAATCACAAAGAGCATGCCCACGCTATAGATAGCTTCACGACCGCTAAGCACGTGACCGCAGAAATGCGTAGAACCGGTTGCACCGTAAATCAGCGAAACACCGTAGAGGAAAATTGCACTGAAAACAGCACCCGAGACAAAGTACTTGAACACACCTTCATTTGCATTGATGTCCTTGCGGCGAATGCCCACGAGAGCGTAAATCGGGAAGCTCGTGAGTTCCATAGCAATGAAGAGAGCGACAAAGTCAATTGCCTGTGTCATGAGCAAGGCTCCACTTGTGGCAAGCAACATAAGGCCATAAGCTTCACCACCCTTGAACTTTTCACGGCCAAGCGTCCACTGGAGCCCGGAAATGCCGAGGAAAGCGCAAAGGAGAATTGCCATGCAAAGCACGCGGCGGACCGGGTCCATAGCGTAGAGGCTCAAGAGCGTTTCAGTCTTGGCGTAATACAAAGCGACAACGCCCAAAGCAATGAAGAACGCAGAAACCCACGGAAGCACCTTGTGCTTGTTTTCGTCATCAAAGAACGGTTCGGCAGCGAGAGCAACCATGCCGCCCAGAACCACAAAGATAACCGGCAAGAGGTAAACAAGATTATTCAGCATCGGAAGCCTCCTTTACAGAATTTTCAGATTTTGCAGCAGCTTCAGAGCCGTTTTCACCCTTCATCTGGGCGATGATAGATGCGCGTTCATCGTCCTTGAAGCCGGCGGCTGCAAGAGTCGAATCTAGCTGATGGATTTCTTCGGCGGTCATCGGAGCTTCGCCATTATTGAGAGCGGCATCGTTAAGCACCTGTACTGCAGCCGGATCTTCGGTCGATTCAGTTTCATTAAGAGAATCAGACACAAATGCCGGATGGAAACCGAACACGAGGAGGAGCAAAAGCATAACGCCAATCGAAGTACCTTCGAGAAGAGTCGTGCGACGTTCATTATCGTATTCGCTAGAGGCCTTACCGAAGATAACCTTCTGGATAAAGCGGAGCATGTAAGCAGCGGAAAGAATCAGCGTGAAGCCTGCCACGAGAGCCGGGAGCGGGCCCATGTCCCAAAGGGCAAGGAGCACGGAGAATTCACCGACGAAGCCAGCCGTACCAGGAACAGCGAGAGCCATCACACCAGCAAAGCCAAACAACGTACCGAATACCGGATTCGTAGAAGAAAGGCCACCGAGCTTGTCGAGTTCGCGCGTACCGGCCATGCGTTCTGCAATTCCCATGAGGAAGAACTGGGCGCCAGCAGAAATGCCGTGAGCGACGAGCAACACAAGCACAGCCGGAAGCATTGCTTCGGAAAGGCTAAACACACCAGCCACAGCAAGGCCAAGGTGCCCCATGGAGCTGAAAGCAAGGAGTTTCTTGCCATCCGTTGCGCGGAGAGCCATGAGAGCGCCATAAACTGCCGTGAAAAGGCCAAGCCACATCAAGCATGCGACCCTATCCATCGAAAGCGGGAAAATCGGGAGAATCCAGACGATAAAGCCAAACACGCCAGCCTTACTCATTGCACCCGTGAGGATTGCAGAAAGCGGAGCCGGAGCTTCAGCGTATGTAATCGCCTGCCAGCCGTGGAACGGGAAAATCGGAGTCTTCACGAGGAAAGCGAGGAGGAAGCATACGAGAAGTATGTTCTGAGTTCCTTCAGGAAGTCCCTGGACAGCAACAGCAAGAGAAATAAGCGTCGAGTTTTCTGCAACCGTCAAGATGTACCAAAGAGCAACCATCATCGGAGCAGAGCCCACCAACGTGTAAATTGCAAACGTCATCGCAGCCTTCATTCTGTCCTTGCCACCGTAACCGGCAATCAAAATTGCAGCCGGAATCACCATGGCTTCAAAGAAGAAGAAGAAGAGCACAGCATCTGCAGCAAGGAAGGTGCCGTTCATGGCGCCCATCAACGAGAAGATGCCGATTGCAAAGTTGCGATAACTTCTGCAAGTAATCTTGCGTGCAGATATCAAAGCCACGAGCGAAAGGCCACAAGAAAGGAAAACCATCCATGAGGCAAGTCCGTGACTAGTAAAGTAGTAGTAAATAGGTCCCTTGCAACCAGGGATATGGAACCATTCAACAGGTTCCGTTGTAATGCTACCGTTAGCAACGAGAGCGACAGACATCGCAGCAAAGATGATTCCCATCAAAATTGCAAGGCGGGAAGAAGACTTGGAATCTTCCTTGGATGTCATCACCATGAGGATGGCGGCAACAAAAGGAGCGATGACAAGGAGATGTAAAAGCATTAGATTACCCTCCAAACAGTATATTTTACGATAAACACTACAATTTTTTTCACAAAATTGAACACAGGCTCTATGTACTTTTCAATCAAGTTCGAAAGCACAGGAGCAAGATCGTCGCTTTGAACTACAATTAATAGCACAGCCAAGCCCAAAATGCTAAGCGCAATCTGGAGACGCACCTTGCGAACCTGGAACGATGCAGCACCGTCACCGATAATCGATGCAATCGCACCGACAGTCCACTGGGCTGCGGCAAGAATCTTGTCGACGACCACATCGCAAATCCATGCAAGCACATTGACCGGAATAATGCCAACATACTTGTGAATGGAATCGAACAGGAACGTCCAAGTAGCCTTGCCACCTTCCGGAGCAGAAGAGCCCTTGGCAGCCGGAATACGAGCATTAGCATAAATCTTGTATGCAATGAACATACCGGCAAGAGCCGCAAACGTACCGAGAGCAGCAAAGATAACCGGGTTCACATGAGCAATTACAGCCGGAGTGTTGTAAGCCTGAGCGGCACCCACAACCGGAGCAAGCGTTTCGGCAAAGAACTTGATGCCAATAGAATCGGCCCAGAAGTAACCGGCAAATACGGCACCGAAAGCGAGAATCACCATCGGAATAAGCATGACAGCCGGAGCTTCGTGAATGTGCTCTTCACTTTCCTTAGAACCGCGGTAGCTACCGAAGAACGTAAGGATAATGAGGCGACCCATGTACACAGCAGTAATCACTGCGGTTGCAAGGCCAATGGCATAAACAACACCGTTCAGCGGAATTGTCGGGATTTCATGACCGAAGACCGTAAAGCCCGGAATTACCATCGAGCAGTTCATGAACAAGCGTTCAAGAATCAAGTCCTTGGACCAGAAACCGGCAAAGCCCGGGAAACCGACAATGGCAAGGAACGCGAAAATCATCACGCAAGCGGTCACCGGAGTCTTCTTCAAGAGGCCACCCATCTTGCGCATGTCCTGTTCACCGGCGAGGGCGTGAATCACGGCACCTGCACCGAGGAAGAGCGCTGCCTTGAAGAAGGCATGCGTAAACACGTGGAAGATAGAAGCGTCAAAGGCGCAAACACCAGAAGCCATGAACATGTAACCAAGCTGGCTGATGGTAGAATAAGCAAGCACCTTCTTGATGTCGTTCTGGAAAAGTCCAGCAACAGCAGCCCAGAAAGCAGTGAGCATACCGACCACCACGATAATGTCGAGCACCACCGGGAGGAGGGCAAACATGCTACCGAGACGAGCGAGCAAATAAACGCCAGAAGTCACCATCGTTGCGGCATGGATCAAAGCAGAAACCGGAGTCGGACCCGCCATAGCATCCGGGAGCCAAGTGAGGAGCGGAATCTGAGCGGACTTACCCGTGCAACCGACGAAGAACAGGATGCCAGCGATAGAAAGAGCCGGAATAACCAATTCAACGTGGTTACCGCTGATGACCATGCTAATGAAGTTCGAAAGCACATCGTAGTTGAGGATAGCAGAACCACCGATCGTCACGAGGCAGAGCATACCAAGCAAGAATCCGATATCACCCACGCGGTTCACGATGAAAGCCTTGTTTGCAGCCTTGCAGTTCTTGATATCCTTGTTCCAGAAACCGATGAGGAGGTAAGAGCAGAGGCCCACGCCTTCCCAACCGAGGAACGTAAGGAGCAAGTTATCCGAAAGCACAAGCACGATCATGCTGAACAAGAAGAGGTTGATGTAGGCGAAGTAACGGGCAAAGCCGCGGTCGCCGTGCATGTAACCAATCGAGTAAAGCGTGATGAGCGTACCGATGCCCGTCACGAACAAGAGCATAATGCGGGAAAGACCATCGTAGAGGAATCCGATATCCACGCGGAACATCGGGATGTCAATCCAGTTGCAGAGCGTTTCGCGAATGCCTGCTTCCGGCATGTTGAGCGCGAGCAAAGCAACACCCGCAAACGAGAGAGCCGGGAAAAGAACTGCGAGCGTTCCAACGAAACCTTCTGCAGGACCCCTACGGCTACCCGAAGAAATAACAGCAATAGCACCGAGGATAATGCATCCCAACAGCGGGAAAAGAGGTATCAAACCAAGAGAAATCATTGCTTATTACCCCTTCATGTTAGAATACGTGTCGGCATCAATGCTTTCACGGTTGCGGAAAATGAGGATGACCATTGCAAGGCCGACACAAGCTTCGGCAGCGGCGACTGCGATGGAGAACAGCGGAACAATCTGGCCCACAATGCTTGCATCCGCAGGCAGAGTCTTAGCAAAGCCCACGAACGAAAGGTTCACGGCGTTCAGGGCAAGTTCAACGCCCATCAGCACAAAGAACACATTGCGGCGGGAAACCGCGACCATGAGGCCAATGGCAAAAATGACCAAGGCCAAAATCTGTACATATATAGCTTGGAGTTCCATTAGTGATTACCCTCCTTTTTTTCGGAAACCACAGAACCCAGACGCTTCTTGGCAAGAAGCACTGCGGCACCCATGGCAGAAAGCAGAAGAACACCGAGAACTTCGAAAAGCACGAAGTAACCCGGGCCCGTCTGAGCTACATCAAAAAGAGTCTTGGAAGTGATTGCCACAGAACCGCGAATCGTTGCTGCATCGAAAGCAATCGGAGAGCGGACAAGGGCAAAGCCCACGAGACCGGCAAGCACGATGACTGCAGGAATCACAAAGAGCGAAACCTTGTCAAACATCGGCGTGTGGGAGTCGCGAGCACCGTTCAGCACCATAATCACGAACGTAAGGAGCATCATGATTGCACCGGCATAGACCATGATTTGAACCACGCCGAGGAACGGGCTTCCGAGAAGGCCGTAAATACCAGCCAGCGACACCATCGAAGCGACCAACGAGAGGGCGCCATAAAGCGGGTGTCTAGAGAGGAGCACGCAAACGGCGCTGCCGACTGCGATCACTGCGAGGACAATGAAATAAATCAATGCAAGCATTATTTGACCTCCATGCCCCAGACCTTGCGGGCCTCGGCATTCTTTGTACCGCCCGGAGCCATCTGGCTCTGTTCGTCATTCGGGTAGTCCTTCGGATCCCAGTTGGTGAGATCGTAAAGATGTGCCACGAAATCTTCGCGGGAACGGTGTTCGAAAATGATTTGCTTTGTATCCATGCGGAGGGCATCGACCGGGCAAGCTTCTGCGCAAAGGCCGCAGAACACGCAAGTCAGGTGGTCGATGTCAAAGCGCATCACGCGCTTTTCGATACGCGGGTCATCACTCTGCGTTGCTTCGATGAAGATGCAGTGAGCAGGGCAAGCCGCAGCGCACATGCCGCAGGCGACACAGCGAGGCGTACCATCCGGGCGCAACATCAAACGATGCTTGGCACGGTAGGTATTGCGAACTTCGGGCTGACCTTCCGGGTAAGAAATCGTCGGAAGTTCTTCATAGCGGAACAAACCGCGAGCCGCATGCTTAAGAGTTGTCCACAGACCGCGAATCGCCTCGAAAATGTAAAGGCGTTCGATGACGGTCATCGGTTTTTGCTTAATAACGCGCATTAGTTACCCCCTAAGAGTTTTGCAATGACCGCAGTCACCACGAGATTGATGAGGGCGATATTCAAGATAATCTTCCAGCCGAGATGCATCACGTGGTCATAGCGGAAGCGCGGGAGCGTCCAGCGGACCCAAATCCAGACCCAGCAGAAGATGAGGCTCTTTGCCACAAGAACGAGCAAGTGGATGAGCGCCGTACCGACTGCGGTTGCAAAGCTACCGACAGCGAGGCCGTTCACCACGAAGTTTTCAGGATTATAGAAGAACCAGGCAGCAACACCGAGAGCAATAAACACGGCGGCAGCAACCCATGCCACAATCTTGTAAAGCTTGTATTCCTGGAGAACTTCAAAGCGGTGTGTCAAGTTTGTCGCCTTGAGCTTGCGGGAATAGCGGTAAATCATGTGGAGGAAAGCAAGAGCGATAAAGGCGAGCACGCCACAGAGAATGGCAAGAGAGCCACCCATGTGTTCCTGCAACGTTTCGGTCGTCACGAACGGAACTGCATAACCGCCGAGGAACAGCGTCGCAATAAGGAAGCTGTTGATGCAGATGTGCGAGTATTCGCCCATGTAGAAGAGACCGAACTGCATAGCACCATATTCCGTATGGTAACCGGCAACGAGTTCAGGTTCACCTTCAGCGACGTCGAACGGAGCACGGCCCGTTTCAGCAATGCTTGCAATGAGGAAGCAGAAGAATGCCACCGGCTGGGCAACAATACCCCAAACGTGATGTTCCTGCCACTGCACGATGTCCGTGAGGTTGAAGGAACCGGCGAGGAGCAAAATGCCCATGAGCGAAAGACCAAGGCAGACTTCATAGCTGATGGTCATGGAGCTCGTACGGAGAGCGCCCAAGAAGCTGTACTTGGACTTGGAAGCCCAACCAGCGAGCATGGCACCGTAAGCCGAGATGGAGGAGAAACCGAAGAGCAAGAGCACGCCCACATCGGAATCGATGATGGAACCAGCAATGCTGACCGTTTCGCCACCCCAGTCAAAGATCATCGGTCCAAACCACGGGATCACGCACGGAGAGAGGAACACGATAGCGAACGGAATTGCCGGAGCTACATAGTAAAGGAGCTTGTTCACGCCAGCCGGTGCAAACATTTCCTTGAAGAAGAGCTTTGTACCGTCGCACATGTTCTGCACATAGCCGAACGCACGGAGCTTTCCGAAGTACGGGATCTTGATGTAGGAGCGGTTCGGGCCCTGACGGTCTTGCATAAAGCCAGCGCCACGACGTTCCATCGGGATTAAAAGAAGGATGTAAAGGACAGGCACGAAGCAGAAAGCGAACTTTGCAATCGTAATTGCCCATTCAATCCAGGTTTTGGATTCAATAATATCCATTATGCGTTACCTCCCAGGAGCTTTCCTGTGCTCTTGATGGCATCATAGGTAATGTCGGCGAAAGCCGGCACGTATTCACGAGCCTTCTTGAAAGCTTCGCAAGCCGAATTGAACTTGTTTCCGGCGAGTGCAGAAATCACTTCGTAAGCCGGGGCAAGTTTTTCATCCGGGCAAGTCGGAGCAGCAGAGAGTTTCTGCAAGATGTTGAGGCTGTTGACCATCGTGCCCTGGACTTCACTCCAGTGGCGGATACCGAATGCGACCTTGGCCTTCTTGGCGGTAGCGTCATCGAAAGCGGAAAGAGCAATGCGGTTCGAAATCTTGTCGAGAGCCTTAGCAACAGAAGCGTCTTCGCCATAGAGGTCAGCGTTCACCGTGATGAGGTTGCTGAATTCGCCTGCGCGCTTGAGGAGTTCTGCAACGTCTGCAAAGCCCATGAGCTGCAAGCCTGCGCGGTTTGCCACCGGGTCACCGCTCTTGGCGATACCATCCGGAGCGTTAACCTTGAGGAGGGAACCACCGAAGAGTTCAGCGCGGTCGCCGAGAGCTTCCTTGAGCATCTTGAGAGCGGCGAGGTCTTCGTTCGTGCAAGCGCCCCCCGCAACGAGAGCGACCTTGCCACCGCTAATCTGAATAGCGGAAGCGTCAATTGCCGGCAAGCGGTTCTTGTCAAACTGCTGGAAAGCGAGACGGCTCGTATTGGAGAGCCAGCTACGGTTCACTTCCGGGTTGCAACGCGGCATCACGCGATAGATGCGGCCATCGGCGTGATCAAGCCAAATGTTTGCACCGAGAGAGTCGTCCATCGAAATCGTCGGCGTGTGGCTCAAGAGCCAAACGCGCTTCTGGAAACGGAAGTACTTTGCCGTCATGGCGCCCGTCGGGCATACGTCCGTCACACAGAGGTCGTATTCGTGGTCGAGCTTTTCGCCCGGGAAGGTAGTAATGTAAGTATGGTCGGCACGGCCAGCAAGCTGGAGCTGTTCGTCCTTCGCGATGCTACGCATAAAGCGTACGCAACGGTCGCACTGCACGCAACGTTCTTCGTCGAGCAAAATGCGCGGACCGATGTCCACATGCTTACCGCCACGGAGCTGACCCTTCGCATCAATGAACTGATGTTCCGGATTGCCGTGGTAATTCTTGCCGTATTCCGGACGGAGGCGGCCTTCGTTCTGGCCTGCTTCCATGTAGTTTTCCTGCAAGGTGCATTCACCGGCCTTGTCGCAAATCGGGCAATCGAGCGGGTGGTTCACCAGCATGAATTCCTGTGTGGCCTTGCGGGCGTTCTTCACGCGGGCGCTAGATGCCGGAGTATAAATCTTCATACCCGGAGTCACAGGAGTATAGCACGAAATCACGAGCATACGACCACGCGGGCCTTCCTGCTCTACCAGGCACTGACGGCAGTTACCCGACACCGGCAAATACGGATGATAACATACGTGAGGAGTTTCAATCCCGACAGCCTTCAGGGCTTCGAGGAGGTTGGTATCGCCAGGAACCATCACGGCCTTGTCATCCACGAAGATTTCTACCTTCGGGCTTGCTTCGGTCGGGAGTTTCGGCATATTGTAGTAGTTACTCATATTATTACCAGAAAATTCCAGGACGACTTGTTTCTTGAATACGCGGTTTTGCGTGTTCGGGGTTCTTAGCGATATATTCGTCAAAGTCCGCACGGAACTTTGCAGTGTAGCTCGAGACCGGGCCACCCAAAGAAATGGAGAGCGGGCAAATCGTCACGCCACCAAATCCGCTAGAAAGGCTCTGCATCAGTTCCACATCGCCATCGTGACCATTGCCGGCCACCATCTGGTTCAAGATGCGGTGCAAAAGACCGGTACCTTCACGGCACGGAGTGCACTGGCCGCAAGATTCGTGGCTGTAGAAGTTGCCTAGGCAATTCAAGAGGTCAACCATGTTGTGCGTATCGTTAATGATAATCATGGCGCCAGAACCGAACATCGTCTTCATCGAGGCGAGGCATTCGTAGTCCATCGTAGCGACAGCGGCTTCTTCTGCAGTCAAGGGAGCGCAAGAGGAACCGCCCGGAAGCACAGCCTTGAGCTTGCCACCGACAACGCCACCAGCATAATCGTTAATCATAGTCATCATCGGAGTTCCGAGAGGAGCTTCGTACACGCCCGGATTCTTCACGTCACCGGAAATGCAGAACACCTTCGTACCACCGGCGCGCGGTGTACCCATCTTGGCGTATTCGCTCGGTTCGTGCTGCAAGATCCACGGAAGCGACATGATCGTTTCGACGTTGTTCACGCAGGTCGGAGACTTCCAAGCACCGCAAACAGCCGGGAACGGCGGCTTAAGGCGCGGCTGGCCCTTCTGGCCTTCGAGAGAGTTTATAAGAGCAGTTTCTTCACCGCAAATGTAGGCGCCAGCACCGCGATGCACAAAGATATCAAAGCTGAACTTCGTGCCGCAAATGTTTTCGCCGAGGTAACCTGCGGCATAAGCTTGGTTCAAAGCCTTGTTCAAGGCTTCGATGCACGGGAGGAATTCGCCACGACAGTAGATGTAGGCCGCACGAGAGCCCAAAGCCCAAGCTGCAATAATAAGGCCTTCGATCAAGCGGTGCGGATCTTCGAGCATGAGGAAGTGGTCCTTGAACGTACCGCCTTCGCCTTCGTCAGCGTTTACGACAATGTAAACCGGCTTGCCCGTACCACGCGGCACAAAGCTCCACTTCATGCCCGTCGGGAAGCCTGCACCACCGCGTCCGCGGAGGTTAGAACGTTGCACGTAATCGATGAGCTCAAACTGGCTCATGTTGAACAAGCGTTCAGAAATGTTTGCGTAGCCACCCAGCTTCTTGTAGACTTCGATGTCCTGGGCGCCCTTGCCAAAGTTTTGCGTACAAACTTTTACACATTCAGCCATAATTAAACCGCCTTTTGTTCCGGTGCAGGCTTTTGCGTCGTAACAGCAATAGCCGAGGGTTTAGCAACACGTTCACCGGAGGTCGCAATCATACGGTATTCGTCGCCGACCTTACCACTAGCATCAACAAAGCTCTTGTCCTTCACGCCCGGCTCGCCCACGGCGACCCAGTCGTTACCGTTCTTCTTTTCAACGACAAGCTTCGTGAATTCCGGAGCACCCTTCCAAGTGAGGGTTACACCCGTTTCGTCAGCTTCAGCCTTGACGTTCAAGACCGGAGAAGGAGGAGCATAGTCAGCCACCTGCGGCTTTGCAACTGCACCCGGAGCACCCGGATGACCGCAATGGCCCTTCACGACACCACCGAGCACGTCGTGCTTCGGGATGTTGTCTTCATGAGCATAGCACCACTTGAGAATGCGGTCGATGCTATCGGTCGTAAGCTTTGTACCCGGTTTCATCGTGAGCACGTCGCCATCGGCATCCGTAGCAAAGTCATCGTTCACGAGCATCATCGGGCCGTTGCCGCAAGAACCGAGGCATTCCACCTGGAGGATCGTAAAAAGACCATCCGGAGTCGTTTCGCCGGTCTTGATGTTCAAAGCATGCTCCACATACGCGATAAGGCTCGGTGCACCCTTGATGGTGCAGCTGATGTTACGGCAGAACTGCAAAAGGAACTTGCCCTTCGGAGCGTGATTGTACATCGTATAGAACGTAGCAACGCCAAGAGCATGAGCCGGAGCGCAACCGCAAACGCCTGCTGCCCAGCGGATACCTTCGCGCGGCACCCAACCGAACACGCCCTGCACAAGCCAAAGCACTTCGAGGAGAGCGCCCTGCCCCACCGGATAACGGCTGAGGAGGTCTGCACAACGTTCCTTGATTTCAGGCGTATTGAGCTTGGCGAGCACTTCAGCCGTAGGAGGCTGCGGCACAGGCTTGTTCACATAACCAAACGTCTGACCCGGATCCGGGAGAGCGTCGATCGGCTGTGCCGGACGATCGAACTTCAAATGATTGTTCGAAACAAATTGGACAGCGCCAGTAATATGTTCTCTCATCGGTCAAGTTCTCCAGCAATAATGTTGAGACCCGAAAGCACGGCCATGGAGTCAGCCAAGAGACCGCCTTCGACGAGTTCATGGAATGCAGCAAACTGCGTAAGGCAAGGCGGACGCACCTTGATGCGGTACGGATGGCCAGAGCCGTCAGAAATAATCGTGAAACCAAGTTCACCGTTAGCACATTCAGAACCAGAGTAGTATTCGCCTTCCGGTACGCGAATGCCTTCGTAAACGCTCTTGAAGCGACCGATAAGGCCTTCCATATCCTGGTAAGCGAGCTTGTGAGCCGGCACGCGGATGCGCGGGTCGACGATATCGACCGGGCCCGGTGCAAGGCGCTTCAAAGCCTGGCGCACAATCTTCACGGATTCTTCGATTTCGGCCAAGCGAACCTGCAAACGGTCGTTGCAGTCGCCCTGAGTGCCAACCACGACTTCCCAGTCGTAGGTTTCGTAATCGTAGTACGGTTCGTCCTTGCGGAGGTCAGAGGCAACACCGGAGGCGCGGAGGCACGGGCCGGTCCAGCCGTAGCTGATTGCCTTTTCTGCAGAAATCTTGCCGATGCCCACCGTACGGTCGAGGAAGATGCGGTTTCTGTCCAAGCAGGCGTGCAAGTCCTTCAAAGCCTTTTCGGTAGAATTGAGGGCAGCAAGAACGTCCTGTTCAAAACCTTCGTAGCTATCGCGGTAGAGGCCGCCAATGCGAGCAAAGCTGTTCGTAAGGCGAGCACCTGTGAGCTTTTCCCAGATGCACATGATTTCTTCACGCGGGTTAAAAGCGTACATGAACGGAGTCGTACCGCCCAAGTCCTGGAACGCAGCAGCAACGCACACAAAGTGGTCGTTGATACGGCTAAGTTCGTTCACAATCACGCGGAGAACCTTAGTACGTTCCGGAATTTCGACACCGAACATGTTTTCAACGGTACGGCAGAACGCAATGTTGTTCATGATTGCGGAACAGTAGTTGAGACGGTCGGTATAAGGAACCACTTGCTGCCATGTGCCGCGTTCGACCATCTTTTCGAACCCGCGGTGGAGGTAGCCGATTTCTTCGACAGAAGCGACGATGGTTTCGCCATCCATTGCAGCCAAGAAGCGCAAGCATCCGTGAGTCGCCGGGTGGCTAGGACCTACGTTCAGAGGCATCAAATTCAGCTTTTCGCCATTCGGATCAAGTACGATCATTCCTTGATACTCCCTTCCAAAAATTCGTTGTCGTTCGTTTCCACTTCCTTAGAGCGCTGCACGACCTTGTAGCCAAGTTCTTCGAGGCGCTTTTCCAACTGTGGAAGCAAGAAATCGTTTGTAGAAAGCCACTGGCGCTTCTGGGCAGGGTAATCCTTGCGGAGCGGATGGCCAACAAATTCAACGTGGTTCAACAGGCGGCGGAGGTCCGGATGGCCCTTGAACACAATACCGAACTGGTCGTAAACTTCGCGTTCGTACCAGTTAGCGTTAGCATAAAGGTCGGTAATTGTCGGAACATTCAAGTCTTCTTCGGAAACCAGCACCTTCAGACGGATGCGGCTACCCGGCTTGGACATGCTCTTGAATGCATAAGCGACAGCAAAGCGCGGACCTTCGTGGTTCGGGTAAGTCAGATAGTCGATACCGGCAATGTCCACGAGCATTTCGAACTTGATGCCGGCTTCGCTCTTGAGGAACTGGACTGCATTGTGCAGATAGGAGGCAGAAATAACAGCAGTCACGCCCCACTTGTCCTGTTTTTCGCGCGTTGCGCCATACCTTTCTTCAAGGACGGCGAAGATTTCTTCAACAGTCATTCTTCTACTCCTTCCAGAATTGGGCTTTCTTTACAAGATTCTGTTCTTTCTCTTTCATGAAGTCCTTGATATCCACGACTTTTTCGTGAACAGTAGCGGCAGCTTCACGCTTGGCTTCGGCGGTCTTAGCCTTGATCATTTCAAGCTGATCCTTGACGCTTTCGGCACGCTGTTTCATGAAGGATTCATCCTTGACCTTCTTCTGCAAGTCAAACATGGCATCGAAGAAGGCTTCCGGACGCGGAGGGCATCCGCCGATATAGACATCCACCGGGATAATGTGGTCGATACCGGGAACCGTGCAGTAGCAGTCATAGAAACCGCCAGAGCTTGCGCATGCGCCCATAGCAATCACCCAACGGGGTTCAGCCATCTGTTCGTAGATGCGCTTTAAAATCGGAGCCTGTTTGTAAGTAATCGTACCTGCAACAAGCAGCACATCGGACTGACGCGGCGTAAAACGCACGTATTCAGAACCGATACGAGAAAGGTCATAACGACCTACTTCCGTACTCATGAATTCGATTGCACAACAAGCCGTACCGTAAGGGAACGGCCACAAGGAGTTAGATCGCCCCCAATTGACCAAAAAGTCAAGCGAGGACGTAATGATATTCGGCTTTTCTGCCTCATTACCCATAGGAGTTACCTCATAAATTTCGGGCCAAAAGATAGAAACTTTCGTGACCGGACGCTCAAAAATCGCAAAGCCAACACGCAAGAAAAACGCCAATCCACGCCCATTTTTCAAATGCAATAAAAAAGTAAGCAGCGGAAAGACTGCGGGAATCCAGTGAAGGTATGGGCAATGCGCAACGCCAAAAACAGCGTAAGAAAAATGTAATCACCGGACGATTCTGTCAAATATCACATTTCGGGTATTTTCTCAAAAAATGTTCTCACCATAGTTCTCATAAATATTATATTAAGTTCGTGGAAAATTATATCGATATTTATCAATTTACGCACTTCCGCAAGTACCTGGAAGAATATCAGGCGGCACGAGTCCAGTCCGACCCTGAGTTCACACGTACCGGGATTTGCAATATGCTCGGACTGCCCAAGACGCGCAGTTACTTTGCCGATGTTCTCAGAGGAAAAAAAGTTAGCCCCCGCATGACGGCAAAATTCATCGAAGTCCTGGGTCTCAACAAAAAAGCCGCAAAATACTTCGAGACCATGGTCCAGCTCGACCAGGCCAAAACAGAGACGGCCCGCAGCGCAGCCATGGAAGAGCTGTTGCACTTGCACCCCAATCCGCAGCATATCCTCGATTCGAACACCTACGAATACTATAATCATTGGTACCATAGCGCAATGTTTGCTATTCTTGATGCTATGGACGTTACTGACGACTTGACACCCGTGCAAAAGAGAATCTTCCCGAAAATTCCACTCGGAAAGATTAAGGACTCGTTGTCTCTTTTGGAAAAACTCGGACTTGCCCGCAAGAACGAAGCGGGTTTTTGGAAGCCGACCAAGGAATCCATCTCCAGTGGTCCGTACAACAATGCCGAACTGATCAAGCAATACCAGTTGCAGTGTTTTGAACTTTCCAAGCAGGCGCTTATCACGCGCCCCAAGATGCCGACCGTCATGAGCACGCTCACGTTCAGCATTTCGAACAACGCCTACAAGAAACTCGAATCCGAGCTCCAGGACTTCAAAGCCAAGGCGAGGCGCATCATCAGCGAGGACAACGAAAAGGCAAACGGAGTTTACCAGATGAACCTTCACTTGTTCTCTAACCTCGATCCGGAGGTTAAAGCATGATGCAGTTTAAGACTTTAAAATTTGCGGGAATCGCAGCAATTGCGACATCGCTCTTTACGGCTTGCACCGAAGAAAACCATGCCGGTGTCCTCACGGAAACCGAATCTGGAACCACAATTGCAAGTATCGTCAGAGACGAACAAGGTGAACCCGTCGCAAGCGCAAAGGTGAACCTTATCTCGGCAACTCACATTGCTGCCCGAATGGCACCTATTAAGACTGCCACAACAGACGAGGACGGCAAGTACTCTATCGATAGCATTTCTGCAGGCGAATACGCATTGCAGATTAGCAATACCGAACACACGCAGTCCGCTTACCAGACGCTCACAGTCAAAGACTCCAAGACCGACCTGCAGACGCTCAACGTCCCCGAAGCAAAGCTCGAAGAGAATGCAAGCCTCGAACTTGACCTCGGCACGTACGATCTTGACAAGGGCGACACGCTCTGCATCACAGGTACGCTCAACTGCACCGCAGTCAGCGAAAGCGACCTCAAGTCGGGAACCGTCAAGCTCGATGAAATTCCGCCTGCAGAATTCACGAACATCATCCTCATCCGAGGCGCCGGCCGCGACACCTCGACGCGCAACGTCAAGTGGGACTTCACCCCTGGCGAAAAGCTCGAAGTCTCTTCAGAATTCGTAACGGTCACCGTTCCGGAAGAAGCCTTGAGCGCAGCAAAGAAGCTGAACGGCAAGAAGACTCTTGAATCCATGATTGTTCCGGTAACGATCCCCACGAAGGTCAAGAACCCGGTTCTCATTGACAACAACGGAGACTCGCTCGCAGTCTTTAAAGCCGAAAACGATGCGGACTCGTCGCTTTACTTCACGGCAATTCCAAGCATTGACGCAGGCACATACAAATTCACAGTCACATCAAGCGAATCCGTTTACAAGACTTCGGAAATTTCCAGAGTGTTTGCCGAATCCAAATCAGGTTTGTCCGTCACCGAAGGTGATTTCATGAATACATTCATCACGGATACGACAAGCAATAGCCTCGGCATCAGCTTCTGGATTGAAGAAGACGGCAGCAAAATCGCCGAAAAAGACTCTTCAATCCTTGATTCCAAGGAGAACGACGTCACATACCGTCTAGAAACAGGCAAAAACCCAGAACAGCTCTGCGCCAACTTCTACAGAAGAGTCTCAAAAGACACGACGTATCGGGATTCGGACACGGTGCTCGTAAACTCTTACTGCCATGACGTCTTGGATGGAACCCGCCATCACTACGTCATGTACATCAAGGCAAACCATATTGTTATCGCCATAGACGGAAAGACCGTCGAAGACACCAAGATGAAAAACGCCTTCATCATGTTCCCAGGCTTCGCCATCGGTAACCACAAGCTCACAAACTTGACCGTGTTCTCGCTCAAGCAATCCGCGATTGCCCAAGCTGACGACGAAGGCTGGGAACGCCTGCAAGCCTGGCTCTCCGCATACTACTTATTGCAGAAGTAATTAGTGTTTCGTCATCCTGAGCGGCGAAAGCCGTGAAGGACCCATTATGTCATGCCCGCCTCCGCGCGGGCATCTCCTTTTTTATCGAAATACGATTTTTTCTAGTAACTAGTAACTAATAACTAACAACAATTTTTATATATTCTCGTTCATGAAAGTTCTCGTTCACAATAGAGGCTTATGCCTGGAATGTGCCGGCTGTGTCGGCGTGTGCCCCAAGATGGCACTCGACATGTATGGGCTCGACTTGCAAATTGATCAGGATAAATGTGTCAAATGCGGACTCTGTGCAAAAGCATGTCCCGTAGGCGCCCTCAAGGTCCAGGAGTTGAACGATGTTCTGTAACAAAGAATACGATGTTGTCGTTATTGGCGCAGGCCCTGGCGGAAGTGTAGCAGCCAGGAACCTTTCCCGCGCAGGGCACAAGGTTCTTCTCCTCGAAAAGCGTGAGAAGGTCGGTATTCCGGTGCGCTGTGGAGAAGCGAGCACCAAGCTTGCAGACTTGCAGACATACGGCCCTATTGACGACAGCTGTATCGAAACTATTATCAACGGACTTTATATTTACGGTCCGAACGGTGTGGACATTGATCTCGCGCAAAAAGGCACGGGCATCATGCTCAACCGCGAAAAGTTTGACCCGTGGCTAGCCCACCTCGCCGAAAACGACGGTGTAGAACTCGTCAAGCTCGCCCGCGCAGAATTTGTCGGTGATGTAGAAAATGGAATGCGCCTTGTTCGCGTAAAGCTCGGCGAAGGCGCCGGTACCACGACCGAAGAAGTCCGCGCCAAGATGGTCATCGCCGCAGATGGCGTCGAAAGCCGCATCGGAAGGCAACTCGGGCTCGATTGCTTACAAAAGCCCGCATTCACTTGCACAGGCGTCGACATCCAGGTTCAAGGACTTCTGACCAAGCCGGATTATCTTACATTCTGGCAAGGCCACGACTTTATCAATGACGGATACATCTGGAGCTTCCCGAAAGTCAAATCCAACGTCACAAATTTCGGCGCAGGATTCCTGATTTCTGGCAAGCACAGCCAAAACGTTTTGGACACCACAATGGAATGGCTTTACAAGCTGTTCCCGGGTGCAAAAATCAATCACGTTGTGGGCGGAGCCATTCCGGTTTCAAGCGTTTTGAAAGATTACACGCTCGACCGTTTTGCCCTCGTTGGCGATGCCGCGCATCATACGAACCCGCTTACCGGAGGCGGCATCGCGGCCGCTATGCGCGCCGGACGGTTCTGTGCACAGACCGTCCACGAGGGCCTCGAATGTGGCAACTTGAGCAAGGCTTTCCTCAAGACTTACGAAAAGCGCTGCTACGATTACTTTGGTCGCATGCACGACTTTGAATACAAGTTCCGCAGGTTCCTCCTGAACGTCAACAAAAGCGAACAGACAGAGCTCTACAAGGTTCTCCAAAACTTCGCAAAGCACGGCTGCAAAAAGCGCGCCTTCTTGCAAACACCGCTTTCCTCCGCGAAAATGCTCTACAAGTTCTTGAAATTCAAGTAGTCCGCGCAAGCATCTAAGCAAAAAGCCCGAGATAAACTCGGGCTTTGTTGTTATTCTAAAAACGATTTTAGACCTGTTCGTTATTGTCCTTATTTTCCACCTCAGCAGAAGTTTCTGCAACGGCTTCGTTTTGTTCAGCCGCTTTCTTCTTTTTACTCGGTCTATGATCCCAAATAAAGCCAATCAAGCCAAACAAGATAACACCAATAAGAATCGGGTTATTTATGATAAAGTTCCAAGCATAAGTTCCAAAGCCCGGCTCTGTAGCCTGATAGGCAATCAAGTCAAACGTATCAGAAGGATCATCGCTAAATGCCAATTGAACAGAAAGAATCTTTTCTTTAGTAATATCAACTATAATCGTTGCGCAAGACGTATCATCGGCACAAACAGGGACACGACCTTTAAGATTGCCCCATTCGGCTTTTTTGGTCACGTCAACACGGTTTGTTGTTTTAATGACTTCTTTCAGAATGTCCAAATCCGTCATTTTCTTTATATTCAAGAAAACGTCGCCTTCTTTATACTTTAAAAGAATTCCCTGTTCTGTAAGAACAAAACCTTCTCCGGCATAGGTATCCTTTTCCATAGCCTCTTTAATTTTCTTTTCGGCAACAGCACCCGTAACAGCACCAACGCCTGCACCGATAAGAGTACCAAGACCTTTCTTACCGGCATTTGCAGTAGATACTAACAACAGAACAGAAAGCAACAGAAGCAAGACATTCTTTGACCTGAACAAACGCATAATTTTCTCCTTTAAAAATGGAGCATATAATTTAACAAAACAAAAAATCCCGCAGCGCACGCCACGGGAAAATCTTTGGATTCTATCGGCCTTCGGCCTCCAGAATGACAACAATTAAATGTCACCCTGGAGCGAATGCGATAGGGCCTAATTACACGTCGACAACTTCAGTCCAGCCGAACGGATCTTCAGCTTCACCGAACTGGATTGCAGTGTACTTGTTGAAAAGTTCCGTGCAAACCGGACCCGGATTCACGCCGTCACCGTAAGTGAATTCCTTGCCAGCGACCGGATCCACAATCTTCTTGATCGGGGTAATCACGGCAGCCGTACCGCATTCAGCCGTTTCGCTGAATTCAGCAAGTTCTTCGAACGGAACCTGGCGGCGTTCCACAGTGTAGCCGAGGTATTCAGCCAACTGCTGCAAGCTCTTGTTCGTAATGGACGGCAAGATGGATTCGGACTTCGGGGTCACGTAGGTCTTGCCCTTGATGCCGAAGAAGTTTGCCGGACCGCATTCGTCGATATACTTCTTTTCCTTAGCATCGAGATAAATCGTGCTAGAGTAACCGAGCTTCTTGGCTTCAGCAAGAGACTGGAGGCTAGCAGCATAGTTGCCACCGACCTTCACCGTACCCGTACCCTGCGGAGCAGCGCGGTCGTAGTTGCGGCTGATCATCATGTCCACCGGCTTGAACCCATCCTTGAAGTACGGACCCACCGGAGTCACAAACATCATGAGCAAATATTCATCAGCAGGCTTCACACCCACTTCCGGGCTCATACCGATAAGGAGCGGACGGATGTAAAGCGTTGCTCCGTAACCATACGGCGGCACAAAGCGGGCGTTGGCCTTCACCACAGTGTGGACCATTTCGCGGAACAATTCAATAGGCGGAACAGCCATGAGTACGCGGTTAGCCGTGTTCTGCATGCGCTTGGCGTTTTCGTCGACGCGGAAAATACGGACCTTGCCGTCCTTGCCCGTGTAAGCCTTGAGGCCTTCAAAACCTTCCTGGCCGTAATGCAAGCAAGTAGCGGCCATGTGGATGCTAATGTCCTTGGAAGAAGAAAGTTCGATCTTGCCCCACTGACCATTGCGGTAGTAGCAGCGAACATTGTAATCGGTGTCATAATAACCGAAGGGGAGCGTCTTCCAATCGACAGTATTCAAATCAACTTGCATAGTATTAACCTTTTTTGCAATTGTGCATTTTTAAAGGTATCATTCGGTACCACGTGAAAAATACAATTATAAACGCGTTTTTGGCTCGTTTTATCGTGAAAAATTAAAGAAATATTGACTATAAGCCAGCAACACCCCGGCTAGTCGTTGCACTACTTCGTAGTGCAGACTGCTGCGCCTCGGAAATGGTCGCACAAGCAAGCTTGGCGACCGCATCACTCGGCTTGCAAGTCTTTGAGGCAACGAACAGAATACCCGACGTTCTTGTAGCTGAAGTTCCGTTGCACAGTGTAGTCGTCAGACTTTAAGTTTATGCTGTATGCGCGGTTGCTATCGTACTCTGTAGAAGTCCAAAAGAACGCGGAGCTAATCTCACTGTAGTATTCCTCATTGCGGTGCCTATAGCCGGCAGGCAACGCCGAGAACGAGTAATCATCCGAGCCGTTACAAGCACTACCCCAGCCACTTGTCGATTTGAGTTTTGTTGCTGCTGTAAATTGACCACCAACATTAATATACAAAGCACCAAACTCAGCATCTGTCGGCAAGTGCCAGCCAGCAGGACAAGCCGTTTTTGCTACATCCCATGTGTAAAGACGACCGTACTTGGTACAATTCGATGATTTGTCATCATAGCAGTAACTGGAATCCGTTTTGTAGTTCAAGTTCTCGGCCATCCAAGTCCGCATACCGATTTTCACAGTCTTGTAAGTTTGCCCGTCACGTTCATCCACCAAGTCGCCATACTCGCAGGTATCCACACTGTCTGTCCTGCATGGTTCCACATACACAGCAGATGACGAAGACTTCGCCGAACTACTGCTTGATTTTGCAGAAGAACTACTCGACTTAGCCTTCGAACTGCTCGAATCGTCGCAGTCCTCGCAAACAGACGAAGATGAAACCTCGTCGGAATCAGTCGCAGAACTGCTGTCATCACCACAAGCCACCAGCACTGCAGCCACAAAAGCAACCATCAAAAACTTTTTCAAAGTCATAAAATTTACTCCAACTAAACATGATAAATATAGACAAAACAAGCTCCCAGAACATTTCCAAGAGCCACCACTTTACGCAAAACACTCACCTTATTCGTCCTTAACGCAACGAACTGAATACGCGTAGTCCTTATTGATGGCATGCAGGTTCGCAAAGTCGTCGTAGTAGTACAAGTCCATGAGGTACACGCATTCGCTATCGAACTCAGTAGAACTCCAGAAGCTCGCATAGTAGCCAAAGTCGTCGAACAAACCTCGATGGCTCCTGCTGCCAGCAGGCAACGCCGAGAAGGCGTAGGCGTCCGTTCCGTTGCGGCTGTTATACCAGCCGCTAGTAGACTTGAGCATCTTGCCCACATCGTTCCAAAGCCATTCTTTCTCAGCTTCTTGTGTACCGCCAACCGCAATGAAAAGGGCTTCAAATTCAACCTTCGTAGGCAGGTGCCAGCCCTCGGGACAAATACCACGCACAGGGTACGTCGGTGAGCAAGTCTTATCATCGCCACAGCCCTTGCCGTTCATAGTCCATGCCCCCACGCTATCCATCACGGCGGCCCAGGTGTATAGGCGGCCGTACTTGGCGCAGTTGGACGCATCGTCATCAAAACACCAACTAATGGAATCGGAGGTGTAGTAGCGTCCATTAATGGTAATGTTATAGGGTACATCCGTATAAGCATAGTTGAGGTTTTCTGCCATCCAGATCTGGGTACCGATTTTAACAGTCTTGTAGGTCTGGCCATCGCGGGAGTCTTTCATACAATTTTCATCAATGTTCACATTGCACGATGTTCTTCCGACCAACGAACTGCTCGAACCGTCGCAATCCACGCAAACAGACGAAGAAGAATCCTCATCGGAATCAGTTACGGAATTGCTGCTGCCGTCATCGCCGCAAGCCACCAGCACCGCAACCACAAAACCAGCCATCAAAAATTTTTTCAAAGTCATAAAATTCACTCCAACTAAGCGCAACAAATATAAATAAAATAAATCCCCGGTACATTATCGTTTACAATACCAGAAACATAATCCATTTCCAAATAGCATCATCCAAATTTTGATAAGAGTCAAACATTTCACGAGCTTTTCAAAAAAAATGGGATTAGACATTCTTCGAGCATTGCAAGCAGACGCTGCTAAAAAACGGCACAGCAAACATGAGCGAAACGGAGATTGAAGCAGAAATTGCAGCCTACCGCGCAAAAAAGTAATTTTCTATATTTGCGCGCGAAAAAGCCCAACCTGGAGTGAGAAATGTCTTTCGTTCAAGAACTGAAAAACAAAGTTTTAAATGAAGGTTATGAGATTACACGCGAAGAGGCTATCAAACTTTTAAGCGAAGACCTCGATGAACTCGCGCAAGCCGCCAACGAAATCCGCGAAAAGTTCCACGGCGACGACTTTGATTTTTGTTCCATCGTAAACGCGCGCAGCGGTCGCTGCTCCGAGAACTGCAAGTACTGCGCCCAGAGCAGCTACTACCACACCGGCGCCCCGGAATACAAGTTGCTCAGCGCCGACGAGATTGTCGCAGACGCAAAGAAGAAAGAAGCGGCAGGCATTCCGCGCTACTCCATCGTGACATCGGGTCGTACGCTTTCGAACCGCGATGTAGAACAAATTAGCGAAGCGCTCCGCCGCCTGAAAAAAGAGACAAAGCTTTCGATTTGCCTTTCGGCAGGTCTCTTAAACAAGGAACAGTTCGACAAGCTCAAGGAAGCTGGCCTCACCCGCTTCCACAACAACTTGGAAACATACCGCCGCCACTTCCCGGACGTTTGCACGACGCACACTTACGACGATAAGATTGGCGCGCTCCAGAACGCTCTTGCCGCTGGCCTCGAAATTTGCAGCGGCGGAATCATGGGCCTTGGCGAAACGATGGAAGACCGCATCGACATGTGCTTGGATTTGCGCAAACTCGGCGTCAAGTCGACTCCGGTGAACGTGCTGAACGCGATTCCCGGAACGCCGTACGAAAACCTGCCGAAGCTCACGAATGACGAATTCTGCCGCATCGTGGCGATTTACCGATTCATCAACCCAAAGGCATTTATCCGCCTCGCGGGTGGCCGTGGCGTTTTGGGCGATGACGGCAAGCGTGCATTCAAGAGTGGCGCAAATGCTGCCATCACGGACGACATGCTCACTACGGCAGGCACAAATAGCAGCAAGGATTTCGAGCTCGTAAAAGGTCTCGGATTCAAGCCGCACGGATTTATCGGCTAAAAGCCACTAAAACTTTTCCTGAAAGCCGTAATTATGTAAATTTTACTTGATGGCTTTTAGAAATCGCCTCATCATGGGAATTGCAATTGCGTGCAGTTTGGTTCTATCAAACTGCGCTTTTCCTGTACGTCCCGGATACGATCGAAAAAGCGGTTCTTACAAGCGCTACAGAGTCCCCAAAAAAGAAGTCGTAGAAGCTGACACCACTACAATAGACTCGCAGGAAGAATTGGTGCAAGAAGAAATTCTTGCGGCAGCCTCTAAAAACACCGGGAACAATCAAGCGAATGCATCTGATTCCGTTGTCGCGAGTACGCTTGATTCTACGGGTAAAAACTTAACCCCGCAAACAGACAGTTTGGCCTTGAGCGATTCCAGCGCAAACAAAGGAACTGTCACCAAAAAGCAAAAGCAAGACAGCACACAAGTTCGAAATAGCGATACTACAAAAGTTGCCGTTAACGCCACCACAAAAACGGTAGAAAAACAAACCGAAAAAACTACAGACAAAGCAAGCGCAAAAAAGACAGATAAGGCAACGAAGAAACAGACAAAGCCAGCCGCCAAGCCCACAAATCTTGAAAAGTACGCAAAGGAATGGCTTGGCGCAAAATACGTTTACGGTGCGGCAAGCAAAAAGAAGACAGACTGCTCCGGCTACGTGATGCAAGTCTACAAAGGTTTTTACGGGATATCGCTCGACCACAGCGCTCAACACATTTATGACGATGGTCGCGGCTACTCCATCAAGCGCAAAAAATTGCAAGAAGGTGACCTTGTATTTTTCGGAAACTTCTGGAAAATCAGTCACGTCGGTATTTACCTAAAAGGGAACCGTTTTATCCACGCCAGTACAAGTAAGGGTGTGGTGATTACATCCATGGACGATAACTATTGGTCGTCCAAATACAAAGGCGCAAGACGATTTAAGTAGGAGTTAGTTTTTAGTCAATGGCTCTTAGTCATTAGTTTTAAATGAGGCGCCGATGGCGCGATTACAATAACTAGAAACAATTAACCAACAACCAATGACTATTGACTAATGACCAACTACTAAATTCCATATTCTTTTTTCCTCCTACTTCCTACTTCTAACTTCCTACTTTTTATATTTCATATCATGAAGAAAATTGCATTCCAGGGCCGTCGCGGGGCCTATAGTGAAAGTGCCGCCTACCACCTGTTCGGAAACGATATCGAAGTCGTGCCGATGGACACGTTCGAACAAATTTTCCAGGGCATTGAAACAGGCGTCGTTGATGGAGGCGCCATCCCTATAGAAAACTCGACAGCAGGTTCTATTTACGACAACTACGACTTGCTTTACAAGTGGCGCCATCCGATTGTCGCCGAAGTCAAGTTGCAGATTGAACATACGCTTTGCGCATTGCCGGGCACAAAGCTCGAAGACCTTACCGAAGTGTTGAGCCACCCGCAGGGTCTCGCCCAATGCAGCCGCTTTTTCGGACAGCATCCGAACATCAAGAGCACGGCATTCTATGATACCGCAGGCAGCGCCGAAGAAATCGCAAAGCGCGGCGACAAGCACATCGGTGCAATCGCAAGCGCATATGCCGCCAAGTTCTACGGTCTTGACATTCTAAAGCAAGGACTCGAAAATTTGCCGGGCGTGAACTTCACGCGCTTTTACGCAATCCAAAAGACAGCGATTGAATTGCCGGATTTTTCGGCAAACGATGCAAGCAAGCCTCCCATCAAAACAACGCTTTTGTTCATGTTGAGCGATTCTAGCAAATCAGGTGCTTTGTACGAAGCGCTCGGATGCTTTGCCAAGCGCAAGTTGAACCTCACACGCATCGAGAGCCGCCCGCATCCAGACCGTCCGTGGGAATACATTTTCCACCTTTCGTTCGAAGGGAACCCGAAGGACCCGAACGTCGTCGAAGCGCTCAAGGAACTACAGCAATACACAGACTTTATCTACCGTCTCGGAAGTTTCCGCGAAGGAACAACGGAGAAATTAAGTTATTAAGCACAATTGTCACCCCGGCCGCTGTGCCGGGGTCACCACATGCGAAAAACGTGATTACAAAAATTAATTGATCCTATCGCCTTCGGCTCCAGGATGACAAGATCAGAATGACGAGGTCGGGGTGACAACGCAAGGAGATTATATGGCATACGAACGTACTGATAGAAAACCTGAAGAATATCGCAATCTCAAGATGACCACGGGCTTTATCTCTAGCGCCGACGGTTCCGTCCTTATCGAAATGGGACGCACCCGCGTCATCTGCAATGCAACGCTCCTCCCGAAAGTTCCGGACTGGCTCGCCGGTCGCGGCACGGGCTGGATTACGGCTGAATACAGCTTGCTTCCGCAAAGTACGGGCAAGCGCGTGGAACGCGAGCGCAAGGGCGCGAGCGGCCGTACGCAAGAAATCCAGCGCTTGGTAGGCCGCTCGCTGCGCGGCGCAGCCGACCTTGCAGCCCTCGGCGAGAACGCTATCGTGGTCGACTGCGACGTGATCGAAGCCGACGGTGGTACACGTACCGCAAGCATTATCGGCGGCTTCGTGGCCCTTGCCATTGCAGTCAAGAAAATCAAGGAACGCCTTGGCATCACGCAGCAGATTTTAAAACACGGCATCACCGCTATTTCTGTAGGCGTTGTGAACGGCAATCCGCTTTGCGACCTTTGCTATGTCGAAGATTCTGCCGCTGACGTCGATATGAACGTCGTCATGCAAGATGCCAAGAATTTCATTGAAGTGCAGGGCACGGGCGAACACGCCAGCTTTGACCGCGCCATGCTCAACAAGCTCCTCGACCTCGGCGAAAATGCCTGCAAGGAAATCTACAAGATGCAGATGGAATTGATTGGCGGCGAACTGCCGTAAAAAGGAGATGCCCTCCCCATACGCGGATCATGACTACTAAGCAGCATAGCTGCAAGTAGTCAAAGAGATCAAGTCGGGCATGACAACATCACAACTGTCGTTTGACAACGTCATAGCGGACTTGATCCGCCATCTTTTACATTCTAGATCCCGGCACAAGGCCGGGATGACAAGTTGAAAGGATAAGCTCGCGATTCAAAGATCGCGGGCTATTTTGTACCGGCAACAAACGGTTCTGCACCCTATTTGCAGATGTTTTGCACATCGGCATACTTACCAATGCCAATCACATTGAACTTGCTCTCAGAGCCCGCATTTCCGTAGACTACAAATAAAATCGACGCGACATGAGTCGGGTCACTAGGGGTTTCTGCATAGGAGACAAAATCACTCCACTTCGAGCACACTGTCTTGACCTCAACACTCTTGGGCAACGTAACCTTAGGCAATAACGCAATTTTCTCGATATAGGTAAATGCCGTATCGTTAGACATTACCACATCCATGTCCGATTCCGAGGTATAAGTCACACACAAACCGCCCCAAGCAGAAACATCGGCTATGTCCGGGGCTCCATTTTTTCCAGACAAAGCTTCCCCGGCAACATTAAAACCGATACCCACAACGCCCTCACTTCTATACTTGAACGTCCCGCAAATACCCTCACATACTTCTATAAGCAAATTCATTACATTTTCATATTCATATTGCATTACGGGCCACGAGACAAATGCATCGCCCTTTTCATCACTGAAACTGAACCAATATCCGGATGTTTCAGAACCGTTATCGAGCCCAGTATTTACAAAGTCGTTACCATTACGGGCGTTTCTCGGACCATACCATAAATCACTGACACTCTCAGGAGTCGTACAAGGCCCAGTGATACCGCTAGAAGAACTTTGTTCAGAACTACTTTGTTTAGAACTTGAACTGCGCAATACAATAATCCCTTCGTCAACACTACTCTTTGGCAAAACATAGGCATAGCCATCGACATCGCAAGCTCCATTCGCATCGTATTTACCGACAGCGGCAATAGAGAGGTGTCCCTTTGTTCCATCGGTACCCGGCATAATGAAACGAATGCTAGACACATGTTTTGAAGCCTCGGCCGCATTCAAAGCATCCCATGTAACGCATTTTTCTACAAATTCAGTTGATTTGCCAAATTCAGCCTGATAAAAGGTATCGTCTGTATAAAGCCTCAAGAGCACATCCCTATCCGCAGCGTACGTCACACAGATGCCCCCCCAATCGCTGATGTCACCATACCTTAGGGCGTGCGAGGCATGGGGATCTTCAACGCCCGCAACATTGAATCCCATTCCCCCAAAAATTTCAGCAGAGGTTCCTTTTCTAAAACGATATTCAGCGCAATAACTACCACAATATTCTACAAGCGCTTCCGCACATTCATACTCGGGAGCTTCAAAACCGCACACATCCGGGCTATAAACCTCAGTAACACCGCCATCAGGATCATCGCTAATATTATACCAAAGTCCAGCACCACGTGTACTATCAGGATCAAATCCCGTATTCACCAAATAGTCACCTTTGCTAGCATTCCACAAACAAGCAGCCGTATTCTTCGGCGTTTTTGCGCTACTTGAAGAATTCGCAATCACGCTACTTGATGACTCTGCAACATTTTGACTACTGCTCGATGCGACATTCGCAGCACTCCCGCCAACATCGTCACTACTTTGGGGAGCAGGTTCCACTGACGAACTGCTATCGCCGTAAGCGGGAACATCAAAGCCACCCGATGGATTGTCATCTGAACAGGCGACAAAGCCTAGCAACAAGGCACTTGCCGCAATACCAGAAATTCTCCTAAACATAACGCACTCCTTTATTTTTTAATTATAAATTCTAGTTTCCAGAAATGGCTGGAGTTTCAAAAGAGCACGCGCCATTAACGGAATACTTCCCTATACCCGCCAAATTAAATCTGCATTTTTCATAATCTACAGTACCCTTTATAGCAAACTGGATTGCACCCACCGCACGCCCCATATCAGGATCATTCGGCGCAATTTCATTCCAGGTAAAGCATTTTTCGACAAGACCTTTGGACTTTGGCAAAGCGACCTTAGGAGAGTTCTCGTAAGGAACATCTTTTACAACAAAGTTCAGGTAAGCATCCTTTTCGGAATAGTAAGTGACGCAAACACCGCCCCAGTCTTGGATATCTTCAAAAACGTAATCGCCATCATTAAAGCCCGCAATATTAAACGAGACTCCGCCAATAGCGTATTCGGCCCCTTTCAGGGTAAAATCCATCGTTCCACAAAAACCGAGACATGTCTCAATAAGACCTCCATACACTTCATATTCAAACTCCCCCGACAGTTCCACCGGATATTCAATATGAGCATAAGCGTCACCAGGAGACTCATCAAATTGTTCCAACCATCCCGCGTATCTGCTACGATCATTATAGCCTGTTTTCACATGGGTTCCGTCAACCCCTTTCCACATGCAAGTCAAGGAATCATCATAAGGAAATTCTACATTGACGCCATCATTATGAAACCCCCAATCATACGAAGATTCGTCCGGTTTATAAGTACTGATTCCCCTAATATTGAAAGTTCTCTTATCAACATCACCACGGCTATCAATCTTAAACATGATCGACACGATTTCCTTTGCAGCCTCTTCTCCCGTATATACCTGGCGATTGATTGAATATTGGGAATATTTCCAATGTGTTATATCGAAATTGCTCCATTTTGCACATACAGTTTTAGGCTCGTTAATCCAATACAAATCACGAAGTGTTGGATCAAAAGAACCTCCGTTCGCCGTTATATTTAGAATGCCCACAGGATATGCTTCGAACGGCAATATTTCGCTATTGGAATCAATTCCATCAATATTAACCTTCAAATAGACGTACATCCAATAATCAGATTCGTAAGTGACACAGATACCATCCCAAGACGAGACATCCGCCGTAGCGCCGTCCCTGGCAAGTTGGATTTCAAAACCCGCCCAAGGTTTAAACATTGAAGTATCGAATTCAACCGATCCGCATAGACCATCGCAATGTTTAAAAACAGAAGCCAAAGGAATCGATGAATTTTCAAGTTCGACAGGGAAAACAACCTTCGATTTACCCTGTTGGCCAAACAAGTCATCGCCAAAGGTTCGCCAAAAGCCTGTGCTATCGTCTCCTGTATTGACCTTGTAGTCTACAGCTGGGTCCCACAAATTATAGCGGCGGGCCTTTACCGCACCACTTGAAGACAACGCTCCGTTTGAAGAAGATTCTATTACGCCGCCGTCACTCGAGGATGATCCTATTACGCGGTCATCACTAGAAAGCGTTCCTGCAGAGGAGCTGTTTTCACCTGCGATAGGTTCAACAAATGGAACCGAAGGATTGTCATCTGAACAGGCGATAACGCCAAGCAACAAGGCAGAAATCACGCCTCCAAGAATTCTCCTAAACATACAACAATCCTTCATTTTATCTGTAACCAGTAATATATATTATTTCAAGTAGGCAGGTTCCTGGCATTTTAAATAGGATGTACCATCCAGTTCTTGATACGGGGCAATTTCCAAGATATTGAACGAACTACTGGCATTATTCTTGGCATAATCATAGAATAAAATTGACGATATCTTGGAAGGATCGATAGGTGCCCTTGTTTCGCTGTCAACAAATTCATTCCAGGATTTACATTCAATCTTGGCATAACCATCAGTCTGTGGCAACGTCACGCCCGGCAATTTAGATACGTTTGCAAAATCATTTTGCTCTGCATCATTTATAGCAATATGCAAATCATATTCCGATGCATAAACAACACACATGCCGCCCCAATATTTGAGACTTTTCGCCAGCAACTTGCCATTTCCATCTTTATCAGCAATGTTAAATCCGAAGCCAGCATTCCCTGCGCCTTTATGCGTTACACAAAGTCCTTGACAGTAGTTTAGAACAGGTTGCAACGAATCCTGACCCAACTCGCCATTTACTTGTACAGGAAAAGTCATATTGACTTCGTCATTATCCTTGAATGCATACCAATGGCCGCCTTCGCTTGTCGCTGTCGAATACCCAGTTTTTACACCCAAATAACCATCCGGACCATACCAAACTGGGCTAAGATTCTTGAAAGAGCACTCATCTTTATACACCTTGCTACTGCTGGAACTGCGCGGGGTTCGGCTCGAAGAACTTATCGGCGCATAAGCGGTTTTTGGAATAGAGCAAGCCCCATTAGCAGAATACTTTCCGATCCCCGCTATATTAAACTGGTTTCTGTCGCCGTTTTCATAACTCTTCACAATAAACTGAACCGTACTTACCGCAGACCCCATATTAGGATCATTCGGGGCAAGGTCATTCCAGGTAAAGCATTTTTCTACAAGTGCCCCCGTAGCAGGGAGAAATGCTTTCGGAGATTCTTCATACGGAACGCCTTTTACAACAACATTTAAGTAAGCATCCTTTTCGGAATAATACGTGATGCAAATGCCGCCCCAATCCTTGATATCGGCAAATTTAGCTTCTCCATAGCAAGTATTGCCTTCACAAGATGTCAATGTATCTTCAGCAATATTGAAGGCTACAGCAGACGCGGCATAATCCGCTTTTTCTAAAGTAAACTCCATCGTTCCACAAAAGCCTTTACATTCAACGATAATCGGCTCATACATATAGGGTTCATACTCCATTTCCCTATACGCGGGGAATTCTATTTTAGAATACGCCCCCTCGGGAGAAGCATCGAATTCATACAACATTCCGACAAATTCATCCCGGTCATTATAACCCGTATTTACTATTCCAGATCCATCCAAGCCTTTCCACAGGCAAGTCAAGGAATCATCATTTGTAGTAACCAGGCCTACATCCTGTGCATTCGTGCCGCCATTGTGATTCCACTGCGGAAGATTTTCATCGTAAGTACTGATACCAACGATATTGAATTCACCCTTGCCATCGGAGTTACCAATAAATACAAAGTTAATCGCCCTGATTTCTTTGACAGCCTCTTCGCCAGAATAGATCTTGCTCAATTTCGAACTATTGTGTACCGCCCAGCTAGACACCATAAAGTCGCTCCATTTGGCACAACGCGTAATAGCAGCATCAGAACCAAGCATATTCACAAGCGTTGGTGCATCCGTCACCGATTTCGGGAGCGTAATGCCCGGATAGGCCACAAACGGAGACACAACGTCAATCGTATCTAAACCACCAACATTCACATTGAGATAGACACTCACCGGATATTCAGAGACATACGTTACACAGATGCCGCCCCATGCAGAGATATCCACCGTTGAATTTTCTTCGGCAAGCGTAAAGCCAATACCCGCCCAAGGCATCGTCTCCGAGCCATGCAACTCAACTGTACCACACACGCCTTCACAATATTCAAAAACAGGATCCAAGAAATCTGCAGTATATTCATTACCCATTTCCACAGGCCAAGTTATACGAGAATAATAATCATCGCTAAAGCTGAACCAATACCCCGTATTTTCGTTATACGTATTGATCTTGTTGTCCGTTTTACCATTCCACAAGTCAAACTTCGGAACAGCCTCTACACTGCTAGAGGACTGGACGGCAGAAGAGCTTTCAATAGCAGAGGAGCTGCCCACAACAGACGAACTGCTTTCGCCATAAACAGACGAGCTACTTTCACCATAGGCAATCGGATTGCCATCTTCCGTGACTCCCGCTGTATTGTCATCCGAACACGCCACAATGCCAAACACAAACGAGCATGCAGAAATGCACGCCGATATGTTAAGAAGTTTCTTAAGCATGATTTTTTCCCTCCTCCCACGTCAGCGGGAACAACTGTAAATTCAACCTGTAGACACGACCGACGCCACGGCCGTTCAAAGCAATTTGAGCAATACGCTTGCGGCAAGCATTAATCTCTTGCACAATTTTCTCGTAATCCTCGTCCGAAATTCCCATGGTAAGTCCAGAATAATTACGTTCCGTCGCAGAAAATTTTTCAAGAGCCTCATCCGCAAAATGAATCATTTCGTGATGCAAAGAACGCATCGCCACGGACATAATTTTAGGAGAACCAGTCAGATGCCTACCAACCTGCTCATAGGCATCCCCGTTTTTCTTTAACAGGCCTGCATCTACCATAAAATCGAGCGACTCGCGGACCTCCCCCGCTGAGGCCTCCAAACAACAACGCCTCGCAATTTCACCCGGAGTCGCTCCTGGCATCACCGGAGCAAGCTCTCTTACCACCGGATGTATCCAAGTTTCAAAATACTTATACGCATCGCCATCGACAACTTTCACAGCATTGTCTTTCGCAATCTTCAGCATTGATTCAAAAATGACTTTGCGGTCCGCATCCGTTTTGGCATGGCAACATTCCACCATCAACTTGAAATAGTCAAGTTCGTAACCTGCCAAGTGCATCGCGGCACCGACTTTTTCCGCCCCAACAGACGAAAGGCGCGTTTTGCCTTCACAGACAAGTTTCAGGTAAGTCGGCGATGTAAAGCCGGCCGCACGCGCAAATTCACGCCAGGAAAACGATGATACACGCTTCCGTTCATCGTAATAGTCCTGCATGTAGCAGCGATAATCCTGATACTCCGTAATCGGCTTCATAATAACAAATATACACTTCTATTTTAAAAACCGCAATATTTCATGATACTTTTTATTCAATTTTTAGCAATTTAAGCAGTTTTTATTTAAAATCTTAAAAATACAATGTATTTTCATGATACAATCAAAGCAAAAAAGAAGCCCCATTCGTAGTATGAATGGAGCAAATTTCTTAATTGTATGGTTTTAGGCGACATGCACCCTGAGCAGAATATTTCCCAACAGCATACACACCGAACTCTACGTTTTCCGGTGGAGTTTGGCTACGAGCCTCAAACGCAATCACAGATACACTCTTTAATTGGTCAGAAGTCAACTTGTCAAACTCATCCCACTTATAACATTTTTCGATTATTGTCGTCGATTTGGGGAGATGCAAATTTGGAAAATCCATAGACTCCAAATCTTCATCGGCCGAGCCAATACCCAACTTTAAATAGGCATCTTTTTGCGACTGATACGTTATACAAATTCCGCCCCAATCTTCAATGTCTTTCGTTTTAATACCATCAAAAAAACACACATCACTATCACAGACATCCGAAGTCATATTATACCCAGCAATGGCTAAGCCAATACCTACGAACGATTCACCGCCATCTTGACGGTCCAACACCATCGTTCCGCAGAAGCCACCACAGTAATCCAGTGTTGGATCATATTTCCAGAAAGAATAATTAACCCCATTATCAATCGGAAAATACAACTTCGATGCATTGTCATCAGCATAAACAAACCAAGTTCCAGCGCCGTTTTGAGATTCATACTCCCAATGTGCCGAGCCCTTCCACACGCAAGTCGCCGAATCTTCATTCGCTTCATTTTCTCCGTTTTGCACATCTTCTGACCGCAGGCCCACCTGTGGCAAATCTCCGTCGTATGTGCCCACGGCCTTGATATTGAAATTTCTTGATTCTGAACCATCACCTAAAAATCTAAAGAGAATTGCTTTAGCCTTTTTCGCATCCACGTCACCACGTCGATCTTCAGGAGCTACAGCAGGCGAATTACGAGAGAAGTTTTCCCAGCGGGCACACAAAGAAGTATCACCCGACACTACACTAGGGAACCGAATTCCCACCATCGAAAAAACATTCGACGCATCACTATATTCCGATGCAATGCCAAGCCAGAAACTCACATCGGATGAGTATGTCACGCAAATACCACCCCATGACGAAATATCGGTACTTTTGCCTTCTTCCGCAACTAAAAATCCAATACCGACTGCAGGCGAAGAATCGGAATAATCAAACTTAATCGTTCCGCAAAAGCCTCCGCAATGTTCAACAACGGCATCTAAAGCATCATCCGAATAGCTATTCCCCATTTCAACAGGGAACACAATCCTTGATGCGCCCCCATCATCCCCCCAAGTGTACCAGTACCCGGTAATTTCACTTTCCGTTTTTACCTTGGTAATTCCAGCAGCACCATCCCAGAGGTCGTTTTTACAAACTTCGACAACTTCTTGGTCCGAAGACGATTGCACACCATGGCTAGAACTTTCTATGCTTGAACTAGAAAGCATTTCGCTAGAAGAATAAACATCACCTGCAGTAATGACGTTATCTTCTACAGAGACTCCGCTTGTTTTGTCATCGGAACAAGCACAAATGCCCAATACGGCGGGCAACACCGCAATCTTCAATAACCTTCTGAACACGAAAGTATCCTCCTACACTTTACCGCTTAATATAAATTATAGACAATAAGAAGTCAACAACTTACTAGAAGGGATTTACTTTAGATTCATCGGCAATGCACGCACCGCCTTCTTTGTACTTTCCAACAGCAATGATATTGAACCGGATTTGATTAAATACATTTTCACTCGAACGAACTTCGAACTTAATATCGCTAGCGGATTTTTCTAAACCTGCAGTAGACATTTCATCCCAAGTGATGCATTTTTCAACAGGAGTCGTAGAAGCCGCCAGAGTATAATCTTTTTCAAGAGAATCAGAGGCAAGCACCATGCGCATATCTTTTTCGGCCATGTAGTACACACAAATTCCACCCCAGCCGCTAATATCAGTAGCCTTAGCAGAATAATCAGCATTTGCAGAATCGCGAACAGCCATTCTAAAACCTATACCGGCATAAGCTTGAGGTGCGCTTCCTTTGTCCAAAGAAACACTTGCCGAAAGCCCGCCTTTAAAGAGTTCATCATCCGCCAACCATTCAAATGCGTTCTTGTAATTCGGGGCTTCTGCAGACCAATACAACAGAGACGCACCGCCATCGTTACGGTCATTGTAGGAATACCAAAGTCCGCCACGAGTTCCATCCAAATCGTTCATCACCATAGAACCCGGATTATCTAAGGTTCCGTTCCACAAGCAAGCACTCGTATCTACTTTCATGGGTTCTACATATTCAATAGAATCCAAGTTTTGAACACCATGCTTATAGGAGCTTACTCCCTTGATATTGAAGAACCCAGATTCCTTCGCTTTACCGACAAACTTGAAAATAAGCGACGTTGCTTTCTTGGATGCTTCGACACCAGAATTATTGTTCGAAGAACTTTGTTTGAAATCAGCCCACTTTGCACAACGAGATGCATAAGCCCCATTCTCGGTCTTGTCAAATTCAACAGTCGGCATATCGTTTGCAGACAGCGTACCGCCATCCTTGTAGCCGAGCACGCCCTTCATTTGCAGAGCAGATTCATAAGATACGCAAAGGCCATCCCATTCAGAAATATCGATAGCAGAATCATTTTCTGTAAGTGCGATACCCACGCCAGCACTCGGGGCAGACGATTCGCCCAGTTCAACCGTTCCGCAGAGGCCGCCGCAATACGAGACCAGCGATTCCATATTTTCGGACGTAAGGTTGTTACCCTCGATGGTCGGGAATACAATTGACGACGTTCCGCCATCGTTTTCATCGTCAACGCTATACCAGCGAGCAGCTACGTTAGCATACTTAAAACCGCCAGCACCATCGGCGCCGTTCCACAAGTCATACGCGGTGACAGAATTGCCTTCTTCGGTAATTCCGGATGTTTTTTTGTCACACGCCACGACGCCTAGCAAAAGAGCAAAGGCAGACAAATTAATAATTTTACCTAACATCGGAATTATCCTCTTTCCACGTCAATGGGAATAACTGTAAATTCAATCTATAAACTCTTTCTGTGCCACGACTGTTCAGCGCAATTTGGGCGACTTTCTTTCGGCAAACATCGAGTTCCTGCAAAATCTTTTTATAGTCTTCTGCAGAAATTCCCATGGTAAGCCCGGTAAAGTTTCGTTCCGATGGCGTAAACCGGATAATTGCCTCTTCTGCGAAATGAGCCATTTCCCTGTGCATATAGCGCAAAGCAACAGACACGGCCGAAGTCATACCTTTCAAATGCTTGTCCGCCTGCACATAGTTATCGCCATTCTTTTTCAAAAGCCCAATCCGGACCATAAAATCAAGCGATTCACGAATTTCGGCAGCAGAAACAACTTGACAACAGCGCTTGGCGATATCGCCAGGAGTTGCCCCAGACATCACCGGCGCAAGTTCACGCACAACCGGATGCACCCACGATTCAAAATACTTGAACGCATCGCCATCGACAACTTTTACTTTGTTGTTCGAAGCAAGCTCTAGCATTGTTTCATAAGCGCTCTTGCGTTCCTGATCGGTCTTGGCATGGCAATAAGTGACCATCGACTTGAAATACTCAAGTTCAAAACCGGCCAGTTCCATTGCCATCCCCACCTTTTCGGCCCCTTGAGGCGAAAGGCGGGTCTTACATTCACACACCAATTTTAGATAAGTCGGAGAAGTGAAGCCCGAAGCACGAGTAAATTCACGCCACGAAAAAGACGAGACTCTTTTTCGCTCAGTATAATAATCCTGCATATAAACGCGATAATCTTCGTATTCCGTAACCGGCTTCATGGCCGTAAATATATATTAATTCATTCCGAAAAACAATAGGCCATGATACTCTAGCGCCATTTACACGCAAAATAACGCCATTTTTAGCAAATTTCACAAAAATCGTATTTTTATGATACTATTTTTTTCGAAACAACTTAGAACGAAACCGGCAACTTGCAGAACTGCCGCGAATTTGTTTAAACGTTCCAGTCGCAGAAGTTCTTGAGCATGGCAAGTCCAACCTCGCCGCTCTTTTCCTGATGGAACTGGCTTGCAATTAAGTTATCCTTACCGATAAGTCCGGTGAACGTTTGTGTGCCGTAAGTCGTTTCGGCAAAAGCGTATTCAGCCGGCACCTGCGGGTAGTAGGAATGCACGTAATAAAAATCGCAACCGCTGCGGATACCCTTCATAATCGGGTGTTCGCGAGTGAAGTTCACCTGGTTCCAGCCCATGTGCGGAATCTTGAGACCCGGTTCATCCTTGAAACGCACGGCGCGACCCGGAATAAGACCAAGCGTCTTTACGCCACCATCTTCTTCGCTTTCTTCAAGAATAATCTGACAGCCGATGCAAATGCCAAGCACCGGATTCCCAGCCTTCACCACAGCCTTAATAGCTTCGCCGATACCAGTCTTCGTGAGCGTTTCCATGGCAGACGCGGCAGCACCGACACCCGGGAAAATCAAACGCGTAGCCTTTGCGATTTCATCAGGATCGCGACTCACCTTGGCATCAACACCAATGTACTTGAGCGCATTCATCACAGAAGTCAAGTTGCCCGCATTGTAATCCACAACAGTAATAGCCATAGAAACCTCTTTAATTTTACACGTGCAAAGATAGAAAAAAGAACCGCCGAAGCGGTTCTCATAATTAATTTGAATTTGATTCTAAATTAGAACCAACGCCAAGTCACGCCAACGAGAATCACGTTCTTGTGCTGAGAATCCTTGTCCAAGTCCTTGTCGTAAGCGATATCATAGCTGACCTGGAATTCGAAGAGCGGAGAAAGCGACAATGCGAGAAGGTTTTCCCACTTGCCATCGATTTCATCAAAACCCTTGAAGTTGATAAAAGCCCACAAGCGGCTCTTGAAAGTTACGATTTCAGAAAAATCGTACTTGAATTCCGTGATGCTTTCGAGACCCGGTTCGTTTTTGAACTTTTCAATCTTTCTCGTATCCGTATCGTCAGAGTAGAGATAAGTATCGGAACCATCGGCAGTAATCGTCATGCGGTTTGCAAAAGCAAGACGCGTAGAGAAGTTGTCGTTCGGGAAGTAGCCCACACCGGCCATCTGCGTCACATAGCCCGGAGCCATGAAGTGAGAAACGGTAGTCTTGATTTCGTTGCCATCAGCGTCTTCGCTATAGTCATAGCCTCTCGTGAACTGCGATTCGAAACGAGCGCCGACATACGGCTTGATCTTTTCGGAAGCGTTGAAGTCACCCATGGTTTCGTAGAAAATCTTATCTGAAGACTTGCGCTTGCCAAGGCCGTCCGTCCAAGTGTAGCCAAGAGCAAGGTTCAGCTTGTTGCGCCAATCAGCGACCGCCCAGTGAGACTTGAGGTCAGCATCATAGGTGAAGAGCCATGTGTAAGAGGACGTACCGTCTTCGAATTTCCAGTTGCTGAACTGCATACGGGTAAACTTGATGGCAGCGACCACATCTGCGGTCGTGTTTTCCGGAAGCCACTTGTCGAACATACCCCCATTTGCAAAAGCTGCCGATGCGGAAATGAGAGCAGCGCTCACGATTGCGAATAACGATTTTTTCATATTCCTTCCTTGTTTATGGTCCTTCTTTCCCATAGACCTGTTGTTTGCTTTAAAGATAACATTTTTTTAGGAAAAAAAAGGGTTCATGTCAATTTTCGATTACTATTATTATAAACATGTTACCTAGAAGCCTAGTCCTCGCCCTCATTTTTACTTTTTTCGCAGGAATTGCGTTCGCCGCCCAAAGCACGCAAGGTTCGCCCTGGCAGTTCGAGGCCGGCATTTCGGCCGGCAGACCGACACCTATCATGTTAAACGCAGGCGTTGGATACAACAACTTCTTTTTCAGGGCAATGGGAGGCGGACTCCATTTGCAACCGGATGAATACTGGGTCGGTTTCCGAGGAAGTTTTGCATGGAAGTTTTTCCGCGAACTGCCTTTTTCAATTGACGCTGGATTCGGCAGCGGATACGCATTTGCAAAGGCCCCGAACGGATACCACAAAGCACTGAATAGAGCAAACAAAGTAAAATACGTACGTTCGTACAACTACAAAGAATCGCTCGACATTTCGGCAGAAGTTCGTGCAAACATCTACGGAGTATTTTCGTACATTGCCATTCCGGTACACTGCTTTATGAAGCACAATGAACCGACTGTAATATGGCAAGTCGGCTATGCGTACGGGTTCTAGGTAAGGTTAAAAAAAACATACCAATCAAAAGTCTTTAGCGTTGTGTTTTTTTCTATAACATTATTGTCTATTGAGTAATTCTTTTTCATTTTCTCATTGACTAACAAACGACCTGCATTTTTTACAAGTTTGTTTTTATTTTCAACCAAATACTTCACACTAGCGGGAGACAAATAAAAAACAGAATCCGGAATTTCAGTCAGCCAAAGCAAAGTATATGGATTGAAGTCATATTTTTCCTTTTTTATAATTGAATCAAGAAGGCAGTTCATTTTTCGATACCCTAACGGAAGAAGAATGTCTGCATCGTCTGCTTCATATTGTCCGTTTAAGTATTTTTCATATTTAAACATTGCTTGACTAAGCTGTGCGTCCCATTTACAAACTCCATTTTGAGAAGAAGCTGAATGAGCAAGAAAAAAAGCGCCACTAAAGAGTACCGTTATTAAGGAACAACGGATAAAATAAGTCATTGGACAAATCACCTCTTTGAATCTAATTATTTTTCATCGCTTTTTAAGTTGAGTTTTCCATTTATTCATTAATGAATCTGCCAGCGCATTAATTTTGCTTGCGTCCTTTAATTTAAAAACTAGGTCCAAGCTGTCAGTAAAATAATTACAAATTTCAGGCATTCCTTTATTAGCGTGAAATTTCAGTTTCTTTTTACCTTTTTCAAAAAGATAAAAGAACAAGTCTCCTCCAGCACAATCGCACAGACAAGACCCATAGGGGGCCAAATACACACTGTCAACATCTTGAAGGATTGATTCTAACGTGGCGCGAGGCATAATCGTATCAATTTCTTCATTGTCAAAAGAATCAATTACATACTCTATTCTGACAAATGCAGATTCAGAAGGCATTGGTTTTGCCGCAAAAATAAAAGTTGCGGTAAAAACAAAAAACATGAGTAGAAAAATTCTTTTATGAAACATATTATTCCTTTGTGCTATTTTTTATAATAGCACGCTCCATCTACACTCTTTATATAAAATAACCGATCGCGGAATTCTGCTCTTAATTTTTTTGAGAATGGATTTTGTTCAATAACAAATCCACCTGCAGGTTCGCGATTGTAATAGATTGTGATATCTTCTTGAGTTTCGACAATGGCGATATCTGTATTTTCTACTATAGCACCAATCCCAGTTGTCAAAGGAAATTTATATGTTGCAATATATTCTTTATTAGTGCTGTCTTCAGATAAAATATGATAAACGCGATATTCTTCTTTAAAACTAAAATAAGGAACATTTGTGTCTTCACCAAATAAGAAGATTCTTTTTCCCTCTATATTGCATATTGTAGTTTTCATGTTTTTCGAAGAAAATTGAAAGAAAGGAATATATCCAATACCCAGAAATGTTCCCCACAGCAATCCACATGAGGAAAAGAACAACAAAACAAAAACAAACAACAATTTAGTCATGATTGGATATTTTTTATATGTAAATTTATAAATTTTAGAATTATATTTTCTGAAAGCCATTCAAAGCAAGCCGAGTTTGCCAATGACAAGCAATAGTATTCTACTGTATATATTCTTATGGTTTCTTTTACTTGTGGCCTATCTCTTTAGGTATTTTATTCTATGTGGTTTTCGATCAAAAAAACATTTTATCAGTGCATTCACTCTTGTTACTATATATTACATAATTGGAGTGATTTGTTACGAAAATATTTTTAAATAAAAGTCGAATATATAAAGAGATTAGGAATGATATATGAAATCTTTTTTATGCCGGTTATTTATTGTTTCATTTATTGTAGGTATTATAACTTTTTGCAATCAATATGGAATTGGCAACATTCCCCAAAAGCCAATGTCTAGAGATGAGCTTTTATTCGTTGTTCCGTGTACGATTCTTATATTGGTTGCTCTATCGTATTTTTTTAAAGAAAAACAAATTGATGAAAAAAATCCCGGCTCGGATGAGTCGGGATTTTTGAATGCTTTTAGAAGTACTAATTACTTCTTGAGGCTCGGAACGCCACCGAAGTCGACGTTCGTCTTCTTGCCGAGCAAGAGAGCGCGAGTCTTGAGCGGGAGGCCATAGCAACGGATGAAGCCAGTAGCATCCTTCTGGTCGTACATGTCAACGTCCGTGAAGCCACCGAGGCCCATGTCGTACAAGCTGTACGGGCTCTTGATGCCAGCCGGGATGATGTTGCCCTTGTAAAGCTTGAGGGTAACGTCACCAGTAACAACCTTGTTCACTTCATTGAAGAAGGCGTCCATAGCCTGGCGGAGCGGAGTGAACCACTGGCCATTGTAGACAAGGTTTGCATAGGTCATAGACATCTTCTGGGCTTCGAACAAAGTTTCCTTGTCGAGCACGAGCTGTTGCAAGCATTCGTGAGCCTTGTAAAGGAGCGTGCCACCCGGAGTTTCATAAACACCGCGGCTCTTGAGGCCGACGAGGCGGTTTTCAACGATGTCCAAAAGACCGCAAGCGTTCTTGCCACCGATTTCGTTCAAGAATTCGAGAAGTTCAACAGCGCCCATTTTCTTGCCGTTGATAGCAACCGGATTGCCCTTTTCGAAGGAAATCGTCACGTGATCGGCCTTGTTCGGAGCCTTTTCATACGTGTTGGTGTGCTTGAGGAATTCGTACTTGTGTTCCTGTTCCGGGAATTCCAAGACGCCACCTTCGTGAGAGAGGTGCCAGAGGTTGCCGTCTTCGGAGTAAATCTTCTTCTTGCTGATGCCGTTGAGCGGAATCTTGTGTGCAGCGGCGTAGTCGATAGCGTCTTCGCGGCTGTGGAATGTCCAGCGCGGGTCCTTCCACGGAGCGATGACTTCGAGCTTCGGGTTCAAGGCAGCGTAGGTGAGTTCGAAACGAACCTGGTCGTTACCCTTACCGGTAGCACCGTGAGCAACAGCGTAAGCGCCTTCCTTTTCAGCGATCTTTACCTGGTACTTAGCGATGAGCGGACGAGCGAAAGACGTACCGAGGAGGTAAGTACCTTCGTACTTAGCACCGGCGCGAACGGTCGGCCAAACGTATTCTTCAAGGAATTCCTTCTTGAGGTCGAGAACGTAGCACTTGGAAGCACCGGTCTTGAGAGCCTTTTCTTCGAGAGCCTTTGCGTTCGGGAAGTCATTCTGGCCGAGGTCGGCTGCGAATGCAATCACTTCGACGTCGTAGGTTTCCTTGAGCCAAGGAATGATGATGGAAGTATCAAGTCCACCGCTGTAAGCGAGGACGACTTTCTTCTTGGATTCTGTTTTAGCCATTTTGAATGTCCTTTGAGAAAATTTTTTAGACGGGATAAATATAGTCATTTGAATTACTAGTTACTAGCTATTAATTACTAGTAATTGCATTTTTTTAGAAAAGACAACAAAAAAATTAGCGTTTCGATGCACGGCGGCCAAGGAGGTCGAAGAACTTGATGTTCAACTTCTCATGAACGCTTTTTGCGGCGTGGCGAGACGCAGGCCGAATCGCAATCGTAGAATCCGCCTTTATCGGCAAAGAGGGATCAATCTCGCGAACCGAGACGAACTTGTAAAACGGATGATCCTCATCAGTACGCATGATGATGACTCCCCCACCCTTCAAGATTGCATCGAAAGCATTTTCAAGACCATTATAATCCTTGCAGCCATCGATTTTAGCAGCTCCCGCTTCAGCACCAGACCAGTCCTTGCCCGAATCTTCGGCAGAGCCCACAAGTTCCCATTTGCCAGGAGGGGTCGCATTGCTTGTAGAGTCGATATAAAGTTCCAAGCGGACTGTCGATTCATCCTTATTGTAGACAATGTACTTCATTCCAATCCACTTGTTCAATGGCAAGGGTTCACCACCCCAAAGCGGGTCTTGCTTGCCGATTCCCGAACCACTGCGGTAATAGCTCGCCGGGTGCTTCCATTCCTTTTCGAAATCCCAACGGCCATCGTTGCGGAACCTTGCGTAATACGTATTGGCATCGCAATTGTTGCCACCGCTAGAGCCATGCCCTAAAGCGCCACTGCGGACTCCGACCACCATACCGCCATAATTTTTTCCACCAATTTCATTTCGCATAAAATAAGCAGTATATTCCGTATTCAAGAAAAACTGCTTTTGGGGAGCCCATTCGCGTTGTCCGTTGATATGGAAGCGAGGCCCAACACCAAGCATCTGCATTACGCCTTCGCCATCGACTTTGTAGCCTTCCCCATCGACGCCACGACTATCCGACCACTGCAACGGATCATCAGGGTCATCCGACCAGTCTGCAAAAGTACGCGCATGCCCGTTCGCCCAATGCTCCGATGTCCACGAAACAGAACCCGGTTTTGTTTCAAAAAATTTTTGAAATCCAAAAACATCCGTAGGCTCTTCGGCAAAAGACACTACAGAAAATAAAACCAAACCCCAAATTACTTTCATTTTCAATTTCATCCGGCAACCTTCGATTACTCTGTAAATATAAACATCCTTTCTTGATTTATCGATTGTGCAAAAGGAGTTTGGCGATACACCGTCTTTTTTTTACTATTTTCAAAGCCATGAAACTTTCCGACAGAGCGCTTGGTTACATTTCACTTCTTGTTTTTGCCTGTATTTTTGGCGGCATTGCTTTTGGTATGTGGAAAGCACACCAAAACGTGCACCAAACAGCAATTGTAGATTTTGAGGAACTTGGTTCTTTGCAACCCGAAGACCCAGTTGTGTTGCGTGGTTACCGCGTCGGAACAATCGGACAGGTCATTTGGCTTAAAGACCGTTCTCGCGTAAAGATTCATTTCACCGAACCGCTCACGCTCCGTGCTGGCACTCAATTCAATAACGTCAACTACGCCCTCATGGGGCAACGTCGCCTCGAAATCATACCTTCCAAAACAGGCGAAGTCATGCCAGAGAACCATGTGTTCAAAGGCCACTTTGAACCGGGCATTGCAGAAACGCTCCGACTTATCGAAAATGTCAACGAACAGCTCGATGCAGTACAAAAAACGGTTTTGCTGATTTCCAAAGGAGACTCTTCGCACAAGTCCGCCACAGAAATCTACGAAGACGCAATGCATTCCATCGAAGATATTTTTGCGCACACCGAAAAAACGGTAGGCTCGTTCAGTCCTAAGTTGAACAAGCTCTTTAAGCAAATGAACACGTCGACCAAGGCGCTTTCTAAAACAGCACTCCAAGCAGATACCGCCATCAAGACTGTTACAGCAGCCGCAAACGAAAAAATTTCACTCGTCGATTCTGTCATTTATTCTCTTAAGGAAAACGCTCAGAAGACAAACGAGATTATCACGAATATCGAAAAAGGTATTGACTCCGAAACGCTTTTACAATCTAAGGAACTTGTCGAAAATATCAACAGTTTCATTAACGGAATTAACAAGGCCATCATGGCCATCGACACGAAGAATCTTGGGTTCAAAGACGAAAACGGCAACGAACTCAAGTTGATTACGTGGAAGAACATGAACATTATTGGCGACAATGCTAGGGATAAAGCCCGCAAGCGATTGGAAGAAGCCAAAGCACAACAAGAACAAAACAAAGCAGGCAAGTAAATGGATTTAGCCAACCTGCCTGGACTCGGCCCAAAGAGACTTGAAAAACTCAACAAGTCGGGCTTGTGTTCTGTCGCCGATCTTTTATACAACATTCCGCGTACGTACTTAGACCAGACAAAGGTTTCCAAGATTGCGGATTTGCACGATGGCGAGCGCGCAGTCGTGATTGGGATTATCACGCGGGCAGGAATTGTCAAAGGGCGCACGTCGCGATTCATGGCTGTTCTTACGGATGGTACAAGCGAAATCCAGCTTTTATTTTTCCGTGGCACACGATTCATCGCAAACCGCGTCAAGCCCGGAACGCGTTGGCTTGTTTCTGGCGTTGTAGGTTCATACCGAGGGCTCCAGCTGGTGCACCCGGACATGCAGCCGTTCGACGAAGGCGAAGCCTTTAACGGACAAATTCTCCCCGTCTACCCCATCAGCGAAATTTGCCGTGAAGCAAAGATGGAGCAGAGGTTTTTCCGCAATCTTTACAAGACGATTTTCAACTTTCCGGGACTCACACTCCCGAACGCTTGCCCGCGCGAACTCACGGACTATTTGCACTTTGCACCCGTGATGGACAACCTCCGTGCGCTCCACATGCCGAAAGATTTCGACACAATTTACAAGGCAAAGCGCGAACTCAAGATTTTGGAGCTGTTACCGTTCTGCCTGCGCATGGTGAAGCGACGCGAAAATCAAAAGATTCGCGGTCACGAAAGGCAGATTGATTTGGGGAACGTTATGGCGGCCAAGGCCCGCCTGCCGTTCCAACTGACCGCAGGTCAGGACGCGGCGCTTTCTACAATCATCGACGGGCTCAATGGCAAAAAGCAATTCCACGCACTGTTGCAGGGCGACGTGGGCTGCGGAAAGACCGTCGTCGCCATGCTCGCCATGATGGCAGTCTGTGGTGCTGGTGAACAATGCGCGTTGATGGTGCCGACCGACATTCTCGCACGTCAGCATTTCAAGTCGCTCAAGCCGTTCTTTGATGCAGCCGGAATCCGAGCGCATTTGCTTGTCGGGGCAACTCCCGCCGCCGAAAGAAAAGTCATTCTCGGCGAACTCCAAATGGGGCTTTGCAACATCGTCATCGGAACGCATGCGCTCTTTAGCAAGGACGTATTCTTTGCAAAGCTCGGTTTTGTCATCATCGACGAACAGCACCGTTTCGGCGTGAGCCAGCGCGAAGCGCTGCTCGCCAAAGGCGATTACCCCGACATGCTCGTGATGAGTGCAACACCTATTCCGCGAAGTCTCGCGATGACGCTATACGGAGACCTGAAAGTCATCAGCATCAAGGAAAAGCCCGCAGGCCGCAAGCCCATCAAGACACGTCTCGTGAACGCAGCAAAACGCGAATCGATGAAGCAGTTTATTTGCAAGGAAGCCGCAGGCGGAAATCTTTGCTACTGGATTGCAAGCCGCGTGAATGCGGATGGTTCCGATAACGCTGATGAAAGCAGCGCCCGCAGCGTCGATGACATCGTGAACGAAATGCGTTCTTTTATAGCCGCCTTCGGCCACACTGATGTGAACCTAGCAAAGCTCAAAGTCGCCGGCGTCCACGGACAAATGGACGACACGCAAAGAGACGAAATCATCAAGCAATTTGCCGCCGGCGAAATCCAAATTCTAGTTGCAACGACCGTCATCGAAGTCGGCGTGAACGTTCCTGCAGCAAACCTCATGGTCATCGACCAGCCAGACCGATTCGGTCTGGCGCAGCTTCACCAGCTGCGCGGGCGCGTAGGCCGTGGCAATCAAGAAGCTTGGTGCTTCTTGATGATTCCCGAAGGCGAAGCCGCCGAAACGAGCATGGAACGCCTTTCACAATTTGCCGCCACCGAAGACGGTTTTGAAATTGCAGAACTCGACCTGAAAACTCGCGGTGCCGGAAACCTCGAAGGCAACGAGCAAAGCGGGGCCTGGGTATTCCGCTGGTTCGACTGGATTCACGACCAAGAGCTCATCTCGCAAACGCTCGAACGCGCCGACCACATATTAAAAGACGGTTCCGCATTCAGCGAAACCGCCCGTGAAAAAATCCAAGCTTGGTATAACGAGAAGCCCTCCGCAAACGAGGACGGAGTCCACTAGCTTAAAGCAAGCGCGTCATCGTCCCGACAACAAGCGCAATCAGGACAACGTTCAAGAAAAACATCGCACGGCGCACAATCAAGAAGAATATCGCCTGCCAATGGAAAATATGGTCCGTTGGATTGATCAGTTCTTTTGCAGCCAGGAACACGTTGATGCCCCCAGTCATCACAAGCATCAAGGCGCCAGCAAAATAGCCTTCATTCCAGACGAGAATCGAAAGCCATGCACCTGCAATCATGGCGATAATGCCGATAATAATTTCGACACGCATAAAAATGCATTTTACCGCCCGCGCATTTTCTCTCCTGCGGGCCTTTTCGTCTTGATTTTTTTCTTCGTCCGTTGCCATATTTTCTCTTCTTAAAAAATTTATCTACAATATCACAAAGAATACGAGGTTGTCACAGAGTAATGGGCATCGCCTTTACGTGCACCATTCAGCGGGAAGCTCACGTCAATCTTGTTAATCAAACGAGTGATAGACTTTGTCTGAGCCAAGCGGATGCCAAAGCCAGCCACATAAATCAAATTCTTACGCCTGATATCCTTGATAGAAGCCGCAGTTTCGCCAACACTACCAAAAGCAACAACAACGGGAGCCAGCGTCAAAATTTCAAAATCCGGGAACCAGCGCTGTTCCAAATTGCCGTAAACGCGAGCTTGCCCTGCATAGAACCCCGTCGGGAAGCCGACAAAGCCATCAGAACCGCCAAGAGTCAACTGATAGCCCAGTTTAGCATCATCATACAAATCCACAAGTCCCGACAAAGCCGTAGAAAAACGCGTACTCGGGTGGAAAATGTATTCGCCATTTAAACGGCCATAAAAATCATGACGTTTCCCATGGTCCAAATAAAAATACATGTACGACTTCAAAGTCAAATGATGATTTTGACGGCCGAGATAAAGGTCTGTCCAGAAATCTAAACGGATATCGTTATTATTTGCACCAAGTTGTTCGTAATTTTTCGAAAGTTGAGCCTTAATTGAAAATCCTTTATCTATATCTTCAGTCCATCTGACGTTATGGAAATTCTTGATTTTTTCATAACGCAGGTTCGAGTACATGATATACAAGCCAAGGCGGGAATCCTTGCGTTCCTGAGTCCAATCATTTACTGCACTAGCAGAATCAATGGCATATACTTTATCACCATATATAAACGGATAACGTAATACTAGACCTTCATTTGCTGTTTCACGCAAGTAATCATAAGTCGCACCCAAGTAAAGTTTGCGCTGGGTTCCACCGAACGAGCGGCTGAATCGGAAGCTCAAGGAATCGGTAATAAAATCCTCAATTGCCATAAGCTTCACTGATTTTTTCCCATTGTAACGCGATAAAGTATTAAGGTATTTATTCGTTGCAATCGAATCAATTTCACGTTCGCTCTTTTTCTTGTTATCCGGATCCTTATGGGCGATTTCTAACTGTTTGAGGAAAAACTGATTTTTTGTATAATCATAAATTTTTGCACCCGTCGGAAGTTCTCCGCGACCATAATAGAATGCATTACGCTTATTCTTTAAACCTTCGAGAGTGTATGCCCATTGGTTCACGCTACGGCTGAGGAACGGCACATACATTTTCCAACTAGCAAGGTAGCCATCCGTATTGTAGCTGTACAAGAAATCCAAATGGTTGTAGCGGAAAAGGAAATGCGGGTCGCCATATTCCACCTGCCACATATCGCGGAACTCGTCATGGCCAAAGTAAAAGCCGAGCTTTTGCCCCAAACCAAGGAAATTGCTTTCCTGAATACCCACGCCCCAAACGAGATTGTCGTAGCTCCACTCGCTTCCCGAAAAACCGAAAGCAATGGGAATCGTCAACGTCCAGTTATCGCTCGTCTGAACGTCCACAATGTTTTTACCATCTTCGTTAGAAACGGTAATATTGGCATCCGAGAGGAACTTCTGGTTGCGCAAGAAACGTTCCGATTCAAGGAGCAAGTTCAAGTTGACCAAGTCGCCTTTATCAAAAAGCAAAAGCTTGCGGACCGTGATTTCGCGGGTTTCGATATGTACCCAATTCAAAATATCATACGCCCAGCGATCGTACTTCGTGTGGGCCTTCGAATCGTCAAAAGCATCGCCAATGTGGTAGCGAATTTTATCGACACGGAATACGGCATTGGAATCTACCGCTTCGGACATCGAAGAATCCGCCCCCATTTCAGTCGCGACAGATTTTACAGAATCAATAGAATCAGCATCCGCAGCAGCAAACGATGCAGACGCAAAGCACAACAAACTAAATATCAAATTTTTCACGGAGATAATATACAAATTTAGAGTTTGGAATCTTGCACGTTTCCACCGCTTTTTCTAAATTTCATGGTGGGTAGCGGATGGCCGCCGGCTTCACGGCTGGAGGAAAGTCCGGGCACCGCAGGGCAAGATGCTGGATAACGTCCAGGCGCGGTAACGCGACAGAAAGTGCAGCAGAGAATAGACCGCCCGCAGCAATGCGAGTAAGGGTGAAACGGCGAGGTAAGAGCTCACCGCACGACTGGTGACAGGAGTGGCATGGTAAACCTCATCCGGTGCAAGACCAAGCAGGATTCCGTTCGCAAGAACCTGGTGCGGCCCGTGCCAGCTGGATATCCGGGTAGGTCGCTTGAGGCGGTCGGTAACGATTCGTCCAGAGAGATGGTCATCGCTCCGCAAGGAGTACAGAACCCGGCTTATAACTACTCGACATGAAAGCCTCCGCTAACAGCGGAGGCTTTCTCCTTATTAAATCACCTCGAAGTTATTCTTTTTTATTTCGAAAGTCTTCTTTTTATAGCTTCGTCGTAATCACCGTCTTTCCATTTTCGTTTGTAATCCTCGCAGTCCTCTTCGTATTCTACAATTGCCGAATTAAGCGATCCCAAACTCATGTTTTGGAAACTAATAACAAAGTAGGAAACTCCGTTTTTGCAATAGGTTTCTGTATAATTTCTCTTATGAGAACTTTCTTTTATTCCATCTTCGAATTCCAAGCACATGGCCGCCTTTTCATGAGGCGTTATATAAAAATGGGAATCTTCATAGTACTGCGTTCCGGTACCGTTTTCGTCAAACGTAAACTTTTCCACATGTCCCTTGTATTTCGGAATATTCACCTTAATCTGTTTCCAATACGAACCATCTTCATTTGTACCATCCGTAACGACACAATAGAAACCTTCATCCCCATTCGGCGGGAAACTTCCCTTTACTTCGCTCGTTTCATTAGAACCGGAGCCACCCGAAGCAGAATCATCACATGCAGCAAGAGTAAATGCAAGCGCAACCGAGCCCAAAGCCAGCAAAAACTTTTTCATTCCATTTCTCCTTTTTGAAATTTTCTTTATAAACTTACAAATTTTTTCATGCCGGCAAAAGTGACTGCAATGCTTATGACTACAGATAAAGCCAAAATCACTAGCGGAATAAACAAATTACTCAAAAAGGCTTCATGCCCCATTTGTACAAGCAAAAGAAGCGGAACGATAAAGAACAACGTCATGTGAGTCGCCGCGCGGACTGTCTTAACGCGAAGCGATACCATCAACGAAAATGCAGTCGTCAACAGCACTGCCGAAAGCGCACCAAGCATAGAAGCACAAGCCTCCAGCGCAGTAATGTCAGGATGCGAGAACCAATAACCAAGCTGCGCCAAAAGAGCAAACACAATCGGAAACGGAATAATCGCCAAAAGTTTTCCCCAGAAAAGTTTCGCAGGAGCAATCGGAGAAAGCTGCAAAAGTTCAAGCGAATTACGCTCGCGCTCGCCAGCAAAACTGTCACCCGCCAAAGGCGCGCCCATCGGGGCCATCAGGCAACCGAGCAACAGCATCATGTAGCTTCCCATGCCATCCATAATCTGCGTTCCATAACGCGACACAGCAATCGCCTGGCTCGCCGCGAGAATCGCCGGCGGGATGATGAACGGAATCCAAAAACGAGGATCCCTGAAAATCAGTCGAAGTTCGTGTTTAAAAACGTGGAGCATATCAGTAGGAAGTTAGAAGTCGGCTGTACAACGTCATTGCGAGTTCCCTGTAAGGGGACGCGGCAATCCTGCCTAGAACTTAGTAAAAAAGAGCTCTAGCAAGGACGATTTAAATGTACGCAAAATGCGATTTCAGTCATTTTGTGCTACTAAACTAAAAATTTCGTATTTTTAGTAGCATACTTTTATATTTTCAGGTTTGTCATGAGCGATAATTTGAAAAATAAACTCTACGTGTGGGCGGTTTATAGTGCCGGTGGGCTTATATTTGGAGCTTTTCTAATTCCTATTTTCGGATTTGAAACAGCGTTTTACGCATTCCTTACATATTCACTTATTTCTGCAATCTGCATTTTTGTATTTGGAGTATTTCCGGAAAAAAAGCCCCTAAACGGGAATCTGCAATCCATCGATGATTATTTTTCAGAAGATTACAACCACGGTGACGGAACGGACGAGTTCGACGAAATCATGGGCTTAAGGGAAAGAAAAAAATCCTTTGACGAACTCATCGCCGAAAGGAAGAAAGAATAAGTTATGTCGCAGCCATTTAAGAACCGAGGATAAGCATGATTGCAATTTTGTGTATTATAAATTTTCTTTGGGGACTGGCGTTCTTCCCGATATTCAACATCCTAAAAAAATGGGTTGAAAGCACAAAATCTCTACCGTTTGGGGCTATAATCAATTTTTTAAGTGATCTGCTGATGAGGCTGATAATGGTTTGCGGATTATGGTTCCCATTATTGCTAATAATCTTTTTTAAGGATCTCAACCACGGAAACAATGCCTTATGGAGTGCGCTGGCCTTTTTTGGAGGGCTAGTGGCTTATGCATTCCTAAAACGCAACGCAATTAAATCGTATGTCCGAGATGTTCACCAACGAGAAAGCACTCTCAACACTCCTAGCGAGCAAGCCATAGAAATTATCGAGAAGGACTGGCGCTGCAGAAAATGCGGAACACCCCATAAATACCCTTACGAAAGAAATTCGCCAATGTACGGCAGCCCGTTATTCATCTGCCCCAAATGCGGAATGGAACAGATTGTTTACGGACGCTTGGAACCCGCGTTGAATCGAAGTTTTGGTAATTGGAATGTAGGGCGTATTTCTATGAAAGTAAATGTTGTTTCGTTTGTTATTTCGGTGGCGTTGCTGATACTGATTTTAAATATTCCATATTCATCTCGCAATTTTTTCTGCATCCTGCTTGGTTTTACAACAACGATTTTCGTGTCAAGCGTAATAGTAACGATTGAGAGTTTGCTGAAGAAAAAGCCTGACTTTATCAAAAAGTCTGAAGAACGCTTGCAGAACAAGGATTACGTAACACTGTTACGCAAACACGGCTACGAAGTTCCCCGTAATTTCTAAATGATTATAAATGATGAGAGAGTCACCTTCAGCCATTTCGTTCGCCACAGCCAACATTGAGCTGATTCTTGTTTGCTATTCCACATAAAAAAGTATATTAAAGAAGTAACTTCATATCGGAAAAAAATTGTGGAAGTTCAATTCATCAACAAAGTCGTTTTTATCGCAATCGCCATTATCATATCCATCATCAGCATGGGTCTTTTACAAGTATTCTTCCAATGGGTCAGGGCATTGCATTCCAACGTAAATGTGAGTTATTTTAAACTTGTAGGCATGCGGTTACACAAAGTTCCAATACAGAAAATCATTGATGCTCACGTTCTCAGCCGCCGTGAAGACATCCCTATCGAATTAGACCTTCTTGAAGCGCATTACCTCGCCGGAGGCAACGTACTCCACACTATTCAGACAGTCATCGATGCAAACAAGGCAAACGTTAAGCTCGACTTCAAAGAAGCCGCGGCACTCGATCTTGCCGGAGACAAAATGCATGAGGTAGCAAAGAACATCGCAAAAAGACAAGTCCTTGAACGGCATCATTTAATCCAAAAATAATTTCCATCCGCAGCAGCAAATAAACTTTATAGTTTTTCATTAAATTTTTAACAAAATTATGAATAAGACTATTTTTCCATTTATTCTATTTACAACCACATTTGCATTTGCAAACAATGCAAATCTTGGTACAGCTATGGCAAATGCGGCAACAGACCAAACGATAAAAATGGTTCCTCTTTTTTTGCTAGCCATAGGCATCGCTACATTTTTCACTCTTGTTCAGAAAAATCCACAAAAAGCAGCCCTTGGTTGTGGAGGATTTTTCGCAATCGCCTTTGTCTTGGGTGCTATCAATTTGTTTCTTGAATTCATTGCAAATCATGCATTCTTGTTTATACTTTTAGCACTAACACTTATCGTTGTTTGCCTAGTTGTATATATGATTTATACACCACCTAGTCCCAAAAACAAATGACAAGCATGATAAATCTTTTAGCAACCCCATCGTAAAAAAAGCAAAAAGCAGGACTTCAATCCTGCTTTTTTTGCACAACCGTTCAACTCTACCGCCTACTGTCTACTTCCTACTGAGGCGATAAGGCAAAGCCTTATTGCCTCGTGAGAGTCTTGTACTTGATCGGCTTCGGATTGTCAGCGTCTTCGCCGAGGCGCTTGCGGCGATCGGCTTCGTATTCGCTCCAGTTGCCTTCGAACCACACGACCTTCGAATCGCCTTCGTAAGCGAGGATGTGGGTTGCGATACGGTCGAGGAACCAGCGGTCATGCGAGATAATCACGGCGCAACCTGCGAACTTAAGGATAGCCTGTTCGAGAGCCTGCAATGTTTCGATGTCCAAGTCGTTCGTCGGTTCGTCAAGGAACAAGAGGTTGCCCGGTTTCTGCAAGTTCTTTGCCATAAGCACGCGGTTGCGTTCACCACCAGAGAGCTGCGAGAGCTTCTTCTGCTGAGCTGCACCCGTGAAGTTAAAGAGACCGCAGTAAGCACGGCCATTCATCTTGCGGTCGCCCACCAAGATTTCGTCGATGCCGCCCGTGATAGATTCCCAAACCGTCTTGGAATCGTCCAGGCTTTCGCGGCCCTGTTCCATGCTGATGATTTCGACAGTTTCGCCAATCTTAAGCGTACCGCCATCCGGCTTTTCCTGGCCCATGATCATCTTGAACAAAGTCGTCTTACCGGCACCGTTCGGACCGATAATGCCCACGATACCCGAGCGCGGCAAGCTGAAGTTCAAATCGTCGAAGAGCACCTTGTCGCCAAAGGCCTTCTGCAAATGTTCCGCCTGAATGACGACATCGCCCAAGCGCTTGCCGTTTGCAATGTGGATCTGAGCCACCTTGATCTGTTCCTTGGAATCTTCGGCCAAGAGTTCTTCGTATGCCTTGAGACGAGCCTTACTCTTTGCCTGGCGAGCCTTCGGACTCTGCTTGACCCATTCCTGTTCACGAGCGAGGCGCTTCTGACGGTCAGATTCACCCTTCTCTTCGTTCTTCATGCGTTCAAGCTTCTGGTCAAGCCACTGGGCGTAATTGCCTTCCCAAGGAATGCCGCGACCGCGGTCAATTTCCAAAATCCAGTTCGTTACGTTGTCAAGGAAGTAACGGTCATGCGTCACGAGAATCACGGAGCCCTTGTATTCGCGGAGGTGGCGTTCAAGCCATGCAACCGTTTCAGCATCCAAGTGGTTCGTCGGTTCGTCCAAGAGCAACAAATCCGGTTCTTCAAGGAGCAAGCGGCAGAGAGCCACACGGCGTTTTTCACCGCCGGATAGGTTCGTCACCGGCCAATCGCCCGGCGGGCAACGGAGAGCGTCCATTGCAATTTCAATGCTGCGGTCAAGGCTCCACAAGTCCTGAGCGTCGATGATGTCCTGAAGCTTAGCCTGTTCGTCGAGGAGCTTGTTCATCTCGTCGTCTTCCATCGGTTCAGCAAACTTCATGGAAATTTCGTTGAAGCGGTCGAGCACGGCCTGCTTTTTCGCAACGGCCTGCATCACGTTTTCCTTGACAGTCAAGTTCGGGTCCAGCTGCGGTTCCTGCGGCAAGTAACCAGCAGTGCGGCCCGGTTCAATCCAAGCTTCGCCTTGGAATTCCTTGTCGATACCCGCCATGATGCGGAGGAGCGTCGACTTACCGGCACCGTTCTGGCCGATAATACCAATCTTTGCGCCATAGTAGAAGCTCAAAGAAATGTCCTTCAGCACCTCTTTGTTAGGCGGATAGGACTTGGTCATTTTGTACATGTAGAAAACGAATTTTTCTGCTTTGTTTTGTTCGGCCATATTTTACTCTCTTCGCTTCGAGGACGCGCGGACCTTCGGTCCATTGAGGTATAAGGTTAAAAGTTTTTCAGGACGAAGTCATCCTGAACGAATGTGAAGGATCCTGTTATTTTTCCTTTTTTTCGTTGTGTTCAATATAGAAATATCTGCAAACAGATTGCCTTAAGTATTACAGTTTCGCGGGGGGAACCCTCATAGACGGGCTTACGGAGGCGCAAAAATCCGCAACATCTTGCAAATTTTCATTAATTAATCACGCCAGATTATACATTTTAACACAAAAACTGCAATATACTGTGAAAATGAGGCTGCCCTAAGAGGACCTGGCTGAGATAGAGCCAAAGCGCTAGGGCTATAGAAGATTTTTTGCATTTTGAAATTTTATGACAGCAACATGATGTATATTTGGGAAAAAATGGATTTTTAATAATGAGTACTGAGCCCAAAATAGTATCTATCGGTGACTTGTTGACAGTTCCCTTGAGCCTTCCAGATTATCAACGTCCCTATACATGGAACGCCAAATCAGCATCTACCTTATATTGGGATGTTTTTGAAGCATATAGTAATTCATTGGACGAATACCGCATCGGATCCGTGATTCTTTGCTATAACGGGAAAACCAAATCTTATGATATTGTCGATGGTCAACAACGTTTAACAACAATATCATTACTGCTCTATTGTTTGGATAAAAATTCATCGACGGCCTTATTGAAACAAAAATATGGCAAAGCGTCAAAAAAGGCTGTATCGCAAAATTTCAGCACATTGTCCCAATTGTGCGAAAACCTGGATACCGAAAGGAAATCCGGCCTAAAAGAATACCTAATAAATCATTGTTCAATCGTTAAGATAATCGTTGAAAACGAGCAGGAGGCATTCCAATTCTTTGATTCACAAAATTCAAGAGGAAAAGAATTAGCTCCTCATGATTTATTAAAATCCTATCACCTGAGAGAAATGAACGATGATAGCGTCGCTGAGAAAACATCGCTTATAAATCGGTGGGAAGACACTAACCAAGACGAACTAGCATCTTTCTTCAAGGATGTATTATATCCACTTGTACGATGGTTTAGGGGTAAGGACGGTCTCGGTTATTCTTCAAAAAAAATCAGTTTCTTTAAAGGAATAAAAAAGAGCAACGTTTACAATTTTTCCGTCTATCACAAGTCGGCAAATCTATATATAGAACAGATAAATCAAAATAATGTCTACGAAGTTCTATCCGAGAAAAAGATTAGTCAGTTTCAATTGACTCAGCCACTTATTGCAGGAAAAAGATTCTTTTTCTACACACTTCATTATTACGAATTGTATAAAAAGCTTGATAAAATGGTTGAAAAAAAATTTCCCGATTTAACAGATGGAGGTCGTGGAGATCAACTCGTAAGAAACCTATTCATCAATGTATTGTTGTTTTTTGTAGATAGATTCGGTGAGAAAGAATTATCAGAAGCCGTATATCGGTATTTATTCTCATGGGTTTATATGCTCCGTATTTCGTTATATAGCGTGTATGAAGAATCCATTAACAAATACGCGTTGGGCTATCATAACATTAACTATGGTTTGAATCTATTTTCTTTAATAAATCAAATGAATCAACCCAAGGAATTATTTGAAAATGCTCTATCAAAACCAGATGCATCCAAATTGAAAAAAATATCGAAAAAGACATACGAGAATCGTTCAAAACGATACATTGAAAACTGGGAAAAATATTCTGGCATGGGGATTAAAAATGTCTAGTCGAGAAAAAGAAAATACAATTGAACAACCCAAAATGATGAGCGTTAACGATGTATTTAACAATGTTGAATATGTGGTTCCAATTTATCAAAGAAATTATGCTTGGGGAAAAGATCAAATAGATCGATTAATCCAAGATATCAGGGATGTATTACCGGATGCCGAATCATACTATTTAGGAAGCCTTATCGTGAATCAATCCGGTCCAAACCGCTATGAGGTGATTGACGGACAACAGCGATTAACCACACTTTATTTGATGTCTTTATATTTAGACAAGCAACTTAAAGAAAAAAATATTTCTTGTCGAATATCAGTTCCTGAAGGGACCCTAACATTTGAAGCTCGTGAAAAATCAAATGATACATTTAAACGAATAAAAAACGGATCAGACGAAAAAGAATGGTCTTCAGAAGAATTAATTAACGGATTTAAAATCATTGAAGATTTCTTTAAATCAAATTTTAAGGAAAACGAAGATTACATAGACTTTGTAGAAAAGCTCAAAAAGGTTAAAATAGTCCGAGTTCAAGTTCCCAAAGGAATCGATTTAAACCACTATTTTGAAATAATGAACACTAGAGGTGAGCAACTAGAACCTCACGAAATTGCAAAAGCAAGAATCATCAGCGTTATAAATAAGAATCAAAAAGAAATCGCTGCTAAAATTTGGGATGCATGCGCTCTAATGGAATCGTATGTACAGATGAATTTTGATACGGAATCCCGAAAGAATCTTTTTGGCGAAAATTGGAAAGAATTACTTTGCGACTCATTCGATAGCGCTACAGAATTACTCACCAAAGAAAATATACAGAATAATTCGAAAAAAATTGATAATGAAGAAAATGATCCACCTTTTTTCATTTTAAGTGATTTTTTGCAAGCCAACGCTCCTCTTAAAGACGAAAAAAAGAAGACAGAAAGAGAAGAACAAGAACGATTTGAATCAATCATTTCATTCCCAAACTTTTTATTGCAAGTTAATTCTGCAATTTCTAATAGCGGCGAGGAAGGGCTAGACGACAAGCACTTCCTTAAGATTCTTGAGCACAATTGGGCTTCTGAAAAAGAGGCCAAGCATTTCATCTTTATGATGTTGAAGTGTCGCTATTTATTCGACAAATACATTATTAAGCGAGAATACTACAAGGACTATCAAGAAGAAGGAAGATGGATGTTGCAAGGGATAAAGTCTTATAAAGACGAATCCCGAAACAACGCCTTAAAGCCGCAGTATTACGGCACATATAATGGAGATTTCGCCGATAAAGAAACAGCAGACACTGATGCAACCCGAAAAATCCGCACTTTAGAGGCGTGTTTAAGGATTACATACACATCTCCGAAAATGATGCATTGGATAACAATCACATTGCGGAATTTATTGGACAATGAGAATTCAAATTTAGTAGATATTCTTGAAAAATATTGTCGAGAAAAAGTTCGTGATAGTAATTATCAAATTGCAAAAGGATTCCAAATTGAACGAATCGTATTTACCTTTTTGGATTACTTGCTTTGGCGAGATTGCTATTCGATAGATGGTCAAAAAGTTGATATTCCCAGCAATTACCAATATCAGTACAGAACCTCAATAGAACATTTTTTCCCACAGCACCCCGCTGAAATGGCGAAATGGGAAGATAATGATTTGAATTCCTTTGGAAATCTGGCCTTAATAACAACATCAGGCAATTCTAGATTTTCAAATATCGATCCTATTGGAAAAATAAAGAGCTATAACAGTATTATTAAGCAAAGTCCTAAATTAATGGTAATGGAACAAATGACCAAAAAGAATAATGAATGGACTATCGATTTGGCCCAAAAGCATAACCAAGAAATGTTAAGCCTATTAGAAAAAGAAATCGCCCGAAGCACTTCGCCTATTTCAAAATAATGCCCACCGCTCACGAAATTCTAAAATCCGTCTTTGGCTACGATTCCTTCCGCCCCATGCAGGAAGAGATTATCAACCACGTTGTCGCACGCAACGACGCTCTGGTTTTAATGCCCACTGGTGGCGGAAAGTCCATTTGCTACCAGATTCCTGCATTGATTTTCGATGGAATTACTGTCGTTATTTCGCCGTTGATTTCACTGATGAAAGACCAGGTGGACGCGCTGAATGCGAACGGCATCGGAGCAGATGCGCTCAACAGCAACAACGAAGAAGGCGAAAATGCGGCCATCCGACAGCGTTGTAAAGCGGGCCAGACCAAGATTCTCTACATCTCGCCGGAGCGTTTGCAACGAGAAATTCCGTGGATGCAACAGCACTTGAATGTTTCGCTGTTCGCTATCGACGAGGCGCATTGCATTTCGCAATGGGGGCACGATTTCCGCCCGGAATACACGCAGCTCGGCGAGCTGCACCAGGCGTTCCCGAGCGCAACAGTCATGGCGTTGACGGCAACAGCAGACAAACTCACAAAAGAAGATATTGTCCGGCAGTTGAACTTGCGAGATTTTAGACTTTTCGTGAGTTCGTTCGACCGCCCGAATCTGAGTCTCGATGTACGGCGCGGTTATTCCTCAGCCGAAAAGCTGAAGGCGATTTTGTCCATTATTTCAAAGCACAAGCACGAATCGGGAATCATCTACTGCCTTTCGCGTAAGAGCACCGAGAAAGTCGCCGACGAGCTCATCAACGCAGGCGTTTACGCAAAGGCATACCATGCGGGGCTAACCGCCGAAGAACGCAACAACGTGCAAGAGGATTTCATCAATGACAACGTCGATGTCGTGTGCGCGACAATCGCATTCGGCATGGGCATCGACAAGAGCAACGTCCGTTACGTCATCCATTACAATCTCCCCAAGAGCATCGAGAGTTTTTATCAAGAAATCGGGCGCGCGGGCCGTGACGGCCTCCCCTCCGAGACGGTGCTGTTCTACAATTTCCAGGACATCATCACACTCCGCAAATTTGTAAACGAAAGCGGCCAACGAGATATCAACTCCGAAAAGCTCGACCGCATGCAGGAATACGCCGAATCGCAAGTTTGCCGTCGTCGCATTCTGCTAAACTACTTCGGCGAAAACAACAATAGCAACTGCGGGAATTGCGACATTTGCAAGCACCCGCCACAGCGTTTCAACGGCACGATTCTCGTGCAAAAAGCGCTCTCGGCCATCAAACGTACCGGCGAGCATATCGGCTTTTCAATGACCGCCGACATTCTCAAGGGTACTCTCAGCGACGAAATCGTCCAAAAGGGTTACGACAAGCTCAAGACATTCGGTGTGGGGGCCAAGACAACGCTCAAGCACTGGCACGATTACATGCTACAGATGTTGCAACTCGGCTACATCGAAATCGCCTACAACGAAAACAACCACCTTAAAATTACCGAAAGCGGTAACGAAGTTCTCTTCGGGAAAAAGACGGCGGAACTTGCCATCGCAGCAAAAGCAGAAGCAAAAGAAGACGCAAAACCAAGAAGCAGTCGCGGCGCATTTTCGCGCGCATCTGCCAGCAACAAGCGCGCAACATTTACGAGCTCAGACTCCGACGAAAACAATTCCCTGTTCGAAGCTCTGCGAAAAGTCCGTAGGCAAATCGCCGAAGAAAACAACTGGCCCGCCTACGTTGTACTTTCCGACCGTACGCTAAAAGACCTCGCCTACAAGGCGCCCATTTCCATAAACGAACTGCAAGATGTATTTGGCTTTGGCGAAATGAAAATCCGAAAATTCGGGCAGCAATTTGTAGACGCCATCTGCGATTACATGAGACAATAAAAAAATTCCCGCAGTTTTCTTGAACTAACCCCAAAAAGTTGGACAGTTTAAAGTTAGGATAAAACTGCGTTATGAGTCCGGTATTGTACTGGGCTCATTCCTTTTAGGCGCAGTTTTATCCGGTCGTTGTTATAATACTCGATGTACTTTCTCAGTTCCCGTTTGAAGTGATCCATATCATTGAATGTATTTGGATAGAGCAGTTCCGATTTCATTATCCCGAAAAAGTTTTCCATAACGGCGTTGTCTAGGCAGTTGCCCTTGTGACTCATGCTTTGGACGATTTCGTGGTCTCGTAATGATTTCTGGTAACTTGCATGCTGGTAGTGCCACCCCTGATCAGAGTGCAGTACCAGTCCGCTCTTTGTACGACTCTTGGCGAAGGCCTTTGTCAGCATGTCCATGACCATCTTCAAGTCGGGACGGTCCGATATGGTGTAGCTGATGATTTCGCCATTGTACATATCGAGTATCGGCGAGAGGTAGCACTTGCTAGCGCCTATGTTTATCTGTGTCACATCGGTAGTCCATTTCTGGTTTGGCCCAGTTGTGGTGAAGTTGCGGTTCAGTATGTTCGGTGCGATCTTGCCGATTTCACCCTTGTAAGATCGATACTTGCAGCGCCTGCGGACGTTCTTCAGGTTTTCTTCCTTCATGATTCTGTAAACCGTCTTGTGGTTGATTAAGTACCCTTCGTTCCTCACCTGCGTACTGATGCGCTTGCATCCGTATCGGCCGCGATGTTCTGCGTGCAAGGCCTTGATCCGCTTACGTTCAATTGCATAGCGGTCCGGTTTTTTGCGGAGATTGTAGTAGTATGTGGAGCGGGGCAGACCGCTTGCCTTCAGGAGATGTTTTAGGGCGTGCTCGCAGCTTAATTCTCTGACGACATTGGCCCTATACCGAACATCTCGGCATTTTCTTCCTGGTCTAGGGCCTGCAATTTTTTTAAGTACGCGTTCTCCGCCTTCAGGTATGCGACCTCTTCCCTTAAACGTTCAACTTCGCTCGGTTCCTTACGGCGTTTCTTTGGCTTCGACATCTTCGGCGCCCTCCCTTTGGGCTTTGTTGCAAGAAGTTCTTCATAGCCGCCATGACGGAATTTTTTCAGCCAGGTTTGAAAACAACTGCGGCTTATTCCGTATTTGACAGTGATTTCATCCAAAGATAGCGATTGTTGTTCAGCGGCTAATATGACAGACCTTTTTAATTCCGCACTTGGGCGAATATTCGTTTTCCTTTCCGTGTTCCAGAAACCAGTCATCTCGTATTGCCTACATCGATGTTGAAGTTCTCGCCTGTCTATGCCCGTCATTCTTGAGATGGCAATAGTGCTATACCCTTCTTGGAACATTTCCAAGACTCTTACCCATTCTTCTTTTGTGTGTTTCTTATACATGAAAACCCCGAAAGTTGTGTTCAACTTTCGGGGTTCACATCATCTTAACTGCGGGATGTTCTTTTTCAAAACTTAACTAGATCCTTCGACTTCGGCGCATCGCGCCTCCGCTCAGGATGACAAGGCAAAAGCAGCCAAACTAAGAGATTGCTTCGCGGAGTTTATCCCGGACTTTGTTCCGGGGCCCGCAATGACGTGAAAGGCGAACGCAACGACGTTTCCAACAACTATCTATTATTCAAATAGTTCAGCACTTTATTCGTAAGATCGTTTTCTTTTTTCCAGAAAAGCACGGCACCGGTAGCGCGGTCTACAACCATGTCATAGCCTTCCTGGAGTGCAATTTCGTTCACAGCCTTGCGGATAAGCTGGATAATCGGAGCGCTCACCTTTTCGTTTTCGGTGATAAGTTCGCCGTTACGTCCGTAGACGCGGTCGATGAACGACTTGAGTTCCGTATCCTTCTTGTTGTATTCGGCTTCAAGTTCGCGCTTCTTTTCATCAGAAAGCATCAAGACCTGTTTGTCCAAACGTTCCTTGATAGCAGCTAGTTCCTTCTGCAAAAGGTTGGCCTGCTGCTCCCACTTTGCCACTTGACGGTCGTATTCTTCTTGAGCCTTCTTGGTGCCCTTGTATCCGTCAAAGATAATCTTTGAATCCACATGAGCAATGCGAAGACCGTCTTCGGCAAAGCTTGCACATGCAAACACAACCGAAAGTAAAACTATCAACTTACGAATCATAGCGCTCCTCCAGCCAGGTTAGAAAGCCTGACCAATGACAAAGTTGAATTCCATATCGCCCACCTTGCCGTACTGCGTACCCGTGTTATAAATTTCACCCGGGTCAAGCGGCCAAGCAAAGTCGAAACCGATAATACCGAGCATCGGCACCACAACGCGGAAACCAAAGCCAATATCCTTCTTGAGTTTCGTCGGATCCCATTCACTGAGCGGGTTCTTCTTCGGCTTATCGATTCTCTGGTCCGTATCAATGCGATCACCGAACACGTTACCGGCATCAAAGAAGAACGGCAAGAGGTAGAAAGTCTGCGGCACAAGGGCAAGCTGAAGTTCAGCACCAACGTACTGGTAGCTGCGGCCCAAACGGCTGTTACCGATAGAACCTGAGCTATAACCACGGAGCATACCGTCGTAGCCAAGCACACCACCCATTCTATACAAGGTGCGATGTTGCAGCTTGTCGCCAAAGATTACGCCGTATTCGTTTGTAAGGGCAATCGACAGGCGGTCGCGGAAGAGCGGGAACCACCACTTGATAGAGAGGTCGGCCTTTATGAATTCAAAGTCACTACCAAAGTACTTGTTGGCCCACTGCACGTCAAGCACGTAGCGAGAACCTTCAGTCGGGAACTGCGGCAAGTTCTTGTCGTCACGCTGGATGCGGAAGTTGAACGCAGATTCCTTACCCGTATAGACCACATAGCTATTGGGGATATTCGGACCCTGATCGTTCATGAGCCAGCCGTAACCAATCTGGCCGTAGAAGTAGTCATCCGGCCACTTGAGGCGCTTACCCACGAAGATGTTACCACCATAACGAGTAATGTCATGGTCGTCATAGTCTTCCATATTCCACCAAGAATAGCTGAGGCTTGCACCAAGCGTAATCGGCTTGTCGAGGAACCACGGTTCCGTAAAGCTAAGCGTTGCGCTCTTTTTGTCGGCACCATATTCAAGGTTAAGGGCTGCCTGCTGGCCATCGCCCATACAGCAGTTCGGGATGGAAATACTTGCCGTACCGACAAAGCCATCGCTTTCGCTATAAGAAACGCCCAAGCTGAACTGACCCGTACCGGCCTGCTTTTCCTGAACAGCAAAGTCCAAATCCACTTCCTGTTCGCCAACGACCTTGATGTCGGGAACGACCATGTCAAAGTAGTTGAGTTGCATGATATCGCGGAAGCTACGTTCCAAAGCCGACTGGCGGTAAGTATCGCCCGGATACAAACGCACTTCGCGGCGAATCACCTTTTCGTTTGTCTTGGTATTGCCACGCACATGAACCTTATGGATCTGGGCCGGCAAACCTTCATTCATCTTATAGGTGAGGTTCACGACAGAATCGTTTTCGAACGTTCTTTCTTCGTCGAACTGAGCAAAGAGGTAACCGTCTTCGCGGTAGGAGTCAAGCAAGGCCTTGCGGGAAGCTTCGTAAAGGTACTGGTCAAACACGGCACCGCTATCCAAACGGAACACGTAGCCAAGCATAGCATCGCTCTGGACTTCGTTACCTGTAAAGTGGAGACCGCCCATGTAATAGCGACGACCTTCGGTCACGTCGATATGCACAAGAATATCGCTAGAAGTCTTGATGTTATCGTACTTGTTGAGTGCCGGAATCATGTCTTCGAGCATGTAGCGCACAAGGAGCTTGCTTTCGTAAGCGGAACGCTTCTTGATGTTCAGGAGGGAATCAATCTTCGGGTTATTCCACTTCTGGTTTTTCACCAAGCCAAGCCATTCATTACGCGCCGATTCGTAGCGGATAATGTCGTTCAGAATCTTCCAGGCACCTTCTTCGTCCTTGACCTGCGACAAACGCCTTGCAAGCGGATACTTGTCGCTAGCCTTGCGCATGTTCCTATAATAGTGCGTTACTTCCATCGTCGGCTTGCCGGCAATCTTGTAAAGCGCGCTCGACGAATCAGCCAAGGCTTCGTTCAACTGCGAGTAGAGCGGAGCGAGGCGTTCCCCAACCGGCACCATGCGTCCAAGGTAGAACAAGCACGTAGAATCCGGGAGGTACTCTGCATGGTAATCGTTCAGTTCTGCATCCAAGAAACCGAAATGGCGGAATACGTTCAGCACGGTATCGCGGTCGGCTTCAAAGATGTTTTCTTTAAATTCGCCACCGCCCCACCATTGGTTTTCCTTCGAGAGCATGTGTTCCGTGATTTCTTCGACCGGCACATGGTCATTGCCCTTCACTTCGACACCACGGATACGTACCTTGGAGCCTTCGCGAATGACAAAAGTCACCTTGTTCTGGTATTCATCAATCGGTTCTTCGCGGATACCCACTTCTGCAAGGAGGAATCCTTCCGAGCGGTAATGTTCAAGCAAAGCCTGGCGCGTACGTTCCAATTGAGCCTTGCTGTATACCTGCCCCGGAATCATGTGAATTTTCAGACGGAGGTCGTCTTCGGAAACTTCATCGCAACCATCCAAAATAGCCGTATCAAGAGCCGGGAGCTCCTTGACCTTGAACACTAAGTCCACATAGGAATCGTCTTCGTTAACGTAGTCCACCCATGCAGTCACATCGTCAAACAAACCGGAAGCATAAAGCGTGCTCACCGAGTTCTGGACCTTTTCAGAAAGCGTAGACGGAGAAAAACTCTGCCCCGTACGGATTCCAATACGCCCAAGAACCGAGCGTTCATCCATGTGATGAGTACCTTCAACATGAATCTTGTTGATCTTATTCTCAACCATATATTTGTCGGAAATCTGCGACATGTCCAACAATTGGGCATTCGACATACCGACCAAAGCAAGAACAAATAAAAGCGAACGAGAACGCAGAATAGACCTACCTATAAAAGCAGTTTATTTAAATTTTCTGCCCAAAAATACAAAAATTACACTCCCCCGCCCACACGAGATTTTTAAAAAGGGCCAAACGACCGACGATTAAACGACAATGTTGGAATAAGAGTTATTTCGTCCCGGTTTTTACACTTTTTGAAAGTGTTACGTTATGGACTATAAGCATCCATATATATGGATAAAAACAAGCCGTGTATTTTATGCAAAGAAAAAGAAACGCACCTTATTGAAACACGCTGCATGAGCATTATATATATTTAAGGCGAAAATTTTTAACCTACACCCTCTATTGAAGGATACTATGCGATCTACAGCTTGGAACGACGAAGAAAACAAAGTCTTGCCCGAAATGGCTCTTGACTTTATGCCCGAAGAAAAATTGCGCGAATTGCAGTTGCAGCGTCTGCGCGCAACCGTGAAACTCGCCTACGAAAAGGTTCCGCTGTTCCACGAACGCATGGTCGAAAAGGGAGTCAAGCCCGAAGACATCAAGACATTGAAGGATATCGTAAAGATTCCGTTCTCCATGAAGAAGGACCTTCGCGACACTTATCCGTATGGCCTTTTCGCAGTCGACATGAGCGAAGTCGTGCGCCTGCATGCAAGCTCCGGCACCACCGGTAAGCCGATTGTCGTCGGCTACACCAAGGAAGACATGGAAGTCTGGGCTCAGGTCGTGAAGCGCGGCCTCCTCGCTTGTGGTTTCCGCAGTACAGACATTGTACAGAACTTCTACGGCTATGGCCTCTTTACGGGCGGCCTTGGCATTCACGGCGGTTTCGAAGCCCTCGGTGCAACAGTCGTGCCGATTAGCGGCGGCAATACCGAACGCCAGGTGATGCTCATGAAGGACTTCGGCGTTACGGCCGTGGGCGGCACCCCGAGTTATTTTGTCCGCATCATCGACGTTGCCGAAAAGATGGGCGTCGACATTTCCAAGCTCAATGTGAAGCGCGGCATCTTCGGTGCAGAACCGTGGAGCGATGGTATGCGCGACTACATCGAAGAAAAGACGGGCATCAAGGCTTACGACATTTACGGCCTTTCTGAAATTGTCGGCCCGGGTGTGGGTTGCGAATGCGAATGCCGCGACGGCATCCACATTTTCGAAGACCACTTCTACCCCGAAATCGTGGATCCGGAAACGCTTGAACCGCTTCCGGACGGCGAGGAAGGCGAACTCGTCATCAGCACGCTCAGCAAGCGCGCTATGCCGATCCTCCGCTACCGCACCCGCGACATCACAGCTATTGAAAAGACCAAGTGCGCCTGCGGCCGTACCATCCGCCGTATCCGCCGCATCGGCCGCCGCAGCGACGACATGATCATCATGCGTGGCGTGAACGTGTTCCCGAGCCAGATCGAAACGGCCCTCCTCCGCGCCGAAAAGGCCTTGCCGCATTACCAGATTGTGCTCGATACCAAGAACAACATGGATACGCTCGAAGTCAAGGTCGAAGTTTCTCGCGACATGGTGAGCGACTCCATGAGCGATATGGAACAGCTCTCCAAGAAGTTCAAGCATTCCATCGAACAGATTCTCGGCATTTCTGTGATTGTCACGCTCTGCGAACCGGATTCCTTGCCGCGTAGCGAAGGCAAGGCCAAGCGCGTTATCGATAACAGAAAGAAGATTTAAGAAGAAGAAAGGAGAAAAAAATGAAGATACCACAGGTTTCAGTTTTTGTCCAGAACCGTCCGGGTCGTCTCCAGGCAGTTTGCCGTTCGCTCGCCGACGCAGGCATCAACCTTCTCTCGCTCACGCTCGCCGACTCCGGTGAATTCGGCCTTATCCGCCTGATTGTGAACGAAGCAGAAAAGGCTGTTGATGTTCTTGCCAAGGCAGGCCTCAGCGCAACCGTTACCGACGTTGTCGCATGCCCTGTTGCAGACAAGGTAGGCGGCCTTGCCGACCTTCTCGATGTTCTTGGCGATTTGCAGATTGACTACATGTATGCATATCCGTCTGAATGTGCAACAGCAACGAACATCATGATTCTACGCTTTAGCGATACCGAAAAAGCGCTCAAGGTCTTGGCAGAAAAGAACTTCAAGACTCTCAGCACACAAGAAATGCTCGGATAAGCGATTTCGTCGCGGGAGGATTGCCCGCAACACGTCATACTTTGTGGCTACGCCACGAAATATCCAGTAAATCAAAAAACAGCTAAACGGAATAACCGTTTAGCCGTTTTTGTTTTCAGACAAAATGCCCGGCGATAAGCCGGGCATATTCAATCGTCAATCAATTTTATCTAAACACAGCGCTCAGCGATGTCACTTCGCCTGGGTTCACCTTGCGGGTCACATCGGTCACGCCATCGCTCCAGCCGGTGAACACGCCACCAGAAGATGCTTGAGCCGTAAGCGTTACAGGTACGCCCGTGTAGAACGTCAACTTCATCGAAGACTGATCCAATGCGAGGCCGTCCACGAGAATTGTTCCCGAGCCCTGCGAGGCAAGAGTCATTTCGACAGGCGAGCCCAGCGAGAAGTACGTTACCATCTGCTCACGAACCGTAGCCTGACGCGACTGAGCGAAACTCTTTATAGTCTGCAAATTGTTGCTCATCGAAGATGCGTTATAGCTCCAGAATTGCTGATCACGAGCCATTTCGGATTCCACCTGAGACTGCAAATCGTTAATGCGCTTGAGGAGTCTTTCAGCAGAGAAGTTCATCGAGAGGAGCACGCTAAAGCGGTTGATAAATGCATTCTTGAAGTTTGCATTTTCAAGCAAGCGACTGATAAGAATTGTATGTTCCGAAATACCGCCGTTTGCTGCAGCCATTTGCGGTTGCTGGCCACCAAAGCCACCGCCCCAGTTGCCACCACCCATGCCCGGGAAATCGCCGCCCATACCAGGGAAGTTCATGCCACCCATGCCCTGCGTACCGCTAGCGTTTGTCACATAGCTGAACACGTTGCCATTCTGGGTATTGTAAGACACGCCAAAGCCAAAGTCCACATCGTACATGAACCATTTCCACTTGGTCTTCTGGCTTGCGACACGCCACTTTTTCAAGTTGTTATGCGGCCAGTCACTGTTATTCAGGAACATTTCGGCCTGCATATAGTTCATGAAGTTATCAACGTCAACCTGGTCTGCAATCTTTTTATAGTTCGCATCAGATGTCAAGCTATTACTTTGCAGCCAATCAATCATAGCCTTGTAATCAGCGGCAGAACCTGCAGCAGCTTCATTGGTGCCACTCGACGTGGTAGCGACAAGGTCTATATCGTTCGGGTCATAGCCGTACTTGGTTTCGTAATAGTATTCATTGTTGCGTTCGCGCATGTCATGGATGCCATAATACTTGCCATTGTAATACACGATAACATAACGGCCACGCTGGTAATCCACACCGAGACCTTCCGTCATCGAAGTGCCCAAGCGATCGCGCAAATAATCGTCACCGCTGTTGTTACCGAAGTTTCTGAACGAGATAGCCTTGAACTTCTTGAGTTCCGGATAATCCGGGAACAAGGTGTATTTCAGGCGTTTGTCGCCATATTCTTCGCGCAAGGTAATTGCAAACGACTTCTTTTCTTTTGCACGGCTATACTGCCCTGTAATCTTGTAATCGCCCTTGATGCCAAACGCAGGCGTTTTCGGCTTACCCGGTTCAAACATCTCGATATACACAGGGAGTTCACGGTTGCTCCAGAAATTTGCACCCTTCTTCGGGTCCATCATTGCAGCACCATTACCCGTCATGTAAAGGCCAGAATCAGGGCTGAACATCGAAAGCGGATCAGTCGTCACAAAGATTGTAGCAAGCGACGGTTGCTGTTCAAAAACATACGTACGATTGATTTCTTCGCTCGGGTAAGAGCCCGTGGCATAAGTACGGCAACGCAAAACTGTTGTAGCGTTAATCGACAACGTTGTCTGTACCACCGGAGAATTTGCAGTCGGTTCTGCACCGCCCTGTTCGCAACGCGTGCCTGCTGGGAACGTAGCCGTCACTGCAGAAGAATAGAATCCAGAAGGTGGAATATTTACTTCGGCCACTTGCACTTGTTCTGCATAAACTTCGCCAAGCGTATTGCCATAAGGCGACGGCAAAGCAAAGCCCCACTTACCTGCGCCATCACGAGACCAAGAAGCATTCGTCGGAACAGCACCAAAGCGCACAGAATCAAGAATTGCATTTTCGGCATTCACAAAGTACAACGAGCCTCCATCCTTATCAATCTTGAACGACGCATGCGGTTCGTGTCCACGGTTGCGAGCAACCACCGATGTAATCTGAATAGTTGTTGATTCGCTGCCCTGGGTTTCAGTGGCAAAAGTCATTGCCGATATTTTATTGCGATTCAAGTCCTTTGCATTGTCGTCTAAACGAACGTAATACACCGACGACAAATCGCCCGTACCGCGAAGATTCTTGCCAGTCCAATTGCTGAGTTCTTCGCCTTCTTTAAAGTTCACGCGAATCTTGTGATTCTTGGTGATGAATCCGCGAACAACAATCTGATTGGCCTTGCTGAGTTTCGATGCATTATTAGACTTGACCACAACGCGGGAATAAGAACCGCCCTGAGCCACCTTCATTACGGCACCAATTTGCTGAGCTCCGCCTTCGCTAAAGCAAAGAGATGACTTGCCTTGAAGATTTTGAACATTGTTGCCAGAAGTATTTCCGCCAGTACCAGGATTTCCACCAGGATTGCCTCCCATGCCAGGCATACCACCGCCCCAATCACCGCCCATTCCCGGGAAGTTGAAGCCACCCGTGCTACCAGCAGCAGATTCAGAACTGCAATCAGACCCCATCAAGTTAAGTGAATCCGACGGCAAAACGTAATCAGCATAATCCTTGCCCGAAAGGAACACAATCATGTAACTCTTGGCCGGGACCGTTACGTTTCCAAAAACCCAGCGACGCGAATTTGTCAAATCATCCGTAAGAGAAAAGCCCTTCAAACTTACAGGAGCATCTGACGAGTTGTAAAATTCAACCCATCCCGGATCGTTACCGTCATTGTCCTTGAAGTTTGCATTCGTCGGTGAAATCTCAGAGAGAAAAACTGGGCTGTTGCCCTGGTATTGAGGAATCACCTCTTGAACGCTAGAACTCTGCGGAAGCGCAAAAGAGCTCGAAGAGCCAACAATCACGTTGCCCGAAGAAGTCGGAATCACAGGAGACGATCCCGAAGAACCAACAGGAATTCCTGCAGAACTTCCTGGAATTACCACCGAAGACAATCCCGGCAAATATCCAGCCGACGAGCTAGAAAATCCTGCTTGATAGCCTACATTAGAATCGGAGCTGACTTCACCATTGCCAGGTCCCATCGGGCTAAAATTAGTATCGTTCGAGTCACCGCAAGCGGAGAACATCAAACCAAAACCGATCCCACAAAGCGCTGCTTTCGAAAAATGATTCATTTCGATTCCCTTATATTTTTAGCGATACACCACAAGCCAACCCTTTGCTTAATTATACATTGAAGAGCAAAGCAAGTCATTCTTTTTTTGGATACGCGTTGTAAAAGAATTGAGCATTTGACAACACAGAAAAAAGCGGGACAAGACGTTCCATTTTACTATTTTTGTCGTGAAAAAATTTTAACAAAAGCAGGATTTTACATGAATTTCAGCGACTTCAGCAAGGCGAGTCAACAGTTCAATCAGTTCAGTCCCGAGATGAAAGAACAGATGATGAAGATGGCAAAGGCTCGTATTAAAGAAAAAATTACAAAGTGGCTTGCGACCCCGACATTTGTGGTGATTGGAATCACACTCGGAGCAATCATCGGTGCGCTCACCGCATGCTTCGGAGACATCAGCGACAGGCTTTCTGCAATCCGCGATGCAAACCCGCTGTACTTCATTCCCGCACTCGCTCTCGGCGGAGCAGCAATTGCATTTGCGTACAAGAAATGGGGACGTTGGACAGAACGCGGCATGGACCAAGTTTTCGCCGTTGGACTCAACAAAGAATCCGACTTTCCATTGGTAGCAATCCCGATGGCCGCAGTGAGCACTTGGCTTACGCAACTCTTCGGCGGAAGCGCAGGTCGTGAAGGGGCCGCTATGCAAATCGGCTCCGCACTTTCGTACAACATAAGTAAGAAATTACCATTTGAAAATTCAGCGCATATCATGCTCGTCACAGGACTTGCCGCAGGCTTCGCCGGAATTTTCCAGACACCCATGGCAGCAACCGCATTCGCCTTGGAAGTCTTGCTCGTCGGACATATGGAACTTACGGCCTTGTTGCCCGCTGCAGCCGCAGCATTTACCGCATGCAAAGTTTCGAGCATGCTCGGATTCCACAAGTTCAGCGTTGACTTGAATTCGCTCCTTGATGCAAGCGGATTCTCGGCAAGCGTATTCACAAACGAAGGAACGCTCGACGGAAAGTTCATTGTGAAGCTCGCGCTGATGGGAGTGCTCTTCGGAATTGTCGGCGGCGGATTTGCAAAGCTGCTTGGACTCTCGCAAGATTTCTTCGCGAAAAAATTTTCCAATAGCATTAAGAGAATTGCAATTATGGGTGTGGGTTTAAGTGCACTTTTACTCGTATTCTTCCAGGGACGTTACGCCGGACTTGGAACAAACTTGTTGGACATGTGTTTTGGAATTGCCGGAAATGCAGACTTGATTGGGGATGCCGCGAATGTTGTAGGAACTGCCGCCGGGAATGCTACGGGGAGTGCCGCCGGGATTGCCGGATATGACTGGATTCTGAAATTTGCACTCACAATCCTCACGCTCTCCGCCGGATTTATCGGCGGTGTCGTCACCCCGCTTTTCGCCATCGGCGCTACGTTTGGCGTATTCATTGCAAGTATGTTCGGAATGCCAGCCGCCCTCGCCGCAGCCCTCGGCTTTGCCGCCGTTTTTGCAAGCGCAAGCAACACACTCTGGGCGCCCATCCTCATCGCCGGTGAAATCTTCGGATTCAATTGCCTCCCCGCATTTTTCATCGTCTGCACAGTCGCCTATATCTGCAACGGCGGGCAATCGATTTATAAGCAGAAAAAGATTAGGATTAAGATTTAAAGAGAAGCCTATGCAAAAGCGCCCCGCCTAAGCGGGGCATTTTTTATGGGGAATTTTTAGGCCAAAGCCGCATTGTCCAATAAAACATTCACATAAGTCTGATACGGGATGCCTGCCTCGGCAGCCTTACGCTTAATAGCCTCTACAGTTTTCACCTTGAGCCTTATGGAATACATTTTCTTTTCTTCCTTGGATTCTGCAATCGCACGCTTAACTCGCGCTATGGATTCTTCAAGAGTTTCCGACTCATGGCCTCCGGTAATCGTCATCGAATTTTTCACACTGGTATCATTTTCCAGTTCCTCAATAACCGCCTTAGGATAAATATCCTTCACCAGCTTAAAGCCCTTGGGCAACTTAACCTTCTTTTGCATCTTGCACCTCGTCTTCATGAGCTCTCCTTATGGTGATTAAAGTTTTCAAATCGTCAGTTACAATTAATGTCCAAAATTGATTATCAACTTCAGCAGTAATTTTTGACACACCGTCTTTTTCTGTAGGACTCCATCTTAACCTTTTTTGCCGTAAAAATTTTCCAAGCATTTCTACGGTAAAATTCCTTTCAAGCATCCGCTCAAAAGCGTGTCTTGTAATATTCATTTATTACCTTCACTATTATAGAAAATGTATATACTATTGTCAATACATATTACAATACAACAAAGGACTCAGTTCCATTTGTTGCAACATTACTTTTTTGAGAAATTTTCTACTTCCCGCGTAGAAAATCGGATAATCTTGCAATGCTATTGGCGAGGGTTTTCCTCGGCATTACTAGGCACTTTTGCGAGTGCACATGAGTAGGTCGTGTTCCTACCAGCTATCCAACAACATCAACAAGAAGGTTGATGGGCCCCATCGCGGATGCACGTACGGACCATTAGGTCTATGCCGACTGTCACAGGGATTATCGAATTACAGGAGTAATATATATAAACGGGATAGCGACGTCAAGGAATATAACTTTCCACAAAAAACGTCCGCAGTTCAAGACCTTGATGCATAAAATACATGGATATAGATTTTAAGCAAAAAGGACACAAATTATGGAATTACCTGAAGACTTTATCGAGTCTATCAAAAATCAAAATGAACTTGTTGCCACGCAGCACGACCAAGCCGCAGCAATGCTTTATCGGTTAATGTTTCGCCATGAAAAAGACCTAAATATTTTAGATCATTACGCTGATACTATCTTTGACGGAATTTTTGGTTTTGGTGGTGACTTTGCCGAAGAAGACTATCGCAACTACATTCAATACATCAAATGCATAAATTCGAAGGAAGCTGAATGGTATCAAAAACAATTAGATGAGGAATTGAAAAAACAGGAAGACGATGTACTAGAAGATAATTAGATAACCTTGAAGTGGCTGGCGTTTTTTTTGATAGCCCTTAAAATTTTTTTCACTTTATTGGGTAGTGATTGGGTAGCGATTGGGTGGTTTTCAATTCCATTACAAGCATATTCTAACATCACCCCGAAACAGCTAAACTACTTAAAATACAACGACCAATTAACTTAAATAACGAATTAAGTCAAAAACATTATATATATTCATATAGCATTCAGCGTTGTCCAAAGAGGCTCGAAATATGATAAAAGATGAAAGTAAAGTTCTTGATTTGTATAAACATTTTGTAGCCACAAAGAAAAAAGATTGGGAATTTGGCAACAGCATCCTCTACAAAATGTGCAAAGAAAATCCTAAACACAACAATTCAAATATTGTTGTCGGAAAAATTTGGCTTATTGGCGAAGCTACGCTGCTGCAATAGAACGACGAAAAGATGGAAGAAAGACAGGAGACTTTTATTTTGATATAGTAGCTCCTGAAATGAAAAGGATAAGCAAAGAACTCGATAAAAAAATAGAAGAGTTGTCCCTGTCTGCATCAGAAAATTTTACCAATTTATTATACACACACAAATTTTTAACAAAGACATTCAACAAAATCTCTCATTTAGAAAAAAGGTCTTTAGCTTCAAAATACCTACATTTTCATTGTCCTGAAAAGGTTTTTATTTACGACAGCCGAGCAAGGGATGGAATTCATAAATTTGTTGAACGACCAGACAAAAGCATCCTAAACAATTTGCAACCTGATAAATTTGATAAGGAATATGGGGATTTCGTTTGCAGAGTTCTAGAATTAAAAACATTGCTTGAAGAAAATCTACAGATTACCTTATCTCCGCGTGATATAGATAATTTCTTATTATCTGACGCCATAAAGAATTACCATAAAGAAAATAAAGCAAAAAAGAAAATCTAAATCAATTTCAATTTTTCTTGCATTTTTTCTTCAGCATTCTTCATCGCCACACAAAATTCTTCAAACGAGCCTGAAGTTTTTGGCACAACAAAGGGAACTATCGTAAGCTTGACGGAATCATCATTATAGAGAGTCATATTTTTAGGCTCACATGCTTTGCAACATTCAACTGGATGAATCAAGAACCCTTGTTTCGATTTAAATCGAAATAAATAAGCAAGAATCTGAAAAACATCATCTCGATCAATTTTTTCATCAAGACGCTTGTACTTAGCATCAATTATAGCAGTCGCAGAATCAATCATTCCGTCTTTTACATTACCATCAATCAGGAAATCCGGATAAATCCTGCGGATTTTTTGACAACCATCATCCTTAAATAAATATTGAACACCAAATCCTGTTCGATTATTAGGATGAATCAAGCTATCTTTAAATTTATTCACAAGCACTGTATTCAAATATTCTTCCCACAAACACGCGCCATCAAATAATATTCCGTTTATTTGGCTAGTTGAATTCTCTCCGTAGCTCAATTTATTGTGCATCAAAATAGCAAGGCAAATTCTACGAAGAGGTTCATATGCCGTATAATAAGGATGTGTTATCGGGCGAAGATTTTTGGATATGACATACTGACGATCTTTTCTATTATAAGTCGGCGTTGCAAAATCAATAGCCCTTATATTGTCAGATGTTTTAGAAGAAACGTTCCCATCCAAAACAGACTTTCCACACGAAAGCAAACGAATGTATTCTATCGTATGACGTACCAATTGCGTTACATAGTTATCTGTAGTATATTCACGTGTGTGATAAGCAATTTTCCCATTGAACGGAATATTATAGCGAACATGCCGAGAAACATCTATGGGACCACGAACATTCGCATCATTATACACACGATTTACATACGCACGAAAGACGCCTTGTTTAAGAGCCTCATTTAAAAAATTGGGAAATAAATAATACAAGAAATCAAAAAAAGAATCATCTCCAGCATCCGTTTGTGGCGTATAAACAACATTGCATATTCTTTGCAACATATAATGCAAAAAATAATTTTTGTTACCAGAATCAAATCGTGATGTTATATTGACACGAATATCGTCATCAAGACAAACAAAGCCCATTATATTGCCGGTTGTAATTTTAGGCTTCGATAAATCTGAATAATCTACATCAAAAATAACATCACTACATTTCACATCTAATTCTTTCAAAAAAGGTGGATAAATAATGAATTTAAAATCCTTGTCTGCCAACGATTTTAGATTTTTGCCAGCAACACTATCCAAAGCCTTCCGAACACTATCGAAAGGCTTTCCTACTGAAAATTCCTGATTTAGCGTATTATCTTTTAACGAAATGAAATTCACGATTACTCTTCTGTTTTACCAGCCTTTTCTTCTTTCAATTCCGCTATAAAATATGCATTTTTCAATTTTTCATACTTTTTGCCATCATCATCTATACCGCGTAAATATTCACGCAATACACCTTCAATATGATAATCCCAAAGCTGTTGGAAATCACCATCATAGTTTTTCAACTTCAAGAAATATGCCGGTCCAACATCATAAGCAGAAGAAAGTCCTTCTGTTGTTTCAATCGCCTTATTCAGCGATTGCATGCGTTTAATCGCTTCTTCCGCATTTTCCCCAAGACCTTTTTCTGTATCAGTAAGCATTTCAATGCGATCATCAGCCTTTATCTCTTTAAAAGCAAATCTACGATGCATGGCAAAATCCATACTTTCTACACTACGGTCAATATCATTCATTGTACCAATGATATAGACATTTTCGGGGACAAAGAAACCCTTTGCGAAGACTTCATCTTCATCCACTAAATTTTGATACTGTGTTTTGATTCGTCCTTTTTCACCTCGATATCCGGGATCAATTGAGAAAAACAATTCTCCAAAAATCTTAGATATTTCACCTCGATTAATTTCATCAATAATGAAAACATATTTTTTCAAATCAACTTTTATTTTTTCATCTTGATTATTTTTATCATCTAGGCTCTTTAACTGCTGATATAATGCAAAAATGTATGAATCCTCTTGAAGTCGTCTTTTCCTAGAAAAGAATTCTCGAACATCTTTCCCTTTGATGATTTCTTTGTCAGAAAGCAACAACTGCTTTAGTTCAGATATTTTTAGGTTCAATTCATTTGACTTTTCATTTGCGGGAACAGAAACTTCAATAAAATTCTCCGTCAGATTTTCTACATAAAATTTATTTCCTGTCGCAATTTCAAATTCTTTTTTTGAATCAACGGCTTCATTTAAAAACGTCTCTATTCTCTCATCTACACTTTTTTCTCTTTGTAATTCATTAGACGTCTTTTTGCTATCAACCCAATTTTTTTCAGCCTGTTCACAGAAATTTTTAAACACACCTTTTTTTAACTCAAAGCCACTAACTTTATCTTCATGATTTTTTGCAGGTCTCAGGCCCTCCACAAAATCGGTATAATCATACGATTGATGAAACTGAACAAAACCAATTTCATCATCCCCACATCCCATGGCCTTAGCAATTTTCTTTGCAAGATATGTTTTACCAGTTCCTGGAGCACCATGAAGAATGATGTTGTGATTCGCCTTTAACAAATTTACATAAGAAGAGCAATCATCTATAACGGTGATTCCTAAAACTTTTTTAGCAAATCCAATCAAATTCTGTTCCTTACAAAGATGCATTGTTCCTAGATACTTTCCATATGCGGTCCCCTCATAATCCTTATACTCCGGCAATTTAATCCATTCAACATCACATTTATACCAATTAGGTTCTTCCGTCTGCCACATATCAGACATAACCAATCCAACAGCCTTTACCTTTAGAAGAGGTATCGAATGATTTGGTCCTTTTGTAGTCGTTGATTTGGCAATTAGAACATCCCCTTTTTTTACAGATTTTATCGAAGTCATGATAGCAGAACTATTAACCTGTCCACCTTCCCAATAGGAGTCGGCAACAAAATCGTCAATCATGTCTTTTTTATTAAAGAATGTTCCCGTCAGCCAATAATTTGTTTCTGGCAAAATTTCTTTTTTTACAAATATTTCATACCCACGCGCTTTAAAATAATTCTTCGCCTCAACGCCATTATAATCACTAGTGTCTATAGCAGCACCATCCTTAAGATGTCTGGCAACAGCAACAACATATTTAGGCGGATACTTTTTTCCATTGACGATCAAGTCATACGCCTTGCTTCCGTAGCCAGGCGGAACTCCATTTTCATCAATATACAGCAACGCCTGATTAATATTTTCTCGAGATAATTCGGGAATAGCCATTTAAAACTCCTGCAATTTCATACACCACGAAATATACCCATTTTTCTAGCCAAGGGCTATAAACAAAGCAACATTTTTTACTTCCACGCATATCCTACTTAATCATATTTTTCCAACTTCTTAACATAATTTCATCAAATGTCACAATATGACATTACAATTTATTAAAATAATTCAAAAACGTTTTAGTCCACCTTTTCAGCATGTAGGTGGTCGGAGGTAAAATGAATAAGCAGAAAACATCATCCACAAAAGTATCTTACGTTGCAGAAAAGTCTTATTTTTCCTTGATAGACGAAGCCTTGATCAAATCGCGAATTCACACCATTCGCGGAGTCAAGGTGATGCTCGATGCCGATTTGGCCGAGATTTATGGGGACACAACCAAGGCATTCAATCAGCAAGTCAAAAATAATATCGAAGAATTCGCCGAAGATTTTCGCTTTCAGTTAAACAATGACAAACTTGCAGAATTATCGAGATCAAAATTTTTGACCACGATACAGGTTAAGGGTATAAAAGGCGGGCGTGTTTACGCTCCCTACGCATTCACTGAACAAGGTTTTTCTTAGAAGATGCTTCAAATCCCCATTTGCCCATTTTTCAACTTTTTTAGAAATTTTCCGACTTATCGCAAATGACAGGAGATTCCCGATCAAGTCGGGAATGACAATCAGTGTATTTTACCAAATTGCAGCTCCTTTGGAGCGGTTTGGACAACTTCGATCTCATGCGGCGGCATCTCGGTCACAAAATCAAGTTAACTTGATTTTGCAACACTCGATTTGCACGCATTTAGTACGGCTCAGCCATGACAAATCAACAAGTTGCTTTGACGTCTACGACGTCAGTGGCTACGGCTCGCAAATGCAAAAACAAGTTTTTGCGCATTCTCGCCTTGCACACTTTTGCCGCGGCATTCGCCTTTGGCGCTCTTCGAGCGCTTTTGGCTGGGCTCAAAAATGGTTTTGCAAGCAAACCCACTTCACTCGCCCTACGCAAAATTTCTAAATTTGGCGCATTATGGAAATGGAAACACGTTACAACCCGAAAATTGTAGAAGACCGTTGGCACGACCAATGGAACAAGAATAATGATTTTGCCCCGAGCGGAAAGGGTGAACCGTTCTCCGTCGTCATTCCGCCTCCGAACGTTACGGGTGCTTTGCACCTCGGCCACGCTCTGAACGACACGCTGCAGGACATTCTCGTCCGCTATCGCCGTAAGACTGGCCGCGACACGCTCTGGATTCCGGGCACGGACCACGCCGGCATTGCCACGCAGGCTGTCGTCGAAAAGAGACTTTTCCAGGACGAACACAAGACACGCCACGACATTGGCCGCGACGCCCTCGTGGAACGCATTTGGAAGTGGAAGGACGAATACGAAGCCCGCATCACGAAGCAGCTCAAGAGCCTCGGCGTCAGCTGCGACTGGAGCCGTCAGCGCTTCACGCTCGACCCGGTTTGCGCAAAGGCTGTCCGCCACGCATTCTTCAACCTTTTCAAGAAGGGTCTTATCTACCGCGGCAAGCGTCTCGTGAACTGGGACACCAAGCTCCAGACGGCTGTGGCAGACGATGAAATTTATTACGAAACTGTGAAGGGTCACTTCTGGACATTCAAGTATCCTCTCGCCGACGGTTCGGGCTTTATCCCGGTTTCGACGACTCGTCCGGAAACGATCATGGGCGATACGGCTCTCGCTGTGCACCCGAACGACGAACGCTACAAGCAGTTCATCGGCAAGATGCTCAAGGTTCCGTTCGTGAACCGCGAAATTCCGGTGATTGCAGACGCTATCCTCGTCGACATGGAATTCGGTACGGGTTCCGTGAAGGTGACTCCGGCACATGACCCGAACGACTACGCTACGGGCCTCCGCCACAAGCTCCCGATGATCAACATCATGAACGACGACGGCAGCCTCAACGAAAACGCCGGTCCATTCCAGGGCATGAAGGGTCAGGCCGCACGCGACGCCGTGGTGAAGGGTCTCGAAGATCTCGGCCTCCTCATCAAGGTCGAAGACCACGAAATGCAGGTGGGTCACTCCGACCGTTCCAAGACTGTGATTGAACCGTACTTGAGCGACCAGTGGTTCGTGAAGATGGACGTTCTCGCCGACAACGCGATGAAGGCTGTCACGAGCGGCGAAATCAAAATCATTCCGGAACGCTATGCAAACAAGTACCTCGACTGGCTCAAGGAAAAGCGCGACTGGTGCATCAGCCGTCAGCTCTGGTGGGGCCACCGCATTCCTATTTGGCACGCCGACGAAACGACGACCGAAGAGGACTTGAGCAAGGCTTTCGCAGGCCGTAACGACATTTACTATTACAAGGCACAGAACGGCATCTGGCTCATCTGCTCCGAAGAAGAAAACCTCTCCGAAGATGCAGTTGCCGGTCACAAGATTGTGCAGGAAGAAGACGTGCTCGACACGTGGTTCTCCAGTGGTCTCTGGCCGCACTCCACGATGGGCTGGCCGGAACAGACGGACACGCTCAAGAAGTACTATCCGACTTCTGTGCTTGTGACGAGCCGCGACATCATTACGCTCTGGGTCGCCCGCATGGTGCTCTTCAGCCAGGAAAACATGGGTACGGTTCCGTTCCACACGGTGTACATCCACCCGAAGATTTTGGACGGCAATGGCATGACCATGAGCAAGTCCAAGGGCAATGGCGTGGACCCGATGGATATCGAAAAGAAGTACGGCACGGACGCACTCCGTTTCGTGATGGCAAGCCTCTGCACCGACAACCAGGACGTTCGTCTCCCGGTGAAGAAGGAAAAGCAGGAAGATGGTTCTGTCATCAACACGAGCGAAAAGTTCGAAATTGGTCGTAATTTCTCGAACAAGCTCTGGAACGCTTGCCGCTTCTTGTTCCCGCACTTGGAACAGGCTGGCGCACTTTCCAAGGATATGCTCCCGATGGATTCTTCGATCTTCGCTCTCGAAGACCGCTGGATTCTCTCTCGCTTGAACTCCACCATCCAGGACGCAACGAAGATGCTCGAAGAGTTCCACTTTGCTGAACTCGCCGGCTTCCTCTACCGCTTTGTCTGGGACGATGTCTGCTCTAGCTACTTGGAAATCAAGAAGGCCGTGATCAACAGCGAAACGCTCACCGCCGAAAAGAAGAACGCTATGGCAATCCTCAGCCACGTGCTCCGCGGCGTGATTGACCTGTTGCATCCGGTAATGCCGTTCATCACAGAAGAACTGAACGCAACGCTCTTCCCGGGTTCTGAACGCGTGATCAACAGCGCTTGGCCGAAGGCCGACGCAAGCCTCATCGACGCCAAGATCGAAGCCGCTTTCAACCAGGCATTCGCTGTCGTGGAAAGCGTGCGTGGCGTGCGCGGTCGCTACAACGTAAGCCCGGCTACCAAGCTCAAGGCTGTCGTGAGCGTCGATACCGCCGAAACCGAAGCAAGCGTGAAGGACTGCCAGGCCATCATCACCGAACTCGGTGGACTTGAATCGTTCTCTGTGGCCGTGAAGGCTGCAAAGCCGAAGTTCAGCGCAAGCTCCGTGGTGCCGGGTGGCGAGCTCTACATTCCGCTCGAAGGTATCCTTGACCCGGCTGCAGAAATCGCACGCCTCGAAAAGGAAATCGAAAAGGCCAAGGCATTCGCCGCTTCTATCGAACGCAAGTTGTCGAATGAAAAGTTCGTCAATGGAGCTCCGGAAGCTGTCGTGAACGCCGAACGCACCAAGCTCGCAACGCAAAGAGAAATTATCGCCAAGGACGAAGCAGCCCTGAAGGATCTGCGATAATTTCTCAGCAAGACAAATGCGTAGGCCGAGAGTCGCGTGTAAATTCATTTGCACATGACCGAGGCCAGCATTTGGCACTTGAGCGAAGCAAAAGTGCCCATCATTGCCAAAAACGAAGCGGCATTGAAGGAACTGAAGTAGTTCACGTCGTTGCGTGGTTCCGCAAGGAACCGCGGCAATCCATTTCAAAGCAGGCACTCCGCATGGAGCGCCTGTTTTTTTTGCACCCCTCCACCCCTTCATCCATGCATTCCGTATTATAAAAGCTCCGGACGTATTATATAGACAAAATAATTTTCCTGAAGCAAAAACACTTCACTTTTCCGCCCCAAATTACATATATTATCTAAATGTTGTTGGAGGATAGTTATGCATCACACGAAAAAAATTCTCAAACTGTATGTATTAGCAGTCATCGCTGCATCCGTAACTTTTGTCGCTTGCAGTGACTCCGATACGGTCGCCCCACCGCCCTCATTTGAATCAAGTTCATCCAGTAGCGACATTTTTGCATCTTCCAGTTCCGATGCTATAGCAGGTTCTTCTAGCAACATTACGGTTTCGTCAAGCAGCGAATCTCTCTCTAGTTCGCAGATTCCACAATCATGTTCTACGCAATCGAGCTCTAGCGCGCAATCGCCCGCCACACAGTCCAAAGAGGCAATTTGCGGCGACATGTGGTGCGCACGCAGAGACAGAGAATCACGAGTCAACACCGGTTTCGATGCAGGTTTCGAGACATCCGGTTATTGGTTTGAAAGAACCGACGAAGGATATCAAGGCGACGGCTCCACAATCACTTGGAATGGCTTTACCAGACTAGACTGCGACTGGTCAGAAGAATGCTTTACGCGAATGATAAACCAGTACGGCGCTATTAGCGTTACACAAACACTCAAAAAGCGAGACAATGTCAGCAATTTATACGCAGGCATCGGATTTAACATTGCTGGCATTGACGACCTAGATAAGCTTTATTCCGCTGATGTTTCCGACATAGATGGCATTTGTGTCGTTTACACATCCGATTCGGACATTTCGCTCGAAATGCACATTGACGAAAATTCGAACACGTTTCTCGAACCCGATTTTCCTCGCGTAACGCTCCCGCCTGCAACCTCCCCTGTCATGAAAGAATTCACTTGGAAAGATTTCAAACAAGATGGCACAGGCAATATGAAAATCACCGGCGTAGATGCGGCCAAGAACCTCGTCTCGCTAATGTTTATGCTAAGGGGCAACCAAGACAAATCCAACCAATTGAACATCATGTCTATCGGTCGCTACGGAAGTTGCAGAACTTTACCAAATGTAGATTCCGTCGCACAACTATCTATAAACCCATTCCAAACTTGGCACGGTTCTAGAGATTTCGAAATCAAAACCGGTTACGATAACGGGAGTAAAACATCAGGTATATGGTTCAGCATTTTCGATGACCAGCAAAATGGCGCCTCATCAATAACCTGGCCGTTAGACCCGCCTTATGACAACTTCAGCGAGGACTCCTTTGACAGTTGGAGAATGGAGCTTATAGAAGAATGTAAGGGTATTTGCGCGGAATACAATCTTGATAAATTCCAATTCCCCGATGAAAAAGACCCATTTGCAGGAATAGGCATCATTATAGCGGGAGAAGCAACCGACCCAGCAAGCAACAAAGCTTACCTGACAACAGTAAATGCAACAAACATGGGCGGGGTTTGCGTTTCGTACACATCCGACAATGACATGTATATACAAATGGGACTCGGCGATAAAAAAGACGAAGAACTGAATTACGCATTGCCAATCGTTTCGGTTCCTGCAAGCAAAGAAGTCAACACGGTGTACGTGAAATGGTCGCAATTCCAGCAGCCATCATGGTACGATGGAGACAAAAAGATTTCTGGAACCGAAGCAGCCAAATCACTTGCCGCAGTTCATTTTCTAGCACACGGCAAATCCGGTTCTGCAGGCAAATTCAACATCATGTCTATCGGCCCGTACAACAGAGGCTATTGCTATCCGTAATATACAACCATTCATCTGAAAAAAAGCCGATCCCGTCAGCAAACGGGGTCGGTTTTATTTTTTCATAATAGTGATTTAGTATATTGCGGATGATATGAGTTCCATCAAAAGAATACTATGCCTTTTATTCGTAATTGCGTTGACCGCACCCTTAACAGGTTGCGTAACAATGCTTGCAATCATGCTTACCGATCACGAGCAAACTATAACGATTGAAGCATCCGATGGCGAAAAATACGATTTTTACGTAAACGAAGGCATTGTATGTTCTTTCACGGATAAATGCACATTCAAGCATAATCTGGACCACAGATGCAATTTGATGGTCATCTCTGCAAGGCGAGATTCTGTAATTTATGGTTCAAAAGAATATGGCTATAGAGAAGTTCCATTCATTCTTTCGGTTCTTGACAAAGACAACGACGAAAAATACAAGAAATGTCCAGAATCCTTCTTAGAAGCCGATGTAATTGTGCCTATCAACGAATACCTTAGCGCACGAGATAAGAGAATCCAAAGCAAAAAGAACGCCGCACGATGGGATATCTCGCCATTTGCCTCTAGCTCAAGCAGCAAGAAAACATTTAGTTCAAGCAGCCAACAGCCAAGCAATTACACCAACGACGATAACGTTTCGGATTACGAAAAGTACAAAAAACAGACCTCACGTCATTAGTATTGTAATATTTTTAACACAAAAATATAATAATCGTATTTTATACACCCTACATGTGTATTATAAAGCACTTTTATCAAAATTTTGTATTATATGAAACAAAGTGTAGTATAATAAAGAAGCGCAAATTTCATACAAAATAATCATACAAACTAACAGCCTATAACACTCATGTTCTAGGTTATATATATTCTTTGCATCAGACGATCAAACAGGAGGATAATCTGATGAAAAGAGCCAAAAAATTCCCTAAAGCTTCGATTTTGGGCGTAGCCGCAGTTTCAACGCTGTTCACGGCATGCGATCTCATCAACGACCTCATTCCGGCAGACCCCAATCCAGGCGATCCGCACGTACAGATAAGTTCATCCAGTCATTTTGTACCGGCATCATCCAGCGCCATTTTGCCGACATCTTCTTTCAACCAGCCATCCGCATTCCAAACCTGGCGCGGACCAGATGGTTATCAAAGAATCGAAACAGGCCATAGCACCGACACAGAAACCGCCGGTTACTGGTATTCATTCGCTGACGATGTCGATGGCGGAATGTCCAGAGTCGTTTGGCCGGTTCCTGAAGGAGACGAATACGATTCCGGTTCATTGCAGCCCATTGTCGATTACTGTAAGGGCCTTTGCGGTACAGCATCGTTGAACAAAGGAACAATGACATACAATCCATTTGCCGGTGTAGCCTTCAACTTAGCCGGTGAAGACTCCAGAGGCAATATCGTCGCTGCAGATGTTTCTGACATGGACGGTGTCTGCATATCGTACGCATCAGAAACCACCATGACAATCGAAATGATTTTCGATGATGCAACAAACAGTCGAATCGGCTATGCAAATCCGGCCGTAACAATACCGAAGAGTCTTGCAGGCACGACAAAGACCTACTCTTGGTCAAACTTCAAGCAGCCCAGCTGGTACAAAGGCGACTATAAGATTTCTGGCACAGAAGGCGCAAAGAGACTCGTTGCACTCCGCTTCAAGCTTCAAGCTTCTATGGGCGATTACCGATTCAACATTACGGAAATCGGCAAGAATGGAGCTTGCACAGGCGTTCCGGCCAATCTCGATATTATTGGCCCTGTAGATCCAATTGTCATCGACCCACCTGATACAATTCCGCCGGGACCTGCTCCGGAAAACAACTTTGAAACATGGTTCGGATATCAAGGTTACGCACAAATAAACACCGGATACGACAATGGCTCATTGACTTCGGGTTATTGGTTTAGCTATGGCGATGACGTTGATGGCGGACAATCCCGCATCGTTTGGCCAGTTCCCCAGGGTAACGAATACAGCGATGACGCACTGGATCCCATCATTGAGCATTGCAATGGTCTTTGCGGAACAGCTGTTCTCGACAAGGGCGTCCTGACTTACAATCCGTATGTAGGTGTAGGCTTTAACTTGGCCGGTGAAACCAAAAACGGTGAAGCCGATATCGTCGACGCATCTTCTATTGGCGGCATCTGCATCTCCTACACGTCCACCGCAGCCCCGACTCTCGAAATGGGCCTTGGCGAAGCCTTGGACGCAGCAATTGGTTACGCACAACCTGCGGTAGCACTCCCCAAGAGCACCACGGGCGTTACGAAGTTTATTCCGTGGTCAAACTTCAAGCAGCCGTCTTGGTACAAGGGTGATTTGCAACTGACCGGTGAACAAGCCGCCAAGCATCTTGCAAATATCAAATTCAGAATTCAGGCTCATCCGGGTCAATACGACTTCAACATCCAAGCCGTCGGTCCGTTCAATGGCGGAACATGCGCACCAAACGCTAATGTTCTTCCGTAACAAAATTCATAGATAGCTCCTTATGTAGAAAAAAAAATCCGGCCTCGCATGAGGTCGGATTTTCAATTTCAATCAAACGCGCGGGAACACCCGCGGCATCCCGATTCGCGGATTATTCCTTATCCTTTTCCTTGTCGTGGCAATGGCACGGGCAATGATAGCAGTCACCCGTTTCGGCGTAGTCCTTGCCAGTCCAGCAGTAAGTGCAAAGGTCTTCTTCCGGGAGGCCGATAGCCTGGATCAAGTCGTCAATGCGCTGGAAAGCAAGCGACGTGAGGTTCAGCTTCTTGCGGATGTATTCGACCATGTCCTTGTACGGCTGGCCATTCGGATCGGTATACTTGTCCAAATCAGCATTTTCGCCTTCCTGGTCGCGAATGTAACGGCGCGTGATGAGGTCGTATTCATTCTTGGAGCGAGAGAAGTTGATGAACTTGCACGGATAAACGAGCGGCGGGCAAGCGATACGCATGTGCGTTTCCTTGCAACCCATCGAATAAAGTTTCTGGGCTTGCTTACCGAGCTGCGTTCCGCGAACGATGGAGTCATCGCAGAAAACGAGGCGACGGTCCTTGATGAGACCCGGAATCGGGATGAGCTTCATCGAGGCGACATGTTCACGCTGGCGCTGGTCCTGCGGCATAAAGGAACGTGCCCAAGTCGGAGTGTACTTCACGAACGGGCGAGCAAACTTGATACCAGCTTCATGAGCATAGCCCAAAGCGTGAGACGTGCCGGAATCCGGAATACCGCAAGCGGCATCGGCTTCAGTCGGGGTGCGCTTCGCAAGAGCAGAACCGCAACGATAGCGAGTCATTTCAACATTACGTCCTTCGTAGCTCGATGCCGGGTAACCGTAATACACCCAGAGGAACGAACAAATTGCCATCTTCTTGCGCGGCGGAACAAGCACCGTTTCGCCATCCGGCGTGAGCTCAACCACTTCGCCCGGACCAAGATCACGAACGTATTCGTAACCAAGGTTCGGGAGTGCACAGCTTTCTTGCAAGGCAATCATAGCGCCATCCTTCTTACCAAGGATGATTGCTGTACGGCCCCACTTGTCGCGGCACGCATAAAAACGCCCCGCGCTATCCATAATCAGCACGGAGCAACTTCCCTTTACCTTATCCTGAACGTACTTGAGACCGTCAATAATTGAATCCTGCGTAGCGATAAGCGCTGAAACAACTTCGGTCGGACCGACCATGCCACTCGTCGTTGAGAACTGGAGCTGCATGCAGTTGTTGCGGAAAAGTTCGTTCTTAATATCTTCGATGTTCGTGATGAGGCCAACAGTCACAATCGCGAATGTTCCCAGCTTGGAGGTCATGACGAGCGGCTGCGGGTCCGTGTCAGAGATGACGCCTAAGCCAACCTTGCCGGAAAAATGTGTTAAATCGTGTTCAAACTTACTGCGGAACGGAGTGTTCTGGATGTTGTGAATCGAGCGATGGAAAACACCATCCGATTTCAAAACAGCCATACCGCCGCGGTGAGTGCCAAGGTGAGAATGGTAGTCGGTTCCGTAAAAGAGATCGCAAACGCAATCTTCTTTGGAAATAACACCACAAAAGCCGCCCATATAAGACTCCTGGATAGAAAAGGATTTTCCACACACAAAAATAGAAATCTTGCGCCGTATGCAAAGACTAAACCTGAAAATTTTTTATTTCAACCGCCAGGCAACCCCCATAAATGCCCATATTTTTTGCTTACGAAAATGTGGGTTTTACAAATCCCTCGATTTCGGGCCGTATTCAATTGAACCGTCGTGGCGGATGATGAGGTAGTTACAATACTTATAATATTTTGAGCGCCATTCTTTACAACGGTCTTCTGAGACTAGAGAATGATTGCACAGAAAATCTTCAATATATGATAAAATTCCTTTAGAAGTTTTTGGATCCTCGTATTGTTTCAAGCTAGCGTAACTGGCAATTTCATTTTGAGAAACATCTAATATATTTTCTTTTTTTAAATTCCATTTTTTGGGAAAGAAAACGTCCCCATTATCCCCCAACAAAAATTTAGGAAATCCACAACGTACAACTCTAGAACAAAAATCTGGAGTTTTACAAAATGCTAACGCACCAATATATTTACTAGACATTCCTATTTTATTCCAAATATTTTCGATAGGTTCCCAACCATAATCCTGAACATATATATCTTTTTGATTGTTTATCACTGCAATATTTTCATAAACTAATGATTGACCAGGCTCTTTTTTCTCAGCACGCTCCCTAGCATTTCTTTCCAACCATTTTTCGAAAGATGGATTTTTATGGATCGTAGCCACCATTTTCTTAAAAGATTCTACTACATCTATTGGAGATTCCCTAAACGAGCTATCCGCAAATGCCATATAGAATCTAAAAATTATACTTTCAAGCGGTATTTTAGCTTTAGGCGTTACATCAAAAGTAAAACTTTTCCCGATATCTTCACAAAGACCATCTAACCGTCTATCTGTTCTTACTTTTTCAATATCAAAAAAATTTTCAAAATCCTTAAATTTCGGATCAAGCCGAGCACAAGCTATATTATCATGAATGCCTAAACAAGTCTTAACCCTCACACCCGCACAAGAACGACCACGCTGAGGGACTTTACAAGCATAAACATCCAAAACAAGTAATAAGCAAACAACAAAACTAATTTTATTTATCATCAAAACCACCCACGTCAAATATTACCACCATTCCGATCTCGGCCCGATTTCTACAGTCCCATCGTTGCGGATGATAATGTAATTGAAGAAATGATTTTTCCATTGAGACATTTCCGCCTGACGTTTGTAGCCTCTAACAAAAGGCCTATCATCTTCTATATTGAAAAAATTTTCACCTTCCGACACCCAAGCATTAGTCACAAGGACATCACCACTATCGCTCAAAGCAAATTCATAATAGCGGTCTCCATATTGCAGCGAACTCACATATTCACCCCTCATCCCCACATCTTTCCAAGCAGAATCTCTTGGAATAGGATGGAAGAAGCCCAAAGAATCATGATTAACCAAAGTAAGCTCTGTGTAATTCATCAAATTATTTTTATAACGCAGCCATTTTTCAAAAGACGGATTTTTACGAATCGCAATCAAAGTTCTTAAGAAAAGCTTGACCGATTCAATCGGATCATCATAAAACTTTTCATACTTCTCAAGATGGAAAACGAGCTCCTTAAAAGGAGTTTCCCCTTTCATTGTAACTGAAACAGCAAAAGCTGTATCGACAAACGAAAGGCTAGCTACCGATTTAATATTAAAGAAATCTTCAAAACGCTTAAATCTAGGATCCTCACGGAATGTTTCAAGAATCGTCTCATTGCCAACATCATCAAGCTCTTGGCGAAGGCTGTCTAAAACCTTGTAATAAGCAGCAAATGGAGTTGCGTTTTCTCGATAAAGCTTAGGCATTTTTTCATATCGAGTTTTTTTATCATAATCCTGAAAATCAAAATATCCATAAAGAAGATTATTGCCATAATAACGTTTCCAAAACAAAGAATCTCGAATCAACGAAACACGCCCTTTATCGACAACAAATTCATAAAGCTTGCTTTCTCCACACGCAAAACCTATTGTATCACTGACAAAATCAGCAAATAACGGTTCGCCTTTTTGCTGTTTGAAGGTACGTTTTTCAGCAGACGTATTCAAAACAATTTCTTGCGGAGGAATACTTACCGAAACAATTCTAGGGTCTTCTCCTGTTTTTTTAGGAAACCCCTTCGGAACTTCAATCGAACGCGAATACGATTTTACAAGCACACTATCCAAGTAAAGCAAAGAATCATGGATACTCCAAAAAGCCGAATAACCACCACCATTTTCTGGTTTATAATACATATACATCGGAGCATCGAAGAACATTCCAGCATCATTAACCGTAGGCCTAAACGGCCATTCCGCGTAATGCCTGGCGATATATTCATTAAGCGGATACGTCAAAATGCGGCATTGAACACCATTGAAATAGAAATGGTCCGTTCCGCCTTCAATATAAGCTCGTTTCGGAATGGTCCCAAATATAGCGCAAGCGGCACTTGCAAGAGCCACAACAATAAGCAATAATCTTTTCATCATCAAAACCATCCTCGTCAAAACTTACATATCCCCTGATTTCGGGCCGTATTCGATTGTACCGTCGTGACGGATGATAAGGTAGTCGCAAAACAAAGCATTCTTGTTAGATTCCGTTATCTTGAAATCAATACGAGAATCACGGCACCGTTTCATGCCAGCAACAACATATTTTCCAAATCTTTTATAAAGCAAATTATTTTCATCAATAGGGATATCAAAAAACAACACATCCTTCGAGATTTCTGCCCAAGTCACAAGGGCGTCCCCATTATCGCTTAAAATAAATTCATACTGATGAGTACCCCAATTAAAAAAGCTTAACGTTCCAACATACTCGCCCTTCATGCCAACTTCTTTCCAAATAATGTCTTTATCAATTGGTTCCCAAAGAACTAATACAGAATCACTTTTTTCAAGGTAAACATGATAATAATTCATTAGAGGTATTTTATACCGCAACCATTTCTCGAACGCAGGATTTTTCTGCATGACCATAACCGTTCTTAAAAATAATTTGACCGATTCAATAGGATTTTCATCATGTTTTAATCCCATAAGAATTTCTTTAAAAGGAGTATTTCCTTTAGGCGAGACATAGAAAGAACGATCGTCATCACGAGCATATAAAGGATGACCATGATCCAAATCTACTGCATTTATATTAAATAATTTTTCAAACCATTTAAACCTCGGATCTACACGAAATTGTTCAAGTTTCTCTTCACTATTCCTCACATCTAACGCGATACGAAGGCTATCCAAAATTTTATAGTAGTTTTCAAAAGGAGACGAAAACTCGCGATAGGGCTTGGGAATAGGATTTTCATCACTCTTTTTAGAATGAGGTTTTTCTCCATATAACAATTCTTTAGGCAACGAAATAACTTTACCTTCTCTCACAACACTTTTATAAATGTGAGACCATCCACAATTAAATTCAATCGTATCACTGACAAAATTCGCAAATAATGGTTCACTCTTTTGAATTTTTACAGTTCGTTTTTCGGCTGATGTATTCAATACAATTTCTTGCGGAGGAATATTTACCGAAACAATTCTATTGTCTTTTTTCTTTGAATAGTAAAAATTGCGAACAAGAGGCACTGTATGCGACTTGGAATTTATGGTCACGCTATACAAATAAAGCGACGAATCTCGAATGCTCCAATAAGCTAAATAGCCACCTCCATCTTTTGGAATATAATACGTGTACAAAGGAGGATTTCCGTACATAGGGCGAGCACTCGACGGTCTAAACGGCCACTCCGCATAATGTTTAGCAATAAACTCATTAAGTGGAAAATTTAAAACACCACACTCTTTCCCGTTAAAATAAATATGGTCCGTTCCACCTTCAGCGTTTGCTCGCTCAGGAATTTCATTAGCAAGCACCGCGAAAACAAACGCAACAACCAAGAAACAGATTTTCTTTATCATATGAATAAATTACAAAAAAAGGAGATGCCCGCACAAGGCGGGCATGACAAAACCGTATATGATAATCCCAGAATGGTTCGACAGGCTCACCAACCTTAATCCGGGATGACATGTAAGCGGAACAATCCTCGAAAATTATTCGCCGAGGACAAACGCGACGGTTTTTTCGAGGTCTTCTTGTTGGCGTTTATGCACTTCGCCGTAACGTACAACACCGCGAGCCGCGTACATCGTATAAATTTCCGAGTCCAGCAATTGAATCATGCGATTCTTGATTTCACTCACGGAATACGGGTCAAAGTAAAGTGCCGCATTTTCGCAGACTTCGGGCACAGACGTTGTACCGCTTGCAGCAACTGGCACGCCATATCGCATCGACTGCACCGGCGGGTAGCCAAAGCCTTCGTTCAAGCTCGGGAAAATAAACGCATACGCGTTCTTGTGCAAGAATTCAAGTTCCTTAGATTCTACATAGCCGAGGAACACAAACGCATCCTTGTTGCGAACATGTTTGCGGTAAACTTTCACATTCGTTGCACCCGTAATCACGAGCTTCATATCAAACAAGTGATTTGTCGAACGCATCATCGTTACAAGTTCATCAAACGCCTTGACCGCACGCAAATTGTTCTTTTCCCAGCGGGCACCGCTCGTGAGCAAAAAGAATTTTTTCGATTTTACGCCCGGCGGCAAGAATCCTTCGGGTTCGTAATCCAGCATCGGGCTATAGAAAACGGGGATTTCTTTATCCAGAAGTTCCGGAAAGAACGACTTGATAGAAGCGCGGCTATGTTCGCTCACCGTAATGCATTCGGCACGACCGTCAGCAATGCGGGCCGCCAAATCGCGGTACTTAGGCGCATAGAAATACTTTTTCCAACTGTCACGGTAACGCACAAGCGCTTCGAGCTTTTGAGCAAGCTTTTTCGCAAAGCCAACGCCTTGCCAGCTGTACTGCATTTCGAGAGCGCGCACGCCATGCCACGTAAACACAAAACGCTTCACCTGAATTTGCCATTTGCCTTCGAGCGAATAAAGCGGCGTGTAGAACGCATCAATCGCATTTTCGTCGATAATCTGCTGCGGCGTTTTTTCGGCAATGTCAAAAAGCGGAATATCGCACTTTTCGCAAGCTTCAAGAATATCCGGCGACAAGTATTTGCGGCTATCGTAAACGCAACTGAACTTTGCGCTACGTTTCACAAGCGCCCAGAAAATCACTTCGCCATAGCTGCCGCCACCGTGAAACTTTGCACTGTGAATCGGCTGCACCGCCACGAGATTAAAAAGCAAATTCATAAACGTCCCCTAGAAAAGCTTGCCCAGGATTTCCAAAGGCTTTACGAGGAATGGCATTTTCTTGTACAGCCAAGCAAGCGATTTTGCAAACGCATAAGAGCGGATGATGTAAGCTCCCGCAGCGCCAACCTTGTTCGTCTGGTACATGAACGCATCCTTCGCATGCGCAATCACATCATCGTAATACTCGTTGATGTGAATGGACTTGTCCGCATTCACCGTCACAGGGAGGTTCTTCAAGTTCGTATAAAAGTCCTTGCGCAAAATCTTCGGCAAAAAGATGTTCATCGATTCCGGAACCTTGCGGCCACGCGTATCGATAATACGCGAACCAAAGAAGTGCAACACCTTCGCCGTCGGCAAGAATCGGTTGCCATAAGCCAGCTGGCAGTTCCAGCCGCCATCCATTTTCTTCGTCACGTATCCGAACTTGTAATTGGTTTCAGCAAGCGAAGCCATGTCATACGGGAAATTCTTGGAAACGCAATAAAGCCAAAGTTCGTGCCAAGTCTTGAAGAACTCGCGGGCTTCCGGCGTATCGGCGGCAAACATCACGCCCCCATTGAAAATCTCGTCGTTCAAAATCGGCGAAAAGCCCATCATCTTCGCGTTGTTCAAGACCTTCTTGCGGTTAATCGCCTTCGAGAGATTCGTGTGGAAGTCGAGCACGGCATAAATGCCACCGCGCCATTCGTCCGGAATCGAGAGGTCATCGACAATCGCAATGTCCGAATCCATGTACAAGAAATCGCCATCGACCACATTGCGCATCACCGTCTTGAGGTAACGAGAACGAAGCATCGGCGTGAACTTTTCATCAAGCGTCAAGACTTTGAGTTCATCGACAGCATCCTTCAAGACCGCACGCGGGCCCGTCAGAGTTTCAGCTGTCTTGTCGTCCGTCAAAAGCGTCACAAACGCATTCGGGTTATGGACACGCAACGAAGCAATCGCCACAAGCGTCTGTTCGCAAAAAAAGTCCTTCGGGGAACTCGTCAACACAAAAAGATATTTCACAGAAGGCATAGTCATCCTTAAAGCTCAATCGGTTTCTTGTTTTCGTATGCGGCAAGGCGGCTTTCCATCGTGCCACGCGGTGCATTTCGGAGGAAGTTCTTGATGCGTTGCCAAAGCGGGCGCCAGCTGCCGTTCGTCACGTGAATCGCAAAAGGTTTCGTCTTCGATTCGTTCAAGCTCGGCAAGAACACGTCACCCGGATAAATCGTCATTCCCTCAGAAAGTTTCTGCAATTCATTTTTATAAACAAAACCAAATTGCTGTGCCGTATGCGCGTAAACAAACGGAGAAATATTCTGGATATTCATTTCACCGTTCGGCAAAATGAACTTCTGGTTTTCGTAGTATTCCATGCACTTTTTAAGGAACGGGTGCCCGGCCTCGCCACCGAAAATAGCCGCTTGCAAAGCAAGCCCCGGGAGCGCAATCTGGTTCGGGTCCTTCTTGGTTCCGTCCTCGTTCAAGTACTGCCAAGACTTGTTTTTCTTGAAGTGCGATGTAAACTCAATATTCGTGAAATAGCGATTGTCCAGGAACGGATCAAAGCTCTGGTACATGTAAACATCGCTATCCAAATAGATTCCACCTTCGCTATACACGGCATAAAGGCGAATGTAATCGCTCGCGAACGCCCACTTAGAAAGCGAAACAGCCTCGCGCACAAACGGGACCGCGTCTATAATCTTTTGGCATTTAGCCATATCCCAATGGACAATTTCGTAGTCAGGGCAATGACGTTTCCAGCTGTCGATACACAACTGCGGCAATTGCGGCAGCGGATCATTGGAAAGCCAAATATAGTGTAGCTTCTTAGGAATCATGCAATTAATGTAGAAAAAATACTACTTAGCGGGCACTCCAAATATCTATATTTATATCATGATTTCTATAGCAATGGCAACATATAACGGCAAGACTTTTATCCGTGAACAGCTAGATTCCATCTTGGCTCAAACTGAGCAAGATTTCGAAATCGTAATTTGCGATGATGCATCGACCGATTCTACGCCCCAAATCCTTGACGAATACGCCCGCAAGGATTCTAGAATCCGCGTTTACAGGAACGAGAAGAACTTAGGTTATCGCGAAAATTTCAATAAGGCCGTATCGCTTTGCAAAGGCGATTTTGTTGCATTCAGCGATCAAGACGATTTGTGGCTTCCGAACCATCTCGAAACTTTGCACAAAGCTATCGGCAACAACCTCGTTTGCGGAGGCCGCACAGTACGTTGCCGCGAAGATGGTTCCACACTCAATGAATTTTCTCCGACGCCGTACCAGTCCAATGGACTAACTTCGCAAAAAGACCGTTTTATTTACCAGTGCTACGCATTTAATCTTTATCAAGGCGCATCGCAACTCATCAGCCGTGAAGCAGTCGAGCGATTCTTCCCCATCGAAAACGACGAATATGCCCACGACTGGTCACTTGCCGCAAACGCCATTGGCGAAAACCGATTTGTCTACACCGATACCGTCGTGACAAAATGGCGCAAGCACTCTTCTCAGGTCACGCACAAAAGACATTCGAGAGAAGTCCGCAAGAATCGTCTTGCACAATTTGCATCGTACATGTGGGCGCACAACGATATTCTCCGCAAAGATCCCACCATCAAGGAAATTCTGCACAAGGCAATCGAATTCCATACAAATTCGAGAATTTCTTACCGCATCAAGAACTTGTGCCACGCGTGGAGAACATCCAAGACGATTTACGGGCGAAACTTCACCGGAACGCTCAAAACCGTTCTCGGTTACTTGTTCACCGCTTCGCTGTAATTAGAATTTTCTCTTGTAGAACAAGAACTGCGCACCAAGTGCAAGCAGCACGCACACATAAACGACAATCTTTCCGACCATCGTAAGTGTTACAACTTGCGCGTTAATCAAGACGTAGAGCGCGAGCAACAAAACCATCCAAACGATTTCGGCCCACAGCTTGCTTGAATACGGCTGGAGTTTTCTCTTGAGCAAGTAAACGTTGCAATAAACAGACGACACAATCCCATAAAGGAGCATCGAAAGTGCTGCGCCCAAAAGTCCCAAATGCGGAATCAAAACGAAGCCTGCCACCACAGAAGTCACAAGCTGGATAATGCTCGCCTTCAAATTGACAACGCTCTTGCCGATGCCATCGATGACCGTATTCACCATGCCAAAGAACGTCACCACAAGTTGGAAAAACAGCAAAATGCCAAGCGCCATCGGCTGCACCACATAACTCTTACCCGCAATAGACATGATTTCTTCGGGGAACAGCACGATGAAAAATCCGATAATCACCTGAATCATCGTTGCCATCGACACGCAATAAGAATAAACGGGTTTCAAATCCGTCTTTAAGCGGGATTCATCCATGCCCGAAACAACAGGCGTGATAATCGGATTGAATCCGTTTCGAATCGTTTGCAAGCCATTTGCAAGAGTCATCATCAAGGCATAAACGCCAGACGCCTCGGCGCCCAAGAAAAACAGCACCATCCACAAAGTCGAACGCTGGAGCAAGTTTCCGACAAGGACTGTTAATCCAAGCGGCGCAGAGTACAACACCAGCTCTTTTGAAGCAAGTCCCGGCGGAACAAGCGGCATATTTTTAAACTGCTTGCGTACCGCTTTTGCATGTAAAGTAAAACCAATGACCTGTCCGAACAAGAGACCGAACGGAAGCGCATGCGGAATATCAAAGTAATGGAGCACAATCGACACGAGCGGCGCCATCACTGCAATCACAAAATCGTTGATAAAAATGGAAATCCACGGCTTACGGTTCCCTTCCGAAGAACTGCTCAGCACATACATGCCCGAATAGAACACCAAGGAAATCGCGTAATACGGGAGTTCATCCGAAATAAGCGATGTGAACGAGCCAAGAATAATGACAACCGTAACAAACAACGATACAGCAACAGAAATCCAGAACGATTCCATGATGCCATTATAAACGGGTCTTTTGTGAAGTTTATTTTGCGGCAAATACCAACGAAGCCCGATATCTAGGCCAAGTGTCGATGCACGCGCAATCGTAAGCAACAAGCCCTGAGTCGAAACGAATATCCCAAACTCGCCCGTTCCAAAGATTCGGGCTAACATAATGGTCAAAAGAGGACCACATATTTTCAGGACCGTACCCAAAATATTAAAGAGGGTACTTTTCTTCAAAAAACTTTTGTCAACATCTAACTCATTCATGCTCAACGCAATTTAAAAAAATGGTAAAATAGATTAAACCCTAAAATTTACAGAAATGCAAATAAAAACAAAAAAATTTACTACATTATACGTCATGGTTCAATTCAGTCAAACTTCTTGGCAATACGGTACGCTCTCGGATACGCTTGATATCATGCGCTACGCGCCAATGTCCTTGTCCGTTGGGAAAAACGCCGTTCTCTATTACACATTGCCAAAGAGCATTGAACCGGGCGAATTTATCCGCTACACGATTGTTGCCGGCTTTAGAAAATTAAGTTGGACCGGCATCATTGGAGCGGTCAACGCAGGCAAGACCAACAACGTCATTGAAATTGCAGCACGCCTTGGAGAAGGCCCGTTCCGCGGTTTTACAGCAAAGCACAAGTTCGATTCCGTCAAGGGAATTACCACTTGCTTTGATGACCTCTCATTCCAAGGATGCAAGGACTTTGCCGAAGACACATTCTCGATAGTCATGGCAAGCGCAAGCATGGTTTACGCTATTTCTGCAAGAGAAATGGCTCGTGAACAAATCGCATTTGTAGAAGCAAAGAAGAAGACGCAAGCTTTCGAAGCTTTGGATCAATCCGCAACAGCCGGATAAAATCATGTACAAGACCCTCGAACAGGCCCTGCTGGATTTGGAAAAAGCGGGAATGCTCAAACGTATTCACGCCGAGGTCGATCCGCATTTAGAAATGGCCGAAATTGCGAGGGAGAATTTTAGGCAGGGTGGTCCTGCGCTGCTTTTCGAACATGTCAAAGGGAGCAAGTTCCGCGCCGCATGTAACATTTTCGGAAGCGACGAACGATTCAAATTTCTGTTCCGAAACGGCTTTGAACAGACCAAAGCCGCTGTCAATTTCAAAGCAAATCCTGTAGATTTTTTCAAAAACGCATTAAAACATCCGGGAACGCTTTTCAAGGCAGGATTTGCTGGGATAAATTCTTTGCCCAAGCGCTCCGGGAGCATCAAGGATTTTGAAGAATGTAGTCTGAGCGACTTGCCACAGCTGGTCAGCTGGCCGCTAGACGGCGGAGCGTTTATCACGCTCCCGCAAGTCGCCACACGCCCGAGCGAAAATGCAAGCATCATGCAGACGAATGTGGGCATGTACCGCATCCAGATTTCAGGGAATGAATACATTCCGAACGAAGAGTGCGGACTGCATTACCAAATCAAACGCGACATTGCAAGGCACCACCAGAAAGCAATTGAAGAAGGCCGACCGCTCAAGGTGAGCATTTTTATCGGCGGGCCCCCATCGCACACGTTTGCAGCCGTAATGCCCATGCCCGAAAACCTTTCGGAATTGCTCTTTGCAGGCATGCTTGGCAACCGCCGTTTCCGTTACTTTGAACATGATGGTTACCTTGTCTCTAGCGATGCTGATTTTTGTATTTTGGGAGAACTCGAACCCGGTTTAAAGCCCGAAGGCCCATTTGGAGACCACATCGGCTACTACTCCGGCAAGCACGATTTCCCATGTATGAGAGTCAAGAAAATCCTCTGCAAAAAGAATGCTATTTTCCCGTTCACGGTCGTCGGGCGCCCGCCTCAAGAAGATACGCTCTTTGGCAAGTTTATTCATGAAATCACGAAGCCAATGGTTCCCGCTTCGCTCCCTGGCGTTTACGGAATTCACGCGGTCGATGACGCTGGCGTACACCCGCTTTGCCTAGCGCTCGGTTCAGAAGCGTTCCGGCCGTACGCCAGCTCCGAAGAACGCGAGCCGATGGAACTTTTAAAGACGGCGAATGCGTTACTCGGATTCAATCAGGCGAGCCTCACCAAATATTTGCTAATCGCCGCAAAAGAAGATGATACTCGCCTCGATGTAAACAACGTACCTGCGTTCTTCGGACACGTTCTCGAACGTGTCCACTTCGACCGCGATTTGCATTTCCAAACTGCAACAACGATAGACACGCTCGACTACACCAGCACTAGCCTTAACCACGGTTCAAAAATCGTCATTGCAGCTGCAGGCGCCAAGTGCCGCGAACTCCGTAACAATCCAAGCGATTTACAAACGCTTGCACTCCCGCAAGGATTCAAGAACGCCACCATCGTGATGCCCGGTGTACTCATAATCGAAGGCCCGGTATTCAACGAGACGCCCGCGGCTCTCGACAAAGCCGAGACTTTCCGAGAACTCATAGCAGCCCTCGCCCACTGGGAATTCCGCGAGAACTATCCTTGGATTTCTATTGTCGACGAAGGCGCCATTAATGCAAACAACACCGCTAGCACAAACAACATATTAAGCGATTTTCTGTGGCTTACATTTACGCGCTCTGACCCGGCACAAGACATTTACGGTCTCGATGAAGTTTTCGAAAACAAGCATTGGAAATGCAAGGCTCCATTGATTGTCGATGCCCGCATCAAGCCGCAACACCAAAAGCAATTGGAGATTTCTGCCGAAATTACAGCAAGAGCCAAACAAATTCTGAAAGACGCCGGAGTCTAACAATGTATTACGAACATTCTCATTCTTTTTCGCTTTTAAAAGTAATCGCTCTTGTTGCTTTGTATTTTTTCGTTGCCGTTTCTTACACGCACGCCTACGAAGATGAATGTGGCTCGATGCATGTTTGGGAAAATATTATCAAAAGACACAAGCAATCGCAAAACCAAACAAGTATCAAGCACGAGCCAAACGTCAAAGCCGAAGAAAAATGCAAGGCCGAGGATTATTACGACTCCGTCTACACCATTGAAACGCAGCACTTTCAAGTGATGTATGTTTTGACAGGGCCGCATGCAACCACAAAACAGTTTGCCGATAGCACCGCCGCCATTTTAGAAAGGGCGTGGGACTTTTACATCAACCAACATAAAATGCACGCTCCCAAGAGCCCAACCATCAGCCATCATTTCCGTAAACCCATAAAAGATGGTTTGTATCCGGTTGAAATCATCGACGTTAATCAAGTTAGGGACAACATTATCGAAGGCAATGGCTGTACAGCAAACTTCGCAGTCACCTACCCATTTGGCTTAAACGGTAATTCCGAAATTTTCATGGAGAACGATTTTTACTCCACATGCAACCGCTATAACGACAATGATACAATCTTTGTTCATGGAGATACTTGCACTTATCCCAAAACAAAAAATCCATTACTTAACAACACTTATAATTACAGTTATACAGACGAATGGGTCAAAGGGCTCCGCGTAACCATCTTCCACGAATTCTATCACTCGATACAGCTCACTTATCTCAACACAAGCGTAAATTTTTCATTCTGGTTCGAAGCATCTGCCACAGGATTTGAAGAAATCACAAACCCAGAAATTGATGACTATCTCCGTTACATTCCCAAACTTTTTGCAAATATGGGTCATTCGCTCTCAGAAGACACAAGCAACTACGGAGCATCAACGCTATTCCTTTATTTGTATCTAAACGTTTCTAAAGAATTAGACAGGCTTATTTGGGAAAACTACTACGCAAATCCGACACAGGATTTCGAATACCAACTTGAATCCGCACTAAAAAAACGCAATCTTAACGCTGATAGCATTTTCCACGACTATGCACTTAAACTTTCATTTTCAGGAAACCACACCGAATACATAAACAAAAAAAATTGGATTATCGAAGATCAGCCCAAATGGCCTGACGCTCCATTCTTCAATCAAGATTCCATCAAGCCGAATATCGAAAGCCTTGCATTCGAATTCTACACCATCCCGCAATTTTACTCGGCTCCTTACACTACAGATTTCACAGACTTTATCGGTAAAGCATCAGTAATCGTATACAATAACGGCAAAGCATCCATTTACAAAGTTTCAAGCAACAAGACGCTTGACAGTCTAACAACGATATTAGCAACAAGCGATTCTTCGGCATGGATTTTCAGCAGATTGGGAAAATCCGAAAGCATCCCGATTTCAAACAGTACCGCTGAACCGCACGCATTCCCGGTTCCTTGGAAACAGGGGCCTCTCTGCTTTGCCCCACTCCCCAAAGACAAGAAATTCATCGAAATCCGCAACAGGCGCGGTGACCTCATTTCACAAGAAAAATACGAAGGCTCGTCTTATTGCCTGCAAGAAGAACAAGTTAAATCGATGATGGCTCCGGGAATCCACCGATTCCGCGTTGGCAAAAAAGGCAAAACAAAAAGCTTTATAATTATTTATTAGTCGAGCGCGTCCATTACAGACACTCTCCGATCCATGGGAACAAATTATTCTTTTGTTCTAACGTTTTGAGCAACTGCAAATTCGGCTTTGCTTTAACAGCCTCTGCATAAAGCGCACGGACATTTTCGTAATGTCCATTCAAACGGGCGCGAGCATAATCCGCAGCCGAATTATTGTGAATCATAAACGCCCAGTCCGAAGCCTGGAACAACACAAGTTCACGCGCCATCTGCGCAAGGAATCGCTTGGTTGTCTTTGATCCACGTTTTTTCAAATCATTCATCATTCCGCGCATTCTAAAGAACAGCGGATACTGGAACGCCACAGCATCATTCATCCATACTTCGCCAAAGCCGCCTTCGCCCCACGACGAGAAAATCGGCGCATGGACTTCGGCATCTGCGACAGTTCCCGTGACATTCAATGACGGTACAGAATCTTCGAGCGATGCCATTTCGACAACATTCGAACTAGCCGCACGTTCAAACATCTTTTCGATAAACAGCGGACCTTCGAACCACCAGTGTCCAAAAAGTTCCGCATCGTACGGGCAAAGAATCGAAATCTTATTGCCATCCATATTCGGGAGCAAATTCGAAACAGTCTCTTCGCGGTTTGCGACAAACAAACGCGCATGGTCTTCTACGAGACGTAGCGCATTCCACGGACGATAAATTTTCTTGTCTTCGCTACCAGTAATGCGATAATACTTGAGGCCCGTTTCGATGTGCGTTCCAGCAGCAAGGAAGTAATCGCCTAAATATTCATCTTCGCGTTCGTGCGCAATATCCTTGAAAAACTCGCGATATTCAGGATGCCCCGGATACCCCGTTTTGCGGCTCCATACTTCCATGGAACTGCTCTGTTCGCGTCCAAAGCAATAAAGCCCCGCAGGCGTCTTAATCGGTGCAAACACGCCATACTTCGGTGCCGGTTTTGCAAGCAGCACCCCATGCGTTTCCAAGAAGAAATACTTAAATCCGTATTCAGCAAGGATTGCATCCAGGCCTTCAAAATAGCCACATTCCGGGAGCCACAAGCCACGAGGCTTTTTACCAAAAGCATCTTCGAAAGCACGAACGGTAATTTTTAACTGAAGATGAATGGCCTCGACATCGCCTTGATACGCAGGCAAAAACGGATGCGTTCCCACACACGTGAGCAAGTTGATTTTACCAATCTGCTCCAAGCGTTTCAAAGAAGGGATAATTTCGCAGCCGCAATCGTGTTCCCACGTATTGATTAAAGCAATTTGACGGCGGTAGTAAAAATTCACTACCTCCATTTTTTCGGAATCATTCTGCAAGCGGACTTTTTCGCGCTCCAACAACTCAAGTTGCTTATGCAAATGGCGCGAGAATTTGTCCAAAAGCGAACGATCGGTAAGCATCGCCAAAAGCGCTGACGATACACTAAAATTCAAAGTGCCCGGCACGCCCTTTTCTTCCAGACGATTGAGCATCTGGATGATGGGCAAATACGTCTCCGCCATAGCCTCAAAAAACCAGTTCTCTTCCAAGAACCGGTCATAAGAGGGTTCACGCACAAAAGGTAAATGTGCGTGAAGCAAAAGGTGTACTTTACCGGGCTTCGGCATTATTCCGTGCGCTTAACAACGATCGGAACGATTGTAGTCGGGAAATCGCCGTCCTTATCAGTAGCAAAGACCGGAATAATCTTCGTCACGTCTGGGAGGTCTTCTTCAAAGCTGAAGGTGCCATCCGGGTTGAGCGGGAACGGTTCGCCACGCACCTGCAAATGCGCATCCGGACGCGTGCCGCCGTAAACGATCAAGCGAGTCTTTACCCACAAGAAGAAGTCCTTGCCGTAGTTCACGGAATCCTTCGGGAGTTCAAGCTTGTTGCTCTTGAGAGCGGCACTGGAAAGTGCGCCCGAGAACATGGAGCCCGAAGAACTCGAAAGCGATTCAAGCCAGTTCTTTGCAGACATCGAGGAAAGTCCCGAGCTGCCAAAGCCGCCAATGGAAGCACCACCAAGCGAAGCACGGACAAAAACGTTTTCCGTATTCACTTCGGAGCCTTCGAACTTAAACGTCTGCATCGGACCAGCTTCTACGAGCGGTTCAAACTTGCCAGCAGAAACAACGCCAAGAGCTGCAGCACAGTTCTGCGTTGCCTTGTTTTCCACGTACCAAGTACGGGCGTCTGCCGGAACTTCAATATCGTGGAACTTGAGCTTCTTGTTGCGCTTTACCGTGAGGTCGTTCGAAATATCGAACAAGCGCAAAACGAGCTTGCCCTTGCCTTTCTTAGCAGCCTTGATGCGTTCTTCAGAAACTTCCCAGAAGGCCTGCATCCAGTTCGGGTCCTTTTGCATGAGGACCAAGTATTCAGCATCGAATGTTTGCGGAATAGCTTCTGGAGCAGCAGCCTTTGCAGCCGCAGTTTCGACAACTTCTACATCAACCTTCTTTGCTTTTGTAGCAGACTTCACTACTTTCTTTGCAGCAGCAACGGACTTTGCAGTCTTCTCAGAAACCTTCGTCGTCTTTGCAGTAGTCTTGGCTGCGGAACTTGTCGCAGCAGCCTTGTCGGCCTTCTTCACGGTTTTCTTTGCAGGAGCTGCCTTTGCAGCAACCTTTTCAACTGTTGTCGCAGGCTTCTTAGCGACCTTTGCAACAATCTTCTGTTCGGTGGCCTTTGTAGCCGTTTTCTTTTCGGCCTTTACAGCAGTCTTCTTTGCGGCCTTTACTTCGGTTGCATCACTTGCTGAAGTTTCAGCAGCCTTTGCGGCAGTCTTTGCCGTAGTCTTCGTTGCCTTCTTTGCAGGAGCTGCCTTCGTAGCAGCAGCCTTTACAATTTCTTCTTTTTTCTTAGTAGTCATCTCGATCTCCTTCTAGTTGAATCTTACTGACCACGGGTCTTGCCCCAATTTCCGACACCCACCAAGCCCAAGCGAATACCAATAAACGATTCACTCCAGTTGCGGTCGTCGTCCGTCAGGCGCACCCCACCTTGAATGGCGAGATCCAACATTGTGCCCTTTCTCCCAAGCGGGAAACCAGCACCAATAGATCCACCTATTTCAGATACATCTTCTACATACCAGCTTTTGTACCAGAGACCAGCTCGATAAGCAATGCGATCCCAATAGGAATCATAAAAGACATCACTTCCATCGCGCTGATATCCAATGGATATATTAAAATCATTTTGCGTTTTTGTCACCTGCGACATGCTCCAACTTCCTGCAACATTGTCTATATCGCGGGACCATGCACGCCAGGCAACATCAGCCATCACATTGTGACGTTTGTTCAAACGATAACTGACGCCAGTCGCAAGCATTGCAGGCACCTTGATGGAGCGAGTATAATGTGTTGGAGCAAGCGTATCCAATTCGCTGAATCTTAAGTTGTATTCAAGTTCATTCTTGAGCGTATAGGGCGTCGTGAACGAGAAGAAATACGAAGCCATACGACCGCGGAACTGGGCGGCAACAGTAAAGTAAGCCGAATTCTTGAGTTTCCAGTCGCCACTCACATGGTCCGTCACTTCGGAATTGCTGGTCGCCCAAGCATCGGTACTGTCAATTTCGCTATTGTCCGGTCCAAGCGTAAGGTCACGAGTAAAACTACCCATCACAAAGTGCGCCGAAGCACCGAGCGAAACCGCACGGAAAAACGGAAGTCTAATGGCATAAGTCGGCACCAGTTCATAAACGCTGCTCTGGTATTCGATTTGTGCATTCCAGTTTTCTTCTTCGTTATCAATGTCTTCGCGCATCGTAGAAGAATAATGTTGCCACAACGAGAAACCAAGCGTTCCAAAGTCATTCATCGGGAACGTCAAGTTCATCGAAGGCATCGTGAGGTTCGTCTTTGTGAAATGCGAATTAGAGCGATCCGCCGTTGTCACATCGAGCAAGAAGTTCAAGTTAAACGTGACCTTGGAATCAAAAGCCTGACGAGCCGGGTTCACAACAGAAACACCTTCGATATCACCCGTCTTTGCATTACCCGCAAAGCCACGACCAGCCATAGCGGCAGAACCGCCAGCAATCTGTTCCTGACCAAGAGCCTCAAGGCCAATCATTGACGCAAAGGAAAAACTAGAAACACAAAGCAATGCGCTAATAAACTTTTTCATTATTCCTCCCCACGCTTAGAAGCAAGCCAGAGCTTAAGCGTAGCGGGTTTGCTCTTGATAGTGCTAAAATCGTAACGGGCATAATCTCTATCAGATGTAAATACCTGGAGTGTATCTCCACTTGCAACCTTGATTGTATCCCCATTGGCCAATCGAATCGTGCCCGCGTTATCCGTAGTATGGTCGTAGAAATACGTGTCCTTATCAAAGATAAGCGTATTACTAAAGCGCATCAGCATCTTGAACGTACGGCCATCGCTAGCCCTGTTGATGAAATCACGCATGCCATAAGTCACTTGCAACGACAAGGAATCGCCAGGGTAGAACACCACGTTGGGGTGACCAATAGAATCGACTCTAGCCTTATTCTTCTTGTACTCTTCCCAGTTGATGATAGAGGTATCGGCACTATCCAAGAAGGAACCTGCCTGAACCAAGATTGGCAAATTCATTTCTTGGCTACCCTTGGAATCGTCCCTAAAGAACGTCACAACAGCCATCACGACTGCCTGGCGCACATCGTTGCTGTCGCCCACGGTATAAGGGAATTCATCACCGTAAAAATCAGCCAAGGCTTTCAAAATCGGCTTGGACGGGAATTCGACCAACAGGGAATCGATACCACCGCCATGCAACACAAGGCAATCCGAGCAATCTTCGAGATTAGAGTAAATATTCACGGCACGCTTCGGTCCAAAGCTTTTCGGAGAGTCTTTCTTGCTCTTGGCCACCAAAATCAATTGCGGATAGTAATTTACAGAACCTGCGCCATAGAATCGGTAAATATGCTTTGCTTCCGGAGCAGACAAGCGCAGCTGCAAACGACGATAGCCCTTATTTTTGTGGAGGTCATCTACAAGAGCCTTCGGCATATCAAGCGTCAAGAGGGAATCCTTTTTGACAATCGAGATAGAAAGCGTCGTATCGGCAGAATTTTTTGCCTTCCACGTTTCTAGTTCTTTAGACCAAACGGAGTCATCGGCAGCATCGCCAATTTTATCGAACTCACTCTTTTTCAACTTTTCCGAAAGAATCCAGCTCACGTTGAGCTTCAAGTCTTCCTTGATGGGGAAAAAGTTCGAGGGCAGATAATAGTCATTGTAATACGAATCCCAAAGTCTCAAATGCAAATAGGAAATCGCAGAATCAGCACTATTCAGAGTATCGAGGAATGCGCTGTCCAATGCGAAATCAAAAACAGCGTCGTAAGAAATGCCATTGGCGGTACCGAACACGCCACGTCTCCAAGCACTCTTGGGGAGCGTATCACGATAAACTTCGGCAGACAAGGGATTCAAGTCACCAACAGTCACTGTCTGAACTTTATAGCTGCTAGGCATTCCCTGGTCAGAAAGCCAGTTAGACAAGCCATCGTCATCCGAATCGAACAAGCAGGACGACAAAACGAACGCCAAAAGCGGGAATAGGATAAATTTTTTCTTATTCACTCAGAACTCCGAGTATTTACTTGTAATAAATTTCGCCCATAATATAGCAAAATCGCTGTAGGGAAATTAAAGTTGCTAGTTCGTAGTTACTAGATACTAGTTAATAGTCATTAGAAAATCCCGATTTAAAATTCTCTAGTAACTAGGAACTCAAAACTTGGAACTCCAATCCAAAATGCTATATTTGCGGTCGAAAAACAAAGAGGAAATTATGTCTCAGTTTAACGCTCATTTTAGAAACATCAACGGCGACGATACCTACCCGCTGACCGACGTCATTTACCGCAGCAAGGTGGACGGTAGCCTGCTCGAAGTCGAACACGACCGCGCAGCGCTCGCAAGCCGCAGCCCGGAAGAATGGAAGAAGCTCTTTGCCGAACGCCGCATGAGCTTTAAGCCCGAAGACATGAGCGGTATCTGGAGCAAGCGCGAAATGGTTCTCCCGGATATTCCGGTCGAAGACATCGTCACCATGCGCGAAGGCTGGAGCCCGCTCTTTGATGCAGCTCCGCTCGCCAAGGACTTGGGCATCGGAAGCCTCAAGGTGAAGCTTTGCGGCAACTCCCACACTGGTTCTTTCAAGGACCTCGGCATGACGGTTCTCGTAAGCCAAGTGAACCACATCATCAAAAAGAACATTCACCCGATCGACGCCGTCGCTTGCGCTTCTACCGGCGACACTTCTGCAGCTCTCAGCGCCTACTGCGCCAAGGCAGGCATTCCGTCTATCGTGTTCCTCCCGGCCGGCAAGACCAGCACCGCACAGCTCATCCAGCCGATTTCTAACGGCAGCATCGTGCTTGCTCTCGACACCGACTTTGACGGTTGCATGAAGATTGTTCAGGAAGTCACGAAGGACAACCGCATTTACCTCGCCAACTCCATGAACAGCCTCCGCGTCGAAGGCCAGAAGACAATTTCTCCGGAAATCTGCCAGGAACTCGGTTGGACCGTTCCGGACACCGTGATTATCCCGGGCGGTAATCTCGGTAACGTGAGCGCACTTGCCAAGGGTTTCGAAGACTGCAAGGCTATGGGTCTCATCGACCGCATTCCTCGTATCATCGTTGCTCAGGCCGAAAACGCAAACCCGTTCTACCGCGCCTATACCCGCGGCTTCGACAAGCTCGAACCGGTTCAGGCCAAAAAGACGCTTGCTAGCGCCATCCAGATCGGTAACCCTGTTAGCTATCCGAAAGCTGTTCGCGCCATCCAGAAGACAAACGGCATGGTTGTAAGCGTCACTGAAGAAGAACTCGCAAATGCAGCCCACCGCGGCGACCGTATCGGTCTCTACTGCTGCCCGCACACGGGTGTCGCTCTCGGCGCTCTCGAAAAGCTCTGTGCCGAAGGCAAGATTGCGAAGGACGAAAACGTCGTCGTCATCAGCACGGCACACGGCCTCAAGTTCACGGAATTCAAGGTTGCTTACCACGAACAGAAGCTCGAAAACATCGCAAGCAAGTACGCAAACCCGGTGTTCAAGGCTCCTGCCGAAATCGGCGCTGTCATGGACATCTTGAAGAAAGAGATGGCCGCCCGCCGTCGCTAATGCGCCAGCATTAGTCAATGGCCCTAAGCCGCCGCTAATAGACACTTGTCATGCCCGCCACCGAGCGGGCATCTCCATTTCAAAAGCTCGCCCATCGGCGAGCTTTTTTGCAATCTCAAGAAGGCGATCCCGCATCAGAGTGCGGGATGACAACGCGAAAAATATGCGGAATGTCAATGCATAAAAAAAGAGAAAGGGCTCTAGAAGAGCCCTTTCCTAAGAAGGAGAAAATATTGAGCGGTTTCCAGAACCTTGAACCTATCAGGAGGGGAGCAATGATAAAGTCGTTTCAGGATTTACCTTTCTAACCATTCTCAACGCTCTAAATATACCAATTCGTAGGCGGTCTGGTTCTTTCCTTTTTCTTATTTCTTCACTCAATAAAATTTACCTTTTTAACTTTTGCACCTGATATTAAATTTTTAATCTTTAAATCAGCATTGCAAAAGTTAGAACAAAGTAATCTCATTCTTCTCTGAAGACAATCTTGCACTTCGGAACGAAACGGAAGCCACCGCGACGATGACGTTCAATTTCGAAGTACTTCTTGACGCCTTCGCTCGGATGTTCCGGATCGTCAGAGCCATTGATATGGGCAATAACGCGGTTCAACCTGCTCTCGAAGTTCGGGCGGAGCGGGTCCATGCAAATAGCCGGGTCACGTTTGAATTCGCGGTTCTCGTATTCTTCACGACCAGTCACAGTGTATTCACGGAGGAGGTTGCGGAGGATACGTGCCGGAACGTTACGCATGAGGTGCTTGCTGTTCACAGAGATTGAGTCATCGCTCTTGTAGTACACGATCGTGACAGAATCGTTCATGGCATCGAGCAACTGTTCGTGAGCCTTCTGGATCGGAGCCCAAGCAGCAAATTCCTGTTTCACCACAGAGCTCATGAGCTTGAGGAACGGTTCGGAAGCATTTACGTTAGCCTTGAAGTTGAACTCAAGAACGTAAGCCGGAGCGCCGTAGTAGCAATCCTTTTCGATAAGAACGGCACCGGTCTTCGGGTCGCGGATATCGACCAAAGAACGGACGCAGCCAATGCTCTTTTCGACGTCGTTCTTCCATTCGAGGTTGTGTTCCTTGATGCAATCGTTAAACGTTGCATGACGGCCAACAAGTTCACCCTTGATGTACACACCGCCGTCTTCCTTCATTTCGGCGGGGACTCTGTTTTCAAGAGCTTCGATAAACGAGGTTTGTGTAGCGAGGTAGCTAATGTGTTCGTATGCAGGCGTGTTCAAGAGGAGAGGTCCAATGTTGATCATGCTGCGGATCCAGCGCATCGGGTTTGCAGCAAGGACACCCGGAGTCTCGAACTGGAACGTGAAGTCCACCCTGCGGTTTCCATCGATAACTTCGTTGCGAAGGATATTAGACTTCGTCAGGAACGGATAACGTTTCGGAATGATTTCAAGGCAAAGTTCACGAGCATCTTCAGCAGAGTAGAACGAAGAGACGAACGGCAAGTAGGAGCGAAGCACGCTACGAGCGGGAACGGCTTCAAATGCAGCGCAACGCTTAACAATGCGTTCGATGAATTCATCTGGATTTTCACCGCGTTCGTACAACCACGCGACGATGTTGTCCATTATGAATCGGTAAGCGCTTTCATCTACGTATGAATCTTCGAAGTACAAATCATTTAGAAGTTTCACGTTGAATCGCGAATCTCGTTTGACCAAGGTCAATATGTCCTTGACCGGGTAAGACATCAGTAATTCAATGTGTGCTAGCTGAAGGAATAGATTTGAAACCATTTCACTCACCTCACTTGTTCATAAAAATTCATTAGCTATATTTATAATATAGCAATCAAATAACAAATAGCATACGTAATTAGCTACATATAAAAGCGAAAATGGCTGAAATTCACCTTTTATCCGACGAAATCATCAATAAAATTGCTGCTGGCGAGGTCATAGAACGTCCAGCATCGGCTGTTAAGGAACTTATTGAGAATGCAATTGACGCCGGAGCAACCCGAATTCAAGTCCAAATTGAACAAGGTGGAAAGAAAAAAATCCAAGTTACAGACAACGGTAAAGGCATGGGTAGTGCCGACCTGGAACTCTGTTTTTTGCGCCACACTACATCCAAACTAACAAATGCAGACGACTTATTTCACCTCCAGACAAATGGTTTTCGCGGTGAAGCAGTCGCCTCTATTGCCGCTGTATCCAAATTAACGATTACAAGCGCCACACAAGATGGCGAAAGTGGCCGTATCGTCGTAAAGGGTGGCGAGGTCATCGAAAGAGAAGATATCCAGACAAGCCGAGGCACGACATTCCTTGTCGAAGACCTGTTCTACAACACGCCCGTACGCCGCACATTCCTCGGCAGTGAAACTTCCGAGTGCTCCCGCATTTTAGACATTGTCTTAAAAACAGCCATTTCGCACCCGGAAATCCGTTTTGACTATAAAGTTGGCGACAGGACGGTCTTTACAGGCGTTCCCGGAGAGCTCCGCAGCCGCATTGCCGAAGCCATTGGTTCCAAAGTGGCTAAAAGTTTATTGCCCGTCGACTACACCGAAGCGGGCGTCCATGTTTCGGGCTACATCTCCCCCACCACTGAGACAAACGGCAAGCGCAACCACCAATTCCTTTTCATGAGGAACCGTCCCATCGAAAACAAGATGGTAAGCAAGGCAGTTTCTCAAGCCTACGAGCCATACGGAGCGCAGTGCAAGCCTGTGACGGTGCTCTTCCTCGACATGCCGGACATGGAATTCGATATCAACGTGCACCCGGCAAAGCGTGAAGTCCGTTTTGCGAACGGAAACTTGGTATTCCTCGTCGTGACGCATGCCATTCGCGATACGTTTACTCGGGATTTGGAAGCAAATTCGCCATTTATCGACTTGAGCGACGAACTTATGGGAGGCCCGGCAGCGGCCCCGCAAACAACGCCTATGCGCTCCACAATGGCTGAAACGCCCGCGCAGCCTTCGTTTGCATCACCAGCCGCACCGACACAGCCACAAAACGACTTGCCGTGGGAAAATCCATTCGCGAAAACAAATTATGCAGGCATTACCCCTGCAAACACATCTGCTAATAAGCCATACGCAAAGTCCGCAAGTGCCGCGAATACGCTTTCGGACAAGAAGTCTAAATACGACGTAAGCGATGACGTTCAAGACCTGTTTTCGCTCCCCGAATACGGCAAGATTATTTCGCTGGAACCGGACCACACCAAGCCTGAACCACCGCGTGAAACGCCGTGGGCCCCGCCTTCGTTCTTCCAGATTGCAAACACGTATATCGCTGGCGAAGATTCCAACGGTCTCTTGATTATCGACCAGCACGCAGCCCATACACGCGTGCTCTTCGAACAAGCTATGGAATCGCTCCAGAACAACATCGCTCAAGACAGTCAGGAACTCTTGTTCCCCGAGCTCATCGACCTTTCTAAACAAGAAAAAGAAATATTCCGAAACGTCGATGATCAACTGCGCAAGCTAGGCTTCTTTGTCGAGCCATTTGGCGGTGACACCTTCCAGATTCGTTCCATCCCAAGTGCACTTCCGCTTTCGCGTGCCGCCAAAGCCGTTCACGATTTCTTGAACGATGTCGACGAAAACGATACCAAGAATGATATGGTCAAGTTCCAGGAAGCAATTGCAAAATCTTGGGCAAAAACAAACGCATACCAGGCAGGCGATAAGCTCAAGCCCGAAGAAATTACGGCACTCGTAAGCCAGCTGATGATTACGCAGGACCCGCTCAAGTCCCCCTTCGGAAGCCCCACTCTGATGCGCTTAACGCTTGAGGAACTGAGCAAGAAATTCAGACACTAGTTCGCTAGAGGTCTTACCGACATCCAGAATTTTACGTAGACGGATTGCAATTTCGTCTACGGTTCCGATATCTTGCTGGAACAACGCATCAACAATAGATTCAGCCATTCGATCGTTCATCTTATGGCGAATGATAAATTCCGGAGTCACACCGCAGCCGAAAATGGCATTCGGGAGCGACAGGAATTCGGACTTGACCAAGATTTTTCCCATCGCATATGTCAAGAAATCCGGCACAACGCATGCAGCAAACGGAATTCCGGCACACGCCATTTCAAGCGTACTCGTTCCAAATGAAGTGAGCGCGGCCGAATATGCCGAATAAAAATTCAATCGGTCACTTAAACGTTTCGGAGCCACCACAACTTTTAACCAACTCGGCAAACGTCCGTCATAAAGTTTTTCGAGCGCCACCAATAGCGGAACTTCCAAATGTTCTCTTGAAGCCACAACGACAACATCTGGAATCGGGCCCATGTTATTTTCAGCCCACACGTTACGGTATTTTTCGGCAACCGTAATAAACGAGGGCAAATTGCGCAAAGCACTCGCACGGCGGCTTCCCGGCAAAAGTAACATGTCGGATTTAGGTTCCACACAATCGAACTTCCAACTCGTTATCGGATGCTTGAGTCGAATCGTTTCGCACCCCATCCGCTTGTAAGCAAGAGCTTCGATGTCAAAGAACACAGCCAAACGAATATTGCTTGCCTGCTTGAACACACTAGCCCGCTTGGATTTCCATGCCCACACTTGCGGAGGCGCCACATAAAGCATGGGTTTCCCCCACTTTTTAGCAAGGGAAGCAAGTCGCATGTTAAAACCCGGATAATCGATAGCGATGATGCCCAAGCACTTTTTCGATTCCGCGGCATCACTCAAAACTTCAAAAATATTCTTTAACGAAAAATACTTTGGAACCACATCGCCCATTCCCGAAACAGGGAGATCGTTGTAATCCCACAAGGGAAGAAGCCCTTTCTCCTGCATCAACGGTCCGCCGACACCAATAACCTTAAAACCAAGGTCAACCGCGGTCGCGACCATCTCGGCACCAATCATGTCGCCGGAATCCTCTCCTGCACAGAAGAGGATATAAGGAGAATTATCTTCGTTAACGTTTTGCACGATTCGATACCCAAACCTTCAGTGCACCCAAATCGGTCCTGAGCCACTGCAACAATTCCTGAGTATATACAACTTTATATTTTTTTAAGAGAACGACATGCTCGTAACCCGATTCTGTCTCCAAATGGAACACAAATTCGCATCCTCGGGTGTATTCATCGGCCAAATTGGTCTTCATTTCGACTTCAAGCTTGTCCAAGAACTCGTCTGTAAGCATTCCCGAGTAAAGCGATACGTGAATATGGCTTACCATATCGCAGCGGACGCGGTCAAGCTGGATAACTTCTTCGACGATAATTTGGTAACCATCGCGGTCACGCTGCTGTTCAAGCACGCCCTTCACAAGCACACGGTCATCAATCGAGACCGTATCGCGCAAACGTTCCCACACATCCTTCTTGAAGAACATTTCAACTTCACCATGGAAGTCCTGGATAGCGCCCGAGCCAATCGTATCGCCGCGCTTTGTTTCGATGGAACGCATGCGGATAACCACGCCACCAGCAACGACCGTTTCGCCCACATGGCGCACGATTTCGTCCTCCGAAAGCGAGCAACTCGTAAAGCCCATCAGTTCGGGACGGAACTCATCAAGCGGATGGCCCGAAAGGAATAGCCCAAGCACGCTGCGTTCCTTGTTGAGCATTTCCATGGCCGTCCATTCTTCGGCTTCTTCCAAGACTTCGGCCGTATTCGGCATGGCTGCAGCACCACCCAAATCAAAGAGCGATACCTGCCCCTTCACCTTGTCTTCCTGACTGCGCATAGCAACTTCCAAAGCGCGGTCCACCGTAGCGCATTGCACAGCACGACTCCCCGGCAAATCATCCAAGGCGCCCGCCATAATCAAACATTCCAAGACCTTCTTGTTGAGCGGCGGACGTTTTTCCGGCTGCGCCGCCTGGTATTCCGTCACGCGCTTGCAGAAATCAAAGATATCCTTGTAAATGCCACGGCGTTCGCGTTCCGCTACAACGTCTTCGACGACAGCGATACCCACGTTGCGGATACCCGCGAGACCGTAAAGAATTTGGCCCTTCGTATTGGCAGAGAACACGCCCAAAGACGTATTGATGTTCGGCGACAAGACTTCGATGCCGAGGCGCTTACATTCCAAAATGATGGTCACCGTATCTTCGGTCTTGCCCATCTTGGAAGTCATGGATGCGGCCATGTATTCCGGACCGTAATGCGTCTTGAGGTACGCCGTCTGGTAAGCCACGTAAGCATAAGCAGCAGCATGGCTCTTGTTAAATGCGTATCCGCAGAACGGAAGCACGGCATCCCAGACCTTCTGGATCATGGCCTTGTCGTAGCCCTTGTCCAAGCACTTCTGGAAGAACTCCGGTTCGAGTTTTGCCATCTTTTCCGGCATCTTCTTAGCCATGATACGGCGAATATTGTCAGCGCCGCCCAGCGAGTAGCCACCCAAAATTTGAGCGAGCTTCATCACCTGTTCCTGGTACACGATAACGCCATACGTTTCGCCAAGCACCTGTTCCAAGTCCGGATGATAGCAGTCAATCTCTTCCTTGCCGTTCTTACGGGCAATGAAGTGCGGAATCTGGTCAATCGGCCCCGGTCGGTACAGGGCGTTCATAGCGATAAGGTCAAAGATTCGTGTCGGCTTCAGTTCGCGCAGGTACTTCTGCATACCCGGAGATTCGAACTGGAACACCGTCGTCGTAAGGCCCTTGCCCAAAAGTTCGAACGTAGCCTTGTCATCAATCGGAATCTTGTTCATCACAAGCTTGATGTTGCGGTTCTGTTCGACCATCTTCACCGTATCTTGAATGATGGACAAGTTGATAAGCCCAAGGAAGTCCATCTTCAAAAGTCCGATGTCTTCGGCGTAGTGCTTATCGTACATCACCACCGGCGTATCTTCCGGAGCTGCACGGTACAAAGGAGCAAGGTTGTAAATCGGAGTCGGCGTAATCACCACGCCGCAAGCATGCACGCCCGTCTGGCGCGGCAAATCTTCAAGTCTTTTGGCAACGTCCCAAAGGTTCTGGTAGCTTGCACGGCTGCCAATCATCGCCTGCAACGGTTCCGGGCTGTAACCGTCTTCCAGGTTATTGCCCTTCTTGTCCTTACCCGTCCAGGCCTGCTTTAAGCTAAAGTTCAACGTGCGCTGCGGGAAGAGCTTTGTAATGCCCTTCGCTTCGGCAGGCGGAATCCCGAGCACGCGCGCAACGTCCGTAATCACCGCCTTCGACTTGAGCATACCATAGGTAATAATCTGGCCCACGCACTCCTTGCCATACTTGTCCGTCACGTACTGGATCACGCGACCGCGGTCACGGTCCGCAAAGTCCGTATCGATATCCGGCATGGACACACGTTCCGGGTTCAGGAATCGTTCAAAAAGGAGGTCAAAAGTAAGCGGGTCGATGTCGGTAATACCGATGATGTAAGTGACCAAGGAACCAGCAGCAGAACCACGCCCCGGGCCCACGGGAATGCCGTGTTCACGAGACCAGTTGATGAAGTCCCACACAATGAGCAAGTAGCCCGCCACGTTCATGTTGCGGATACAGTTGAGTTCCTTGTACATGCGCTTGCCCACGTTCGTTTCGTGAGCCGGGAACTTGAAATCTTCGTCGGGGAATCGCCACTTTAAGCGTTCATTGCAAAGATGCGTGATGTAAATGTCGGCATCGCCCCCCGGTTTGCACCAGCGATGCACATTCTTCTTCAAAGCTTTCTGGTCATCTTCATCAAAAAATTCCGGCTGCGACAAGCGGTCGATTTCGGCATTGTCCGCATCGGTCAGCGCATCTTCGGCAATACCCTTCTCGGTACAGTAATTTGCCTTGACCTTCTTTTTGCGATCCTTGATGACACCCTTGATTTCACGCTCGTAAACGACCGGATATTCCGCATCGTATTCCGCCTTCATGATGGATTTGATATTCTGGTATTCGTCCGAAGAAAGGAACTCATCGGGAATCTTGAAACGCGGCCAGAACTCGTCACCGATACCGGTTTTCACGGTAAAGTTACAGCGTTCGGCAATCTTGACCGTATTTTCGATAGCGCCCGGGATGTGCCCGAACAGTTCCACCATTTCTTTCTCAGAGCGGAAATAGAACTTTTCGGTGGGGAAGCGCTTGTCCTCGAAACCGTTCAGCGTGACCTTGAGCGAAATGCAACGCAAAATCTTGTGCGCAGTGGCATCTTCGGGCTTGATGTAATGGACATCGCCCACCGCAACCACTTCTCGCCCATACTTCTTTGCGAGTTCCACGTTGAATTCATTCACGCGCTTTTGCTGCGGAATCCCGTTATCGCAAACAGAAATGTACAGATGGTCGTGGTCAAAAATCTGATTCAGGCGGTCCATGTATTCGAGCGCAAGTGAATCGCGCCCCGAAGCTACATTCTGCCCATAGCGGCTAAAGAAATCGCCTGCAATAGCGATAATACCTTCCTTGAACTGCTCAATCGTATCCAGCGGCACAGACGGAATTTCTGCCCAGCGGTCCCCATCTTCGTAACGGTAACTCACGATGCGGAGCAGGTTGTAATAGCCCTTTTCGTTTTCGACAAGGAGCGTCAATCGTTCAAAAGTCGTAGGATCTTTCTGGCTTGCACTCGGCGTATCCACGTAAATATGGCAACCATAAACGGTCTTGACCGGTGGAAGTCCCTGTTCCTTACGCTTTTTGTTCAAATCTTTTCCGCGTGTCTGGATTTCCAAAATTCCAAACATGGCACCATGGTCCGTCAACGCAACGGCAGGTGCATTTTCTGCTGCGGCAGCCGCCAAAATATCATCAAGTCGGGCCGAAGCCTGCAAAATCGAAAATTCAGAATGAGTCTGTAAATGAACGAACGCCATGCTAGCAATTTAGTAAAATGAAAAATCCCGGCTCGAAAGCCGGGACCTTTGCAAGATTTATTTAAAGACTACTTAGATTCCGTAGTATCAACCACAGGAGAGTCAACCACTGCTATGGTAGTATCATTACCAGCAATAGAGTCAATCTTCACAACAGTAGTATCAACATCGATAGGGACAAGAATCTTAACCGAGTCCTTTTCTTCTTGCTTTTGTTCTTCCACCTTCACTTCGTATCGCGGGATGTTAGAAATTCTGAGTTGGTCGAAATCACCGGAAGTCGTCATCGAAGAATGTTGACCCGGGCCTTCCATGCAGCACCAAGACTTATAACCGATCACAATGAGATTTTCGAATTCATACGAACGGGTAGACGGAGCATAACCTTCAGCATGAACCTTACTTGCAACCATTTCGCCGTTGACCCAGAGGCTCATGTAGCCATCGCCCCACTGGCCGGCAATCAGGTTCCAATCCTTCTTGAGCGTAACAGCACCCTTAACATAGTAATGGATGTCCGGATGATTCTTCTGGAAAATGAGTTCGCCGTTCTTCACAAAGAAATGGAGACGGGCACCATCGTTACCGAGAAGAGTACGTGCAGTATTCAGGTCGAATTCGTCACTCGGGCGGAACCAGAATTCTACGGTACCAGCAGCCATTTCATCAATCAAGTTGATACCCGTCTGGATGTTTTCGCCATCCTTCAAGGAAACCGCCTTGCCGCAAACACCATCTACCAACGTTCCTGATTCATAATCGGATTCAAGTTCGTCCAAATAGAGGGTATTGTCGTCCATCTTAAGAGCTGACGCCTTGCAGGTTCTTTCTTCTTCCTTCTTCTCTGGTACTACTTCCGGAGTCTCCTTCTTTTCCTCCGTAGTATCCTTAGCAATCAAAGAATCCGGCAAGGCGTAACGAGCGATATTCGAAATACGGAACTGGTCGAAAGAACCCGATGTCGTCATAGATTCGTATTGGCCCGGACCTTCCATGCAGCAACTGGACTTGTAACCAATCACCACGAGGTTTTCGAACGGAATGGCGCGCTGGGCAGGCACATAACCCTTATCGTGCTCCCAGTAACCGACAAGTTCGCCGTTCAGCCACAAGCTCATGTAGCCGTCTCCCCACTGACCAGCGATCAAGTTCCAGTCATCCTTCAACGCAGCCTTACCGTTTACATAGTAATGCTGGTTGTGATGATTCTTCTGGAAGAATAGCTCCCCTCCCTTGTAGAAGAAATGGATTCTGGCGCCATCGTTGCCAAGAAGCGTTCTTGCATTCTTGTCAAAGAAATCTGCGTTCGGGCGGAACCAGAATTCGACTGTTCCAACACTCATAGAATCAATCAAATTCACGCCAAGCGGAGCAACCTGACCGTCGCTCAACTTGAGAGCCTTACCGCAAACACCTTCTACCTGTTCACCTTCGTCAAAGAGGGTTTCAAGTTCGTCGAGATAACGCGTGTTATCGTCCATCTGGAGAGCAGGGGCTGCGCAACGAACGTTAGAACGTGTCGAAACGCCAATAGCCGGGGCACCTTCCTCCTTTGAAAGGGAATCGAAGTAACTGGCGATACTGCCACGTTCATCGATTCGAGCCCACATCTGCTTCACATCATTCTTCATGTAAACACCGTCATTTGTGGTTTCCGCAAATGGGGTCGAAGAATTGGACTCGGAGCATCCAACAACGAATGCTCCCATCGCTATCAGGGAACCTGAAAGCCATTTAACCATTTTACCGCTCATATTGTCTCCTTTTTTGCTCCTACAAGCTTTTCATTTTCTTTACAAAAGTGAAATTATCAATTAATTCTACAATTGGCAATTTTTTATCCGCTCTATTTATGTATATTTCAGTTTACAAAAGCCTTTTTTAATCATCATGATACACTAAGCCAAAATTTTATGACATTATGATACACCTGTATTGTATATCATGAACGAAATAATGTAATTTGCCATCGTACAAATAAGTTCTACAGACCGACAAGAATCCTTAAAATGATCAATACTGCCAACGATACCGCCCATAAAATTGCCCATAAGGTTGCAATAGACGCCCGCATGGTCAACAAGTCCGGTATTGGCACATGTATCCAGCATTGGCTCAAGGATGTGGGCTACAATATTGCCCTTGGCGACCCCAAGGAACTAGAACTTTACGACAACGTTCCAAAGCACATTCCCTTTATCAGTAGCATTTACGGCTACAAGGAACAGCTGAGATTTCCCTACCGAGCACTCTACCGCGAAAAGCCCGAAATATTGCATGTTCCGCACTGCAACATACCGTTATTCTACCGCGGCAAGATGCTAGTGACCATCCACGATCTCACACATTTAATCTACCCCGAATTCTTGCCTTTCAAGCTAGTCCATCTCTACTTTAAGTTCATCTTTTGGTTTGTAAGCAAACGCGCCGACAAGATAATTACCGTTTCAGAAAGCACAAAACGCGACCTGTTGCGGTTCTACAAGATGGATGAATCCAAGATAACGGTTATTCCCCTTGGCGTTGGCAAGGAATTTGTCAAAAAAACGCCTAGCGAAATCGACTACCTGTACGAGAAATTCAATATTCCCCGCGACAAGAAAATCTTGCTCTACGTCGGGAATCTGCTCCCGCACAAGAACCAGAACACGCTCTTGGAAGGTTTTGCCCAAATGAAAGGCAAAGAAGACTGCAGGCTAGTGCTCGTCGGGAAGGCTTTTGATGGTCGCTCCAAAGAGACTTGCGAAAAAGAACTCGGAATCGAAAGCCTCACAATCCATGCGGGAATGGTTTCGCAAGAAGACTTGGTCAGTTTTTATAACCTCGCCGACCTCTTTGTATTGCCCTCGCTGTACGAAGGGTTCGGTCTCCCAGTGCTAGAAGCGCTTGCCTGCGGAACTCCCGTCATCTGCTCCAACACATCGTCGCTCCCCGAAGTCGGCGGAAATGTCGCCAAGTATTTTGACCCGAAATCTGCCGAAAGCATCGCCCGCGCCCTCGAAAATTCCATTGATGACAAGGGCAAATACGATGCTGAAATCAAGGAATGGGTCAGCAATTTTACTTGGGAAAAATGTGCCGAAAAAATTAGGCGAGTCGCCACTGAACTCGCCGAATCACATAAATAGCTCCAAAAACGCTATTTCTTGAGTTTTGTCAAGAATCCGTACTGGAACGGGATAAAGTAAGAATGGCTCAACAAGTTCGGCATGAATTTGAGCTGCTTACGGATACCCACAATACGTTCCACTTCAAGACCGTTTTCTTTAGCAAAGCGCACAAAGCTTTTTTTGGTCCAGAACGTCTTGTGGTTGATATCGAGAACGCCAAGCGCATGTTCGCCTTCATCCGGCTTGAAGTAGCGGAAATCCCTTGTAATAATAATCTTGAGGAGATTTTCGATGCAAATAAAGTTCGGAAGCGACACAAGAATATGGCCATCCGGATTCAAGTGCTTTTTGCAGAAATTAATCAAGTCCACCGGATCATTCACATGTTCCAGAACATCGCACATGACAACCAAGTCAAACTTGCGGTCTTCGGTGTACTGCTCGTAGAATCCATGATGATATTCATTGAATCCACCGGGAACCTTGTCAATGGTCTGCGCATCGGTACGTTCTTCGGGCTCAATGGCGACCTTGTAAGAATCCTTGGGATAGATAACATAATTCATTCCGGCGCCAGCCCCAATTTCAAGGACGCTCTTGGCATCTTGGGGAACAAGCGTAGCTACATCATAACGAATCTTATTGCGATACATAAAAACCTTTTTTCTTAAATATAAATTTTTATAGGCAAAAATGCTATTTTTGTGGACAATGGCAACCGATAAGACAGGTACAAAGCTCTTTGTCAAGCGAATTATCCAACTTCTTGTAAGTGTTGGTGGTTTTGCCTATATATTCTACAAAATTCCTATAAGTGAAGTCATAAAGAACTGGAATATCGGCATGACCCCGTGGATAGTAGCCATGCTGGTTGCCGCCACGCTTATCATGGCCATTCAGGCAAACCGCTGGAAAGGGCTTTCCGTGCAAGGTCCAGAAATCCCGTTCAAGACATACTACGCCTACACCGCCATGGGGTACTTTTTCAACAACTTGCTCCCGACCGGATTTGGCGGCGATGCCGTAAAATCACTTGCATTCGGGAAAAAGTTCAATCAAACGAGCCAATCCGTTTCCGCAGTATTGCTCGCCCGCATACAAGGCCTGCTTGCAATGTTCCTTTGCTTCTTTATAGCACTCCCGTTTGCGCTAAACAAGGCAGAAATCCCGTTCAGCTACACCTTGACTATGACCATCGCGACCCTCGCATGTATCATATTCATTTCGCTCTGCCTATTTTCGGACAAGGTTCCCATTCCGCAAGTAATCACAAACAAGCTTAAATTCATTACAAAGCTTCAGCAAAGTCTGTCTTTATACAGAAAGTGTAAAAAGCAAGTTTTGCTATCCTCTTTAGATTCCTTGTGGCTACAGTTATTGACTTTATTTATAGCCTATGCCTATTTCCGTGCCGTCGGAGTCGACATCGACATCAGTATTTTGGTCGTTTTCACAAGCATCACCACGGTCGTATCGATGCTTCCGGTTTCTTTAAACGGAATCGGAGTCCGCGAAGGCACTCAAGTTGCGTTATTCACAGGAATTCTTGGAATTCCGGCTCCTGTCGTTTTATCTGCAGGGCTATTAGGTTATATTCCATTGCTATTCCAGGCTGCGCAAGGTGCAATTGTACTTTTGGCCCGTAAAAAATAAGCTGTCTACAATAATCAAAATAAAATCTCTCAAAAAAACTCTAGTTCTGTAACAATAATTTTGTATATTATTCTGCAAAAAGAAGGAGAGTTTCTATGAGGAAATCCAATAAACTTGTTGCACTTGCTATTGGAGCATGTTCATTCCTGATGGGATGTACCGACAGCAACCCTACCATTGGACAGCCGGCCGACACGCCTACCACCCCTACATTCAGTGCTTTTAGCTGCCAAGAAGTCACAGACGCTAGTGTCGCAGCACAATTAGAGAGTGCAAAATCAAGCATCAAGGATGTTTTGGAAGAATTGGGTGACAACAACCTCAAGAACGCTCAAGCCATTAGTGCCCAGACCAAGAGCACATTCAAGTCTGTTTTGGACAAATACCCTGCAAACTGCGAAGCACAACTCGGTTATGCATTGAGCATCATTACCGACTTGATGAACAACACCAAGATCAAGTCCTTTATCGACACGGTTACCAACAAGGTGAACATCGCCGATATGGGCGTTGAAGATTTTAACCAGCTCCTTATCGCAGGCGACGGAAAGCACCTTACAACCATGGGCCAAGAAGCTATGGCATCGGCCATTCCGTCCTTGGATTCCGCCATCATTTACTTGAAAAACATCGTTGGCGATGACAACTTCGTCTGCCACTACAAGATTGGCAACAGAGAACTCGAGCTCGACCGCGGTGAATTCGCTCCGGCACTTGCCACCATGTTCGTTGCCAAGGCAGTACTCACATTCGGCGCAAGCCTTAACATTGACATTTCTTCAAACGGCAAATACGACTGGATGACCGATGCCGACAAATACAACGGCGACACCAAGGTCTTTGCAGACTATGTCATATCCCTCATGGACAAGGGTAGCTCCTTCACAACTGTTTACGACAATTGGAAACCGCGCTATAGGGACATCCCGAACTTGCTAGATTCCGCAATTCAGTTTGTAGAAGTAGGCCTCCAGTACGGCATCGACGAATCCAAGAACGGCATCAAGACACAATTGAACGACCCGTACATTGTCGGTGATGACGAAATGTCCGACGTAAGCGCACGCGATTTCCAGAAAGCAATCGACTCTTTGGAACACTACCGCAAGGCACTCCATACCGGTGTTGAAATCACACTCCCGGCAGGCTCCAAGATTACGGTAAACATCGCCAAGTTCTTCGAGATTACTGACGGCTGGCAAGATTACCTCCCCTACCACAAGTTCAATGACTACTCCGTTTGGAACATTCCTGCAGAAGGTTTCTATTGGGCACCGCAACTTTGGGGCGGAGATACTTACGCCGAATTTGAAATCAACAAAGCCGTAAGAGCACAAATAGAAAAAAGTACAAAAGTCGATTACTTCTACGGTGACTTATATACACGTGGATATTCAGCGGGCACTGCGGAATACTGCGCCGATGCTGAATTCAACGATCATTATGTCTATCAATGCTTCTTTGCCAAAGCAACCAATTGCACAGTCACTTTCGAAGCTACAGACAACTACTATCATGGCAACGATGATATTTCCATCTTAAAGACCCTTGCTCCGGTAACTCTGAATTCCTCCGTTTGCAAAATTCAAGATGGAGTTCAAGTATTCGCAATCCCCTATGACGAATATATTCCTAACGTATTCTACTTTACCGACCCGGCAGGCAACAAGACAATCTCTATTCAAGGCTTGCTGAACGGGAAAGTTTCAGACGAAATTATAGCCAATGCAATAGAAACCAACAGAAAGGCAAAATTCTATAACTACACGCTTGATGAAATGCAGAACTTCATCTTCTTCCCCGACATCACCGTTGGCGGTGTTTTCCCGGGCATGACACAAGAAAAGTTCTGGCAAATTTTCAAGACAGAATCTCGCAGTAGCGGTATCGACTGGTAGTGAGAAGCTCAAAAAAAATTTCCCTTGTAATTGGGCTTGCTGCAAATTTATCATTTGCAGTAAGCAATTCCGGGCTCGCCGATTGCGGCGGGCTTTTTTTGCTACACCTGAGCGACAAGCAATTTTCAACACAGTCCTGTAACATCAGGGATTCTCTCAAAATCGATAATTACGGTGTCTATGCTTCGTTCCAACATTCGGCAGTCCAAGGACGATACACCGACGAATGGAGCATTAAAGGCAAGAATACACAAAACATCGTTACCGCTGGATTCGAAGGAAACTACAAGTACATCTCTTTCGATGTGAACATCAATAGTTTCCCGGCAGCCATGGCAACTCTCTCGTACCACCCTAAAGATTCCCTTTTTAAAGTCAAAGCAACTTTAGCAGGCGGAGCCATCGAACTCGGAAACATCAGCTGGATTCCCGATGATAAAACACAAATCGTCAATTCCATTTCTGCAAACTGGACAAGCCATGTTCTTTACGGAGGACTTTCTGCCGAATATAACATTGCGGCACACCATATAAACTTATCAGGTGGCTACCTGAAAACAATTCCCCACAATCCGGACAAAGACTATTACGTGAGGGATTCCGCAGGCGTTCTAATCATGAATGCAAACTACGGGTACGATTTCCACAATTCGCGCCTTGATGCAAGTTACACATTCGCAAACGCGAACGCAACACTTTACGGGATTTACCACAACGAAGAAAGCCGCAAGCGGTTTATGTACATGCCGCTAGATGCGACTCTCCACAAGCTAAACGCTAGATGGGAATGGGAAAAAATCCGCACACGCCTCGAATACTTCCACCTCGCGGGGAGGTTGAGCAGCAACCCCAATCGTTTCTACGAAACGCTTGCGCCCAACCGGGCGCTCCCCGCTTCAGTCATCAAGGGTCTCTCGTTCGCCTTTTTGCAAAAGACATTCCGCGTTGATGCCGACTTGAGCACAACCGCATTACTCGGCGGTGGCTCATACCGTTGGAACCTCGGCAAGCGCTACATATTCACACCAAACGTCGGGCTCGATTTCTTCGGGATCAAAGGTGACCTCGACATCGACAAGACCATCGAAACAACGCGCCTTGCCACCATCAACAGCTATAAAGAAAAAACATTCAGGGAATTGAGCGCCATCGGAACAGTCCTTACCCTCGAATGTGAAGTTCGTAAAGAAGGGCCCGTAAGTCTCGCACTCGTTTATGGAGTCTCGCAAATCATCCCGTTCTACATCGACTACAAAGACCAAAACTCTAACAAGAGCGCAGAACCAGGAACGACAACACCGTCGGGACAATCCGGAAACAGCCAACCAGGAACGCAAGCAGGCAAAGACAAAGCCGGGTCCCTGGAGGGAGGCCTCTCCGACCTGCTGTTCCGCAACGGCTTTGCCACGCATCTCGGAATTTCCGTCAGGTTCTAGTCCCCGCTCAGGTCGGGGATGACAAGAAAAGAATCGTCGGGGAAGACAAAGCAAGGACCTGTAAGCATACGAAAAAGGCCCGCGCATCCGCGGGCCATTTCACATTCTGCAAAAGAATTATTCCTCAGCGAGAGCTTCCTTGTATTCATCGACGGTAGCGATATATTCGTCGATCATATCCTGCTTGGAATCCAAGTGAGCCAAGATCTTTTCGAGGTGGTCCTTAGAGAACACGGTCTTGAGCTGGCGAGAAGCATGACCCTTGTAGCCCCATTCCTTGAGGATTTCGTCAGTCACCACGAAAGAGTCGTCGAGAGAGACAAAGCGCATCGGACCATAGACAGCCCAGTTGTGTTCCATCTGCATGCATTCCGGTTCTTCCATTTCCGGGTTTGCCATGTAGCGCTGCACGTGACGGGTACGCACATCCTTAATCTTATCGATACGCATGTAACCCATGATGAGGTACTTGTTGCGCATTTCGGAATCGCTCAAACCTTCGTAACGTGTACCGAAAAGAATGTAACGGCTCTTGCTCTTCACAATCGTGTTAATCGCCTTCACATTGTAGCAGCTCATCAAACCATAGGTGCTGGTTTCGTAGTTCGGTTCATAGAGAAAACCTTTTTCATTTTCATTCAGCTGGTCGCGTACAGGCATTTCGGACTGATGGCTAGTTTCAACATAAAGCAGGCTACCGGCCATGTTGCCACGGTAGTCTTGCCAACCCTCAAGATTGATCTGTGTTTTCGGCATTTTATAAATCCACTCAGTTTAAAGTTCGAAAATTAAAAAGAATACAAGCGGACCGAGTACGGTTCGTCAGTAACAACCATTAAAATATAATTTATGGATTAAAAAGTCAACGACTCCGCACAAATATCTTCCATTCCAAAGCGAAAAGCGCCTTTTTTGAAAAATTCTGCGGTATCCGTTGTCAAATATTTAACATTTCCACCTTTTGAAAGGCGTTTTTCCATGTCCACATGTCTTTTCAGGTAGTCAAGAGTCTTATCGGCGACGATATCTCCCTGGACAACCAGGCGAACGTGCGGTGGAAGTGCGGCCCGAATTTCGGATTCGAGGAGCGGGTAGTGCGTACAAGCCAGCAAAACCGTATCGATTTCGGGGTCTTCCGCCAAAAGCTGGTCTACGTCCTTTTTCACAAAGAACCGGGAGCCTTCAGTCCCTCGCTCGCCATATTCCACCAGCGGCACCCACATCGGGCAAGCATGCTGTGTCACATGCAGTTCCGGGAAAAAGTGGCTGATTTCAAGAACGTAGCTGTTCGAAGACACCGTCCCTGCCGTTGCAAAAATGCCAATATGCCCCGTTTTGGAGAACTTGCCGATTTCTTCGGCGGTCGGGCGGACAATACCCAACACGCGACGGTCCGGAAACTCGACCGGCAACACCTGCTGCTGGATGCTGCGGAGCGCCTTTGCCGATGCCGTATTGCACGCGAGAATCACCAACGGGCACCCACGATGGAACAATTCACGCACGGACTGGAGCGTGTAGCGGTAAATCGTCTCGAAACTGCGGGAGCCATACGGCGCACGCGCATTATCCCCCAAGTACAGGTAATCGTACTGCGGTAGCGTGTGGCGGAGCTTCTGCAGAATGGTCAATCCGCCAAATCCAGAATCAAAGACGCCGATCATAAGCTTCTTCCATTTTGCTGCGGACATACGGGAGCAGTTCATGACGCGGGTCCATTGCATCACCGCCATGAGTCTTCTTGAATTCAACCGTATCTATCGGTTCAAGGATTTTCACATTCACCGGACGGTGCTTGCACCCTTTGCGGTGCTCCCAAGCTTCATCGGAACCTCTCGTCACAATAGGCAATATAATGGCATTCGCTTCAACGGCAAGTCTAAAGCAACCGCTCTTGAAAGCAACCATTCCCTCGCGCTTGCTGCGAGTGCCTTCTGGGAATATAAACAGTCTCGGCATTTTACCCGACTGTACCGCCTTCTGGATAATTTCGGCGCCGCCGCCTTTTTCTCTATTAATAAAGACACAACCGAGCTTGTGCATCCAGAAGTTCAAAATCGGGATGCGCTGCAACTGCGTTTTCGCAATAAAACCCACCGTACGCTGCAAAGCAAGGAAAGCAATCGGGATATCCAGATAAGAGCGGTGGTTCCCCATCACAAACACTGGGCGAGTCCAATCCACCTTGGCAAGCTGCGCCTGGTCTTCGATTGTCAAATCCACACGAATTGCCTGCATGCAGAACCATGAGAATTTCTGGACCTTCTCTTCAAGCCAAGTATCCAAGTCCTTGCGGCGGAAAACATACATGAACGCAATTTTCACAATATACTCAAGCATAAAGAGGAGTATTCTTGCGGCAGCAAATATTCTAAATAAAATAACAGGCATATCAATCTCAGCTTTTGAACTTTCCTTGGGCAAAAAACGAGACCGCTTGAGTTTCGTCAGGCGCCCTTTCCAATACCTACGTTTGCAATATAGCAAAACCAAGAAAGATTCAGCCCGAGTCACCCCGACGTAGAACAATCGACGTTCCTCGTCCAGCTGTTTTTTGCGTTGTTCGCGCGATCCCGAGCATGTTCCCGGCGTAAGCCCCTCGGACATTCCCGCATAATAGACCACGGCATACTGGAGGCCCTTGGACGCATGGACCGTTTCGACATGGATTCCGTCTTCGACGGGTTCGCCGCCATCCAATCCCTCCCCCGACAAATGTTCCATATCCCCAGCAATCGGAAGGCAAGCATCGCGAAGCGCTTCTTCGTAGTATAGGCGCTGCCTATTATAGCGTACTAGAATTGCAAAGTTTTTCCATTGGAGGTCATAGCTTTCGCGAAGCAATTTGATACTCGTGATAATTTTTTGCATTTCCTCGACAGGATTTTCGCTCACCCAAATTTCAGGCTCACGGTTTTCCTTGAAAATGGGTGAACCTCCAGAGCCACACATGTTACCCGCCCGCAAGACTTTCCGCAAATGGATGGGTTTGTTTTCAAAAATCTTATTCGAAAAATGTAAAATGTTTGCGACCGAGCGGTAATTCCATTCCAAACGGATAAGCGAGCTCTCCTTGAAATCATCGCGGAATCGGTTTATGTTTCCAATGTCAGCCCCACGGAATCCGTAAATGGCTTGGTCATCATCGCCCACGACAAAGAGAGACTTGCGATTTCCGAGCAAAGCCTTGACAAGCCTGTACTGCGACGGATTGATATCTTGATATTCATCGACAAGAATTTCGGACCATTGATTTTGAAAATACGCGCGCGCCTCCTCGTGATTTTCGAGCAAGTTTATCGCCTGATAAATAAGGTCTTCAAAAACAACTTGACCCGATTCCAAAACACGATTACGCAATGGCTCAAGTTTTTTAATAAGCGATGAAGGATACGCGTCTGAAAAAAGTTCTTCACGCGAGAACCGGAACTTTCGACCGCCCACTTTCGCAAGTTCCTGCATAAAGGATTTGTCGGCAGCCTCTGTCGGCACAGGCATTTTCTTGAACCCAACAAGCTCGTACGCAGGGCAAGAACATTCTTCACTTGTCATCCCGGATTTATTCCGGGATCGCCCCTTTTCATCACGTATAACAGAATCACAAGAATCAAGTTCACTTCGGCGTTGCTCAGTGAACTTAATAGGTACTTTCGACTTGAGAATGAACAGAGCGAGCGAATGGAACGTACAAAGTCTTACGCCCGCATTCGGGAACAACTTTTGCACGCGTTCCCGCATTTCGGCAGCAGCCTTTGCCGTAAAAGTAAGCGCAAGGATTTTTTCCGGTTGCACACCGCACAAAATACGATACTGGATTCGCTTGGTCAAAACCGAAGTTTTTCCCGAGCCCGCCCCTGCTAAAATTAAAAGTTGTCCATTCTTTTCATGATCGTGCAACACCGCTGCACGCTGGTCGGAGTTCAGCCCGACCAAAAGATTTTCTACATCCATAGTAATACATACTGAAATTTGTCATGCCCGTAAAAGCGCATTGTCATGCCCGGCACCGACCGGGCATTTCCTTTCAGTGTTGGCACTCCTTTTAGTGCCTATTCATATAGCAAATGATATAGAAAACGGATATAAGAAATTATGGATCCTATCGCATCGGCCTTACGGCCTTGCTCCAGGATGACCATTTGTGGATTCTGCCGACACAGGTTTTTGCCCCATCAAGAATATGACAGCTCCGAACAAGCTCAATATCAAACTTACAAAATAAGCGAGCAACTGAATCACTACCGATTCAAGACCGGGCACGCCAGCACGCGCAAAAAGCGACTGTGCCAAAAATTCACGCGGACCAAACCCGCCAATCGAAATCGGGAGCGCGCTCACAATTGCAACAAGCGGAATGTAATAGAAATACCACGACATCGAGAGATTCACGCCAACGGCAATTCCGCAGAAGAAATGGACAAAAATGCGAAGCGACTGCGTAACCATCGAAAGGCAAACAATATTCATCCAAAGTTTCTTGGAGCGGAACTTCTGGAATCGTTCAAACATGCGCAACAAACGCGTCTCAATTTTTTCGGGCAAGACCTTCCCTGCCATGCGGCAAAAGAATCGACCAATGCGACGACTTAAAAGTCCCGCAAACATCACACAGAAGCCCATGAAAATCCAAACCGAGGGCCACATGAACGCACGTTGTTCCGGGTCATGCACAAAGAACAATACACCGACTGCAAGCGCAAATAACGTAATAAAGAAAAGACCGAACAACCTATCGAACACCGTTGCAGTAAAGCCTGCACCAACGGTATCTTGACCGCCCTGCACGCGAATGTCATAAACCTTCTTGGCATCGCCACCGACGTTTCCCGGCATAAAGTTATTGAAGAACAGCCCCACATGATAAAGCTTGAGTAGCTGTCCATACTTCATGTGGACGCCCTGTTTTTCGAGCAGCAACTTCCACTGGTAGCAAGCCGTAAAGTTAGAGACCGCAAGGCAAAGGAGCGCAAGCACAAGCGGGAACACACTGTTGTTCTTGAACAAGTTGGAAATGTCGTCGACACTCCATTCTGGGTCACTCACAATGTTTCGATAAACAAAGTAAGCAGGGACAAGAGTAACCACCAACTTTAAACAAAAAATAATCAGCGACTTGAGCTTCGGATTCAATTTCATTTTCGTACGCCACCCTCAACCGTACGTTCCAACAATTCTAAAGTTTCGCGAGCAGACTTTTCCCAGCTGAACGTGAGCGCATAACGCTTGGCATTTCGACCGAGATTTGCATGCAATTCAGCATCGTCATAAATTTTTTCCATTGCAGAAGCGCACGCGGGCGCATCTCCCGACGGGAACAGAATTCCCGTCTCGCCGTCACGGACGCTATCGCGCAGTCCCGGCACATCCGACGCAATCGTCGTCTTGCAGAGCTGCGCCGCTTCCATCACCGTGAGCCCCCAGCCTTCCTTGTAGCTCGTCTGCAACAGAGCGAGCGAAGACGAAAGCAGTTCATACTTGCGAGCAACAGGAACAAAGCCAGTCAGTTCCACCTTGCCATCCAGGCCGTGCGATTGAATCCAAGCCGGGAGCTTTTTCAAAAGCGGACCGCCGCCCACAATTTTCAACTGGACTTCGGGATGTTTCTTCGAAAAAATTTCAAACGCTTCAAGCGCCGTCCAAATACCTTTGTAACGGTGCACGCGCGAAAGCCAAATGAAATACGGGCTCCGCGCACTTTCGCCAGCCGCATTTTCACGAGAATCCGCGGCACTTGTCGCGAGCGGCGCAGTCACCGAAGGCATTTCCGAGCCGTTATAAATCACAGAAATTCGACTTTCGTCCACGCCGATTTCTGCAAGTTCTTTCTTGGTACTCGGGCTCACAACAACAAATGGTTGCGTGCGGTAAAAGAACGGAATGATGCGTTCAAAGAACCAAACGCCAAACGCAATCGGGAAAAGCGCTTCGGAGAAAATCGACTTTCGCCACAAATGATGCATCTGCACCAAGAGCGGCTTACGGACGAACCAGTGGGCAAAGACCGGTAACTTGTTCAAATCTTCAACAACAACGTCAAAGTTGAATTCACGGTCAAGCTTTTTCAAATTCAGTGCCACCGTGAGCTGGAACATCAAATCGCCGCCCTTGCGGACAACCTGAATTCCATCGACAATCTCGCGTTCCTTTGCCCCCGGGAACATCGTCGTAAACAGGACCACGGTGTGGCCCATTTCTACAATCTTAGAGAAGATGCGATGCAAATGCTTTTCGGCGCCACCGGCAGCCGGATGCATGCGATCCCGATAATTTACGACGAGGATTTTCAAGCAAACACCTAAGGTTTACGACCAATTACGCCAATGCACAATTGCGTGTAGTGCATCACCGGCACAGACTGGAGACTATCTAAAATCTTGTCCTTGATTTTCTGGTAGGCCGTTCCGTCGAGCGGATACTTCGGAAGTTCAATACCGAACTTGAAGCAAAGTTCTCGCAGGATTCGGTAGTAAAGGTTCGGACGCATCCAGTCGCCATAAGCGTAAATACATTCAAAGCCAGCATCACGCATGAGCTTCTTGAGCTGACCCATCGTGAATTGCTTTTCCCAACCGGCAAACCACTTGTCCATTGCAATCAAGATATGCTTGATAATCGTGTACGGGTGTACCGTCTGCGGAACGTCGCAAAGGCAGCAACCGCCATGTTTGACAATGCGGTAATTTTCCTGAATCAGCGGGAGTGAATCCTTGAAGTGTTCGGCAAGGCCCTGGTGGAAAACCAAGTCAAAAGTATTGTCCGGGAACGGGGACTTGAACGCATCGCCGCGAACCAAGTGCAAATTCTTGAGATCTTCGCTTTCACGGAGCGAATTCACAATTTTAAGGCTATTTTCAGCATAATCGAGAACGTAAACATCGGCACCAAGGCGAGCAAGTTCGGCGCTATCGCGACCGGTTCCGGCGCCAACCTCCAGCACCTTCAAGCCCTCGAGCTTAAAATTCTTCTTAATAGCTTCTATAATAGACGGCGAAGACGGATAGACCTTGTCCATGTCGTTCTTGCGCTGCCAAAAACGGTTCCATACGGATTGATCGGGCTCTTTAATAGACATAACGGGGATAATATATGAAAAAATGAGAGTAGGAAGTAGGAAATAGGAAGTTAGATGTGGGTTATTAGTCAGTAGTCATTGGTCAACGGTGTATTCCAAAATGAAACACACGACTTTACATTTTCTATTCAGCTAGAGCAGATTGCCGCGTCCAAATTGTCACGTTTTGAAAAATTTGTTATATTTTAACGACAATTTTACAAAAACAAGACATCAAAACCACCCATTTGCAGCTTACAAAACCGCAAATCGGCTCAATAAAGGACTTTTTGTAAAAATTTTGGAAAATTTTACACAATTGGCACGCAACTTGCTTTAAAAAAGCGATATTATAAGGGCAAGGTTTTTAAAATGCATATTGATTCTACCGATACCACTCTCAAAAGATACTTAGAAGACATCCGTCGTACCGCACCCCTATCACGCGAAGAAGAACAGATTCTTTTCCAGAAAGCTAAAGAAGGCGACAAAATCGCCCGTAAAAAATTGATTTCTGCAAACATGCGCTTTGTTTTGAAGGTCGCCATCCAGTACCGCGGCTGCCCGATTCCGCTTCCGGACTTGGTCAGCGAAGGCGCAATGGGCCTCGTCCGCGCTATCGAATCGTTCGAACATACCCGTGGTCTTAAATTCATCAGTTACGGCGTTTGGTGGATCAAGGCATATATCACTCGTGCTATTAACGAACAGGGCAACCTCATCCGCTTGCCGGCAAACCAGCACCTCCGCGTGCGCAAGGCTTTGCACGAACAGTCCCGCGGTAAGGAAATCAACGAAGAAATCCGTGAATTGATCCAGATCGGTCAGCGCGGTGTTTCGTTTGACAGCCCGCTCAAGGCAGACTCCAAGGCTACTTACGCCGAAGTCCTCCCGGACAGCGGCGCATCGAACCCAGAAGCCGATTCCGAAATTCAGAGCGTCGAAGCTTTGGCTCGCGACCTCATGGAACAGCTCCCGGAACGCGAAGCCCGAGTCATTACCGGCATTTTCGGCATCAACCAGGAAGCTCCGCAGACACTTCGCGAAGTGGGCGAATCCATGAACATCTCCCACGAACGCGTGCGTCAGTTGCGCGACCAAGCTCTCCGCCGTATTCGCAAGTACAACAGCAAGGACTTCTTGCAAGAAAAGAAAGACGCATTCTTGGCTGCGATTAATAAGTAGTTAAAAGCCAAAATTAAACTTGTCATGCCCCGCTCCAACGTCTTTGACTACTTGCAGCTATGCTGCTTAGTAGTCATGATCCGCGTATGGGGAGGGCATCTCCTTTTTATGAAGAAAGCGCTACCGGCAGGCGTTCAGCACGTCAGTCACAATGCTGTCCATGAAAATCCAGCCACGACCGACAAGTTTTAGGATTCCGCCATCGAGTGTTGCAAAACCTTTCTTGACCCATTGCTCATAGCCTTCCGGCGAAACGGAAATTCCGTCAGCAGTAAGAGCATTCAGATCAAGGCCAGAGCGCTGGCGCAGTGAGAGCCAAACGCGTTCCGTCAAAATATCGTCTTTGTCTAGTTCGTCGTACGTCAGCGAAACATCTGGCGATCCTGCATTCACGTAATCGCGCCAACGCGGATACATTTCTGGAGCGCAGAAACGGCGACCGCCAAAATAGCTGTGCGCGCCCGGCCCAAAGCCGATGTACTCGCCGCGATTCCAGTAGTTCATATTATGCAAGCTTTCATCGCCCGGCTGAGCAAAATTCGAAACCTCGTAACGCGCGAAGCCTTTTTTCTCAAGAATCTCGACGCCACCAAGATACATCGGCTCGTACAAACTCTCGTCAATTTTTTCTTCACCACGCGATACGCGACCGCCCAAAAGCGTCCGCTCGCCCACATTCAATCCGTAAAAGCTCAAGTGCCCAAGCGGAAAATCCGACAAGCGGTCCACATCGCTCAAGAAAGATTCTACCGATTGCCCTGGCAAATCAAACATCAAGTCAGCCGAGACTTTCGCCTGCGGAAGTGAGGTCAACAAGCGCAGTGCTTCAAAGCCCCGCTCCACCGTGTGCCTGCGGCCAATGCGGTCCAAGAGCGTTTGCGAAAACGTCTGGAGTCCAAGGCTAAAGCGACGCACACCGCAATCAAGCGCCGTCTGCACAGATTCTTCGGTACACGATTCCGGATTGAATTCCATCGAGACTTCGTCAAGCGAATCCACGCGAACGCCACAATCCTCAAGCACCGCGAAAATCCGCTCTAAGCATGAGCTCGGCAAAATCGAGGGCGTTCCACCGCCGAGATAAAGCGTTCGCGCTTGCGAAAGAACGTTTTGAGGAGACCCAGAATGCGATACAGGATGCGCCGCCGCAAAAGCACGGATTTCACGTTCCAGCAAACCCGCATATTCCTCGAACAGCCGAGCATTCGCAGGCATCACACGAAAGTCGCAATAATCGCAAATTTTCGCGCAAAATGGAACGTGAATATAAATACCGAACATGAACAACCTTGTTAAACGCAAAAAATATAACTTTTTTCACCCTACCCCCTTTACAATTGGAATTTTTATTTCTATAATTGGGTCACCCCGCGGGAATAGCTCAGTTGGTAGAGCACGACCTTGCCAAGGTCGGGGTCGAGGGTCCGAGTCCCTTTTCCCGCTCTAAAACAAAAAGCCTAGCGTCAAGCTAGGCTCTTTTGTTTTATACACAGAATTAGACGAGGACCCAAGAAGAGGGGCCGCATAATTTGACTCGTGGGCGAAGCCCGTGGAGACGAATTTTGCGCTTGACGCGAACGTAGTGAGCGCAAGCCCGGAGGGTTGGCAAGCAGCCGCGAAGCGGGGACTGATTGCCAACAATCCCTTTTCCCGCTCTAAAGAAGAAAACCACCTACAAAGGTGGTTTTCTTTTTTTATCGTAATTTGGGCGAAGACGTCATTCCCGTTCCCGCCTTACAAGTCTTTTAATTAAAAACCCTGCAAGCCGAATGCTGCGTGAAAGTTCACTTTCACATAGCTGAGGCGAAAGGGTTTCTTGAAACTTTTTGTGGAAAACGAACTCCCACCCATGGGAGTTCTTTAATCTTTTAGAATTTGTTAAAATGTTTACTCAATTTTAACACAGCGAACAGAATATCCGTTCAATTTTTCTCCACGACGATTCTTTTGTATACCTGTATTATCATCGCTATTTACAGAAACAAAAGCAGAATATGCAAATAAAGTGACATCATATTCTTGTTCCTGCGGATATGTCCAAAAAACAGCATCTGTCAAATTTTTAAATGTTCCATTTTCAAATCTAACCCCACCACCGATTAAAGAGAACCCACTAGCATTGTTACCATGGAAGCATTGCGAACGAAGACCTTTTATTCCATCACCATATTCATCATTATAATCTCTTATTATTTCGAAATCATCCCAAGTAAACAAGCGCCATCCATCCGGACAAATACCTTGATGTTTACGCCTTATATAATCAGAACAACTTTCAGTATTGCAACGGCTCGGCAACTGCATCATTTCAGCCCACTGATACAAGCCACCATACTTGTCACAATTCGTGGTATCGTTATTGTAGCAATAGCGTTCAATCTTCGTATCGTCATTTTGTTCATTTTCACCAAGAACCATTTCACCGATATTCAGATTTTCAGCCATAACGGTCACTTTTCTTCCTGTTTTTGAAGAAACTGCGGTATAGTAGTAATAATTACGGCCATTACGCGGGTCAGTAAACTGTTTGTAGATTGTATCCCTAAGATTCCAATTATCCGCAAGACATTTAAAATGGTCATACGGAACATACTCACTACTGGAGGATTCAACCTTTTTACTCGAACTCGATGCAGGAGTAACAGAAGATGACGAGACAATCTTTTGGCTAGAACTGGATTCTACTTTTTTGCTAGAAGAGGATTGCTTACTGCTACTGCTCAGGACTACGGAAGAAGACGAAGAAACAGTCTTGACAGAAGATGAGGAAGAAGTAGCCTTCGCCGATGACGAAGAGGAAACCTTCGAGGAACTGCTACTTGTCATGCCGGACTCCGTTCCGGCATCGCCTTTTTTACTGCTACTTGAAGGGCGATTCGCGCTTGAAGCGGGAATGGCTGAAGAGGAAGAAGATGTCTTCGTCACACTTGATGAAGACTGCTTCTTGACCGAGGAAGAAGATTCATCCTTTTGGACACTGCTGGAAGAATCTTTTTCTTCGCTATTGGGTGACGTACCGCTATCGCCGCCACAAGCGATGAGGGCTATGGATAGCATAATGGATGCAATAATGCTGTACTTGAAATTTCTCATTCTAAACCTCGTCCATATACCCATTTTCATTATAAAATAGAAAAATCACAACACGTAACAATCCATTTGGCCAAAGAATTATCGCACATAAAAATTTTCACTTTTTTCGCCCACTCCCCTTTACAACTAGAAATTTTATTTCTATATATGGGCTGTCCTCGCGGGAATAGCTCAGTTGGTAGAGCACGACCTTGCCAAGGTCGGGGTCGAGGGTCCGAGTCCCTTTTCCCGCTCTAAAAAAGAAAAACCACCTACAAAGGTGGTTTTCTTTTTTATATCGTAATCTGGACGAGGACCCGAGAAGAGGGGCCGCATAATTTGACTCGTGGGCGAAGCCCGTGGAAAGAATTTAGGATTTATCGCACAGCGATAAACCCGTAGGGCGGCAAGCCATCCGCGTAGCGGAATATGGCGAAGCCGTCATTCCCGCCGCCCGCTCTAAAACAAAAGAAGACGCTACTAAGCGTCTTTTTTTTGTTTTGTAACTAGAAGCTGGACAAGGCCCCGAGACCTCATGGGGCGCGATTTAAGCCAGGCGTTACGGGCTGGCGTCTGAAGCCCGTTAGAAGGGGTAGCGAAAGACTCGGCGCGATCTTCACAACAGAAATAGGCGACCCCGGCACAGAGGCCGGGGTGACAATGTAAGCCGAGGCTGAAGCGAGGGGGAAGCCTCCCCCTCACACCTATTTCTAGAAAGACATTTTGAGATTGAGGTCAGCTATAATCGGGGTATCCGAGCCAACCACTTCTTCTTTGCCAAACACCGTCTTCGCAGAAGCCTGCACACAAACATTGGAGTTGACCGCATACTTCAAACCGGCATAAGGGAGAACAGCCATATCTCCTGTATAGCTCCTGCCAAAATTTTCCCCTTCATGAGTAAACTTGCCAATCATCATAAGCCCATCAGCACCGATGAACGGGGTCAATGGAATTCCCAAATTAAAATCGGCCTCAGCGCCAAAATTCAGCCTCAACGGAGGAGACACCTTGTCATCACCTCTAGTATTCACTTTAAGGCTCAATTCCGCACCGAAATCTACAACGCCAAGATTCTGGGAATACTGAGCACCAAAATTGAAGGACCATTCACTGTTATTGTAGGGGTCATTACTTATAGGGACTCGAACATCCAAGAATGCGTTCATCATCGGCAAAAACTGGTAGCGAGCCATAAATATAGGATTCGCAAGGCCGTTTTCGTTGTTCATGTTCAAATTCACATAATACGGGAGAATCACGCCCAATTCCAAATTCGGCATGACCGTATAACGGGAGCCGACATAAGGCGTGAGTTGCATCGGCTCACCCTGTTTGATAAATTCAGCACCGACTATGATTTCACCCTTGTGGTCTTCAAGGACAGGGAACTTGTCCCAAGTTGCAAAGCTTGCAGTCACACAAAGCGTTGCAGCAAGGAAAGCCTTTTTCAACATATAAAATCTCCTTTTTTCTAACGAATTAATTTTTTTTTCATCAGGGAATATACAAAACAAACAAATTACAGAAAAGTAATTCATTATACTTTTTCAAATAAGAAAAACCCGGTCCTTTTGAACCGGGCTAAATATTCAAATAGCAGTTGATTGACTAATTACAGTTTCATATCGCTCAGGCGAGTGCTTTCCACGCGGTCAAATTCCAGCTGGATTTCGGCAGAGGGTTCCTTGGTCAAAAGGCTCACGACGACGATTGTAACGAAGGAAAGGATAAAGCCCGGCACGAGTTCATAGATCTGGAAGATTTCGGCGGAGAATCCGGAAAGGTAGAACTTCCAGATAAACGTCGTAAGGCCACCCACGAGCATACCGCTGACAGCGCCAGCGAGAGTCGTGCGTTTCCAGAAGAGTGCGAGCAACATAATCGGGCCAAAGGTCGCACCGAAGCCGCCCCAAGCAAAGCTCACGAGGCTCATCACCACATCAAGGAAGCTCTTGCCGTGCTTCATGCCGTCAGCACTCGGAGCGCCCTGCATAGCGACAATCACCGCGATGAGCGTAATCACCACGACAACGCCACGGCTCACCCACATCACTTCCTTGTTGCTTGCGTTCTTGCGGAACAGGTGCTTGTAGAGGTCGTTACTGAATGCAGATGCAGACACGAGGAGCTGGGAGTCGGAAGTACTCATAATGGCTGCGAGAATGGCGGCCATAAGGATGGCTGCAATCGCCGGATGGCAAAGAGCTTGGCAGAGAATCATGAAAATGCGTTCCGGGTCATCAACGGTGATGCCGTGTGCCGTCACGTAATAGCGACCGAGGAGAGCAATCATCACGACTGCAGCAAGGCAGATAATCACCCAAGTCATGGCGATACGGCGAGAATCCTTGATTTCTTCGGCGTTCTTGATGGACATAAAGCGCACGAGGATGTGCGGCATGCCAAAGTAGCCAAGTCCCCACGAGAGACTTGAAATCAGCGCAATAAGGCCAATGGACTTGCCTGTTGTCGCATTCGTGAAAAGGCTCATCAGGTAGGGATTCTGGGCGTTTACCGCATCCATCGTCGGGGCAAAACCGCCCGAGCCGCTCATGATCATCATCGGAATCACAAGTACTGCGATAAGCATCATCGAAGCCTGGATAAAGTCAGTCCAACACACCGCAAAGAACCCGCCCATAAACGTGTAACTCACCACCACGACCGCACCAAGGATAAGGCCCGTCGTGTAGTTCATTCCAAAGATAGTTCCGAACAACTTAGCGCAGGCGACAAAGCCCGAGACCGTGTAGAAGAGGAAGAACGCGAGAATGAAAATCGAGGCAATCACACGGATGATGCCCTTATTGTCGCGGAAACGGTTCGAGAAAAAGTCCGGAAGCGTAATCGAGTCGCCACAGAAATGGCTGTACTTGCGGAGCCTGCGACCGACGATTTTCCAGTTGAAGTAAGTGCCGATGACAAGGCCAATGCCGATCCAAGCTTCGGAAAAACCGCTCACGAACACGGCGCCCGGAAGGCCCATCAGCATCCAGCCGCTCATGTCGGAGGCCTGGGCGGACATGGCAACCACCCACTTGTTCATGCCGCGGTTACCGAGGTAATAGGCGTTCAGGCTGTTCGCCTTGCGAGAGAAATATGCACCGATGCCAAGCATCATTAGCAGATAAAGGATAAAGACGACTAACGTCATGAGACCTCCGAATTGTTTTTATAAAAATTAAAAAATTGGCGGTTATAGATAATGCGCTTGCCTTTTACACCATCGGTTGCACAAACATGGTCTACGGGAGGCTTGAGCAAGTTTGCCACGAGATGCGCGGCAACGGTTTCTGCACGCACCGGACGAAAATGCGCCGGTACCCATTCTGGGTGCGCCCCGAAAAGCTTTTGCATCAGTTCTTCGCCAAAACGTTTATCCTTGTGTTTGCCCAAAAGCAACGACGGACGCACGAGCGTAAGAGAATCAAAGCCCATCATCGTGAGGCCTTCTTCGAGTTGCCCCTTCAGGCGGTTATAGAAGAACGGCGAATGAGAATTTGCACCCATGGCGCTCACGCACAGAAAATGCTTGACGCCTTGGCGCTTCGCAAGGGCTGCAAGCGTAAGCGGCAAACGCAAATCGACCTTTTCTTGAGCGGGCTTACTCCCCGCCTGCTTGAGCGTCGTCCCTAGGCAGCAAATCACCACATCGCAGCCGGTAAAGTTCTTGCAAACGCTAGACGCCCATTGCTCTTCGGGCCTTGCACTCAAAAGTGCGTTAAAATCCACCGCCTCAAAATTGAACTTCGATACGCCATTAAAAATGCCCAGCGCATTCAAGTCTGGGACCGAACGCACCGGGCAAAAAACAGATTCCACGTCATCTAAACGGGAAAGCAACTGAGCGACGCTCTTCCCGATAAGTCCTGTTGAACCAAGAAGAGCGACTTTCATTAAACACCTTCGTCGACTTCTTGGCTCGGAATCATCCAGCCAACCGCATCACCGCGAACCGGGAGTGCCGTCACTGCGCCAGCTTCATCAACAATCACGGCAATGCCCGACAAATAGTTGACCCAGTGGAACGGAGATTCATAAGCTTTCAAATTGATGGTCCGATTCGAGACAAACACAATCAGCGGTTCAACCAACATGTCATGGCTCACAAGCACACTCACGCGCTTCCAATTCGGCATGTTCGCTACAATAACTTCGTTCACGAACTGATTGCCGCGAGGATACAAATCGTAGAAATAAGTTGAAAGAGTTGCGCCAATCGTAGCGGCATAAGAGAATGGAACGCCATAAGAATATTGCGCAATGAACTTCGGATTTCCGCCCTTCTTAGAGACAAGCGCATCCAGCGAATCGCTAGGCACGGTCAAGAAATAACCGCCATTAATGCCATCCCATGTCACGACTTCAGCGGTTTCGCCACGGCCTGCGGCAATGTTTTCGCAAGTTGCGCGGGTACGCAAGAAGTTTGTCGAAGCATAATAGAACGATTCATCGCCCACCAGCTTTTCACCGAGGGTCTTAGCCATTGTAATACCAATGGGAGTCAGCGTCGATTCTGTTCCCAAATTATTCTTTTGACGCTTGGAATGGCGAATCACAAAAGCAATCTTGCTAGTCTTGGGCACAGCCTTATAGACATCGCCCATATCATAGAAGCCATCGGCATCCGGAGCCAAAGCAAGTGTACCCGGAGTCGTTGCAAAAGTAAACGGACCGTTCACAACAGTCCCGGCAGAGCTCGACGACAAAGCGACATCGGACGAGCTTGTCGTGACAACAGGAGCAGTCTCCGAAGAACTAGAAGCATTAGCAATGGGGTTCGAATCAATTTCGCTAGAAGAGGACTGGGTATCGCCAGCTTGGCTTTGCGGCTGATCTACACTAGACGAAGAAACGGCCCCCGTATTCGGAGCAGCCGGGAAAGAGTTCGACGAATCGTCGCCACAACCGGCAAACATACAAAGCCCGACAAAAAGGGCGCTCACAAGATACTTAGCGGAAATATTTTTCATATTCAAAAATCCTCATATACTAACATTGAAATTTAGATTTTTCCGAAAAATTTCCTCGTAAAACTTTCATAAACACGACACAACAACACCTAAAATTCGTGATTCGTCTGAAAAAAGCGCATTTTCGCCCCAAACACGGCAAAACTATGTATATTTAGGGCATCACTTTTATCAGAGGCTGGATGTTATCTAGTAAATATTGGTTCATTGTTTAGGGCCTTGGAAGACAAATGTTTTCAAGGCGGTCTTCCAAGGTGATTGTGCCTATTCACACAAAAATTTTGGAGATAAACAATGAAAAAATACAATATCCGCACGGAACAACCGCGCGACTTTAAAATCGTCGAAAATCTCACCCGAGAAGCATTCTGGAACGTTTACCGTCCCGGCTGCGTGGAGCATTTTGTCCTCCACCATTACAGGAACGACCCAAGCTTTATCCCGGAACTTTCGCTCGTCATGGAAGTTGACGGACAAATTATCGGACACGTGATGTACGCGTGGTCGAAAATCGATGATGACGACGGACGCAAAATTCGCATGATGACCTTCGGGCCCATCAGCATCCACCCCGACTACAAGCGACAGGGATACGGCAAGGCGCTCCTCGACTATTCCATGGAACTCGCCCGCAAGATGGGCGCAGGTTGCCTGCTCATCGTCGGGAACATCAGATTCTACGGCAAGTGCGGATTCGTCCCCGCTTACACCAAGGGCATCCGCTACGCCGACGACCCGAACAGCGACGCGCCATATTTCTTGTGCAAGGAACTCGACGAGGGATTCTTGGACGGAGTGACGGGCTCGTACAAAGACCCCGAGGGCTATTTTGTGACCGAACGAATGCCCGAAGAATTCGAGAAGTACGAAGCAAGCTTCCCACCTAAGGAAAAGCTAGTACTCCCCGGACAGTTGTAATAGAAAACGCCCAACAAGAAACAAATCTTGATGTGCATTTTTTTGCAAATCAAGATTTTTTGCAACACAAGTATTCCACCCAACTTGAAGTCAAAAATTTTGACTTCAAGTTGTTTTTTGGGGTTCAAGGCCGAAAATTTCGACCTTGATTATTAACAATTATCAAATTTCTTTTCTAAGGCGCAAATTTTACACCTTAGAAGTAAAAAAGCAATTTGCATATTTTGCAAATTCCTAAAATTCTATTTTTCACTTTCTTTAAATCACGACATTATTTGTCGCAGTGAAAATCTATTTTTAGAGATACAACAAAAAGGAAAACCCATGAAAAAATCAAATTTATCCTTTGATTTGACAATTACACACATATCTAACAACGAAATAGATTACGGCATCATCTTTGGTCGTGATCATCAGAAAATTCTTATAATCAAAACAGATCTAGAAGATTCCGTTTATGGCTACAAAAGTGAATACATACAGTTCGCCTACGAACTGCGAGACTCATACGGATTCACGGTAGTGAGCGCATCGACACCATCTCCGAGCAATGTGGCTCCATCATCATCATGCAGTGATCAAATGGCTGAACTCGCATGTATCGTCTCGTCAGAAATCGGAATCATCGATGCGACCAAGATTTATTTCATAGGCATCTCTCAAGGAGCTACCGTTGGATGCTTAGGGCACGCATCCTTTCCTCAGATTAGTCGTTTTTTGCTAATCAACCCTCAACTCGCATACTATACGAGAAAAATATGTCGAAGCGTCCAAAACTATGAAGGAGAAATGATGACGTTCGTTTTCGGAAAATTCGACCCATCAGCGCCTTTGGCAAGACACCTTAAATCATACAAGCACAAAAACATCCACGCAGCAATCATTCCTGAAATTGATTACATCTTTTCGCGGAATTATTATCAGTTGCAAGACTTGGCGGAATCAACAATTTTACGAAAAAGATCATACATAAAGATTTTTGTTTACGGAAAATCCTTTGCTGAACTACCCAATTTTGCCAAAACGATTCTTGACTACATCATCAAAAACAAAGACGAAATTCTCGTTGGCGATAGCGATGACACGGATATACTCATACAAAAATACCTAGAATCAAAGGCTTACAACAACATAACCTTTTATTGTAATGGAGATACCCCAAAAAACAACTTCGTGACTTCGGCAAAAATTCAGTCTTGTGCAGAAAGAACAAAAATACTCCCAAATAAAGTTGCCGAATCCGTCTATCTACAACAGATGTCAGACGATTGCGACCTAATAATTTCAATTTTAGATGAAAAAGTATATTTGGCTTGGGATGGCGTTAACGACATTGTTGAAAAAAATATTAATTGCATTAAGGAATTAAATTTATCAGTTCCAATCGACATATCGTTAGGCACAAAACATTACGGACCATGGTATGTAAAACAAAGCGAGCCTAAAGCCTTCGAAATTATAGAAGAGGATTTCTAATAGCAATTTGTATTTTACCTTATTCTTTATTTCTTAATATGCCTCAGAAAAATTTTGATCTAGTCAAATCCAGCAAATGCGCCAATTGTAGCATAGATTACGGTTTCGTCTTTGGCGGTAACCGTCAAAAAATATTCCTGATAAAAACAGGGCAAGACGGCTCTATTTATGGTTACCAGAACAAGTACCTGAAACTCGCTTGCGAATTGCGAGACTTGTACGGATTCTCTGTCGTTTGCGCATCCACGCCGTCGTCTGATATTGACCAAATGGCACAATTCGCCGAAATGGTTCAATCGGAATTTGAGATTACCGATACAACCAAAATTTATTTCATGGGGATGTCGAAAGGAGCGTCAATCGGGTGCTTAGAACATGCATCTTTTCCGCAGATTAGCCGTATTTTACTAATCAATCCTCCCCTCATGATAAATACGATAAAAATGTGTCGATACGCTCAAAATTTTGCAGGCGAAATGATGACATTCGTTTTCGGGAGCCTCGATCCATCGGCACACTTAGCGGGCCTCATCAAATTGCACGAACGCGAAAATGTCCGCATTGCCATAATCCACGGGCAAGACCACTATTTTTCAAAAAACGGATTTAACCTGCTAGAGCTGATAAAATCAACCATTCTATAAAGAGGCACTATGAAAATATTTATATCCGGTTCAAAGTCCATTTCAAAGTTGCCCGACTTGGCAATAGTATTCATCGATCAATTCATCGAGAATAACGATGAAATTCTTATTGGTGATTGCTACGGCGTTGATGCCGTCGTACAGCAATACATTGAATCCAAGGGTTTCAGCAATGTAACCATTTATTGTAGCGGAGTCTCACCAAGAAATAATTTCACATCATCCGCCAAAATCCACTCTTGTATCGAAGCAGCCAAAGGACTCTCCGACAGCAACTTTCACTATGTGAAAGACATTCAAATGGCAAAAGATTGTGACCAAGCTCTTATGATTTGGGATGGGAAAAGCAAAGGCACCGCCGAAAACCTCAAGCGCATAAAACAAATGGGTAAAACTTTTATTGTGATAAGAGGGTGATGTTATCTTTTTAATTTATCCATCAATATGTGGTAAATTTCTGTATTCTCAATCTGCATGATGGTAGTAATTTTGTTACCAGCATCTTTAGATGAAGCACCACAGTGAAAAAGCTTTTCACCTTTTAAACCGTAATCCAGAAAAATATAGCGGTCATGGATTTTACCCCTTGTCCGACCCGTGAAGAGCTTTACATCAGGGCGAGCCGCCGAGAAATCATTCTTAATTTGATCTGTCAGCGATTCAAATCCTTGTTCATCGCTATAAATTGTCACAGAAACACCCTTGGCAATTCCTCGCAAAAGATCGAGCGTTTTCACGCCAACATAATCGTCAATAATGGCGATGGATTTCTTTGCCATGCCATAAATTTGCGTATAAGCAACATCCGCTTCCAACTTTTTTCCATTCAGAATCAAGAAATGCTTGTAGGTGGAAGGATCAACGAAATTTTCCATGACCTTCTGAAGGTCGGACTGAATGACGGCAATATCCTTAGTATTCCGTTCCGTTTGCATGGCTATTTGTACAAGGCCTTCGTTACTCAACAAATTCCGATTTTCAGCAATGATATAGTCCTTCATCTGCTTGAAAAGCCGGATAAGCGCCTTGCTTTGCGCCGTAGCCCGTTCGCCCTTGAGAACAGTCATAAGCATATAAATGCCTTGCTCGGTAAAAGCGTAGGGAGCGTAAGAACGTCCTCCCTTTACACCTTTAATTTGCATCGAGGTCAAAAATTTTGACCTCGATAAGCCTTCAATTTCCTCAGAATCCAGCTGAAAGCGAAAATCTTCATCGAATTTTTCGATATTATTCTTAATCTGTTGATTAAAAGCCTTCGTACTATACCCATAAATCTCCGCCAAGTCAGCATCAAGCATGACTTTGAGCCCACGAATCGTGTAGATTCGCGATTTAAGCATATTTTCGTCTATCAGGGAAAATTCAGACTTGGCAACTGCCGGGACATCATTTTTCATCATTTACTCCTTCCCATCTACAAGCAAAAAAGACAGGATTACACATTTGTTCACCAACAATATAAATTCAAAAACGACTCTTGTCAAGAGCCTTAATAGATATTGGGAACGGAATTTCTTTTAAGAAGTTTTCCGTTTGCTCCAGAACATTTTGCAACGCCGGAATTCTCTCAAGATAGTTTTGAATATCAAATGACATTTGAATGGTATAACCTTTATCGAAAGCGACATCCAGCGAAAAAGAGTTTTCCGTTTCGAACAATTTCCATTGATGTTTTGTTGAATTCATAATGTTCGAAACCGTCGCTCGAATTGTGTTCTGGGTGATTTCTTGCAGTTTCTGCTCTTTTTCGATTTCCATTATGATTCTTGACGATTGCTCGTTATAGTTCGGAAATTCATCAACGAATTTTACGAGGTTTTCAAGAGTCGCATCAAGATTACACCAGCAGCGTTCATACGGAACATTAAAATTCCCTGCGTCAATATGACAAAATCGGATGCTCAAATACTTAGCATCACAATCTACCAGGAATTCAATTGAAGCTGCACCACCCAAAGACTTGCGCAAGCAAATAACTTGCGACTTATCGCAATCTCGATACCCCTTTGATTCTTGCTTATAAGAAATTTCAAAGCCGTAATCAGGCTTCGCCTTTTGCAAGCGTTTTAAAGCAGCAAGAACATCCCTTCTATGCAGAAAAATCACATCAGCATTTTGGGCATAAATTTTCTTGACAAGCGGCTGCCAGAAGTTACAGCAAGCTTCGAATTTTGATTTGGAGAATTTAGGGGATGTTTTTTGCATAGAGTAGGTTGTCGATGGCTAAGAACCACTTCAAAATACATTCTCTACGCGACAGATATAATCGTATTAATTGGAACTAATAATATTTTTTGCAAATAAATAATATATTTTTCAAAAAAAGAATATCCTTTTTCAAGGGGATCCAAATATGGATTTTTCAAAGCAAAATACGAATAGACTTGAATTAATTGAGTCTAAAGAAGATTTGATAATAAATTTAAAAAAAATCGAATTATTATTAGATATGCATGACAAATATATCCGTGATATAATTGTTAGGGGAACTAGCTATGTTTTCTACAAATTTGATGGTAAAGATAGATTTATACCAAGTCGTTTTATTGGCTACAAGAATACAACTCCAGATAAGCATAAGAAAGCAAACAACAAACAAGGTGGCGCCACAAATTATGCCATATCCAAAATATTGAAATTAGAATGTTGTGTAAGCAAGCATATGGAAGATCGATTACACAATTTTTTTGAAAAATCATTTGGTTCAACTGGCGAAATTTATAATAAAGAGCATAAGTTTTGGGAAACAGACATCAGCATATTTCCAACATTAAAACAAGAAGAAGATAAATTATACCAAGAGGTCGTCCTTCTAAACAAGAATCGAACTCATATTGATTTACGCAATTATGGGAAAATTGAAAAGCAATCAATTAAACCTACAAAGTTAATATCTTATTTCGTTCGCGATCCACAAGTTGTTGCGGACGCTCTATGGCTTGCAAATGGAGTTTGTCAAGGTTGTGGTGCAGAATGTTTAGAATACGGAAAAGAAACAAAAGTCTTTAAGAGATCAGACGAATCTATTTTTTTAGAGGTGCATCACATCACGCCATTGAGCGAAGGTGGACTTGACATGCTCGAAAATGCTTGCGCATTGTGCCCTACATGCCATCGACTATTACATCATGGTAAAATAGAGGATAAAGAAAAAATACTTAAAAATATTAAAAAATCGAGAATAAAAAAATTAAAGGAATTATTAGGATAAACTTAATTTTTCATATACAAATCAATTATAATTAGCAAAAACAAGACTATTTTACAAAACAGTCACCCATTTGACAGGCAACTTTTTAATAAAACAACCTAATACAGTCTATTTCTTATAAACACGCTCTCGATGATACCGAAGAAAACTTTCTATTTCAATTTTATCCTTTTCTTTTAATCCTTTTGGAGGATTTAAACATACCTCAGCATCAATTCCCAACTTCAAAAGTTGCGCTGTTTCGACTTTGGATGATATCATTATTTTCCAACCATCTTGAAGTGATGAAAAAGCAATCAAGCCTTTATCAAACAAGGCGTCGTAATTGGCTGAAAGAAGTAAGCCATTGTGTCCATCAAGGCGTTGTTCTTCATCTTTATCTTTACAGTCTTTCCATGGTTTGGCATGGCTAGCTCTTAAGACATCTCTAATACGACAACCGGTTACCGCGCAGGCGCTATCCCACAGTTTTTCAAGATTTTCTCGATACACACCTTGTCCAACACGGGCTAAGATCTGTTGTATTCGTTCCGTAGCACTTTTACCACAATCGTCACTGAAGATTATATTATGCTTTTCAATAATAGCTTTTATTCGGCTATTTTCAAAAAATTTTTGTAATGATTCTAATTCATTATCAGGATCAATGTAGAGAGAGGCATAATAATAGGGATGTTCCGCTTTTTGCAACGCGATATCATTATAATTAGGAACTTTATGTAGGGTGTAAACATCATTTTGCGTTCGTTCAAAATTTCGCTTGTCTGGAAAATCCGTTTCGAACATTTTTTCATTTTCATATCCAAGAGAAATGCAAAGGAACATGCCTTTATTATCATCAAAGCAGTCATTTTCGCACCACAATTCAATTGCAACATTATCCTCTGATTTGGCTAATGTTATAAAATATCGATATCCACGTCCGGATACTGTAACCACAGGAGAGGAATCTCCAATATTCCGATGATAAAAGCTCCATAGGATTTTTTTTGCATCATCTATTTTCATAGTTCATTTCCTTTTGAAATCATTATCTTTATAAATCTATACTCATTTCCCTCCAAAATTCAGTAATTCTTATTCCAACATAGAATCACAGATACGCTTTCATCTTCAAAATCAGTTCTCCCCTATCACGATCTTGCCAAACATACTTTTGATGGTAATGCAAAAATTCACGATGTTTTTCATCAAGTTTCCGAATAGACATATCGCTATAAAGCCCAAAGGCTTTTTGGTCCTCGTCGTTTAGCTTTTTAGAAATAATTATAAGACCACAATCAAGAAAAGTAATGAGTCCTTTATTAAACAAATAAGCTATATCAGCCCTTAATAAGAATCCGTTATATGGACTCATTCGTTGCTCGATATTTTCACACGCAGCACAAGGCTTTGCATGGCAAGCCACCAACAATTCAGGATTATCGCATCCCGTAAACGCACATTTATTTTCCCAATATTTCATCATCTGACGGCGAAAAAGTCCTTGACCGCGACGAGCCTGGATTTCGGCAACACATTCAAGCCAATCTACTTTTTCACTTTTGAAAATCGGCATAATGTCATCAAAGAACTCTTCAAAAACACATTCTGCATCGTTCTTGTCAAAGAAATAGGAATAAAACCACGATGTTCCATTTTCTAACTGAGCGGTTTTCTCAACAATCATTTTTTGAACATCATCTGATTCAATTTCTTGGCTTTCATCATAGTTCAATCCTTCAAAACTAACTCCAATCGTTTCAAGAGTCAATTGCCGAAAATGCTCTGGTTTAATCAAAATAGAATCTGTTCCATTCCATTTTTTCTCAATCCATCTGTCCGGATTATGCGGGATAATCAAGTCAACCATTTTCTCGGGAATCCGCCCAACAAGCGCCATCGGGATAAAGAACGAAAGGAAAAAGCATCCCCGCCCATTATTTGCAGCCGCATAACATCCAAATCTTAAACCGATAGGTTCTGGAAAAGGGCGCACCTTCCACCCATTTTTATCCTCATCGTGCCTTTCATAGACATCAACAAATGCATAAGCATTTTGAGGCAGACCATCATGTATTTCATCAGCATCAATTTCCAAATCATGCTGTTTAAATAAATTCTTGTTTTTTTCCAAAAATTCATCAAGCAATCTTCTAGCCTTTTTCATAATGAAGCAGCCTCCATTTTAATGTTAAAAACTCAACTTATACCGCACTTCAAATTGCTCTGGGCGGAATCGGACGATGTCCTTGAAACTGTAAAGGCTTGCATCGGTATCATAGAGCAAAGCATCGAGTTCCCAAGTGACACCGCTTTCGACAAACTTGTCTATAAGCATCATTTGTTTCCAGGCAGGAACGTTGTATGCTTTGTGGCGTTCGTGATGGTCTTCGTTTGTATTTGCAAGAATGTTGATGGCATCCCAATTGACATACCAGAAAAGCAAATCGCTGATGTATTCGTTTTCACCGGCGATGCTCCAATCGTTTGCGGGACAAATTTCGGCTTCGAGTTCGTATTCTTTATACCACTCGTGTTTTTGCGCGACAAGCCCAGCGATGTCCTTTTTCGTGGCGTTGAAGGTGCGGTTGATTTCGTTATTGAGTTCACGAATGCGCTGATCAATCGTGATTAGCTTTTTCATGTTTGCGAATGTCCAGCGGAATTCCTTATTCAATTTTTCTCGACGGTCGTTCAGGAATTCGATGTGGATTTTAGTTTCGAACATTTCCCGTTCCAACAGACTTTTAGGCATTTCTTTTTGCCATTGTTCTACGCAGCCGCGTTTGCGGCCTTTATCAAAAACGCGATAAAATTTTTCGAGGATATCCCACCGCGGGGGACACGATAAAATTCTAATCATCATGGCTCCAATTTTGTGTAGTCGGGAATCGGGAGGTCATAAGGTAAAAAGCGACTTTCGTCATCGCATTGGACTTCGTTGTTGAAAGCTCCAATGGCACACCGCCAATTATTTGATGGTTTTGGTTCAAAACCAAAATGTTTCCCCGATTTCAAAAACTTGACGAGCATCTTTTTCTCATTTTCATCCAGGAACCAAACCGATTTATTGTACGATGCACCCAGTTCGTATTTAGGCTCCAAAAAAGAAATGCGGGCGCACTTGGTCGCAAGCCCACGACGCCAATGATTGTACAGAACAAAATACGGCTTTTTAAACGGTCCAATATCAATGATGGCTCTGATGTCAATATTCAATCGGTTACTCCAAGCGCCATTGCAAGAAATCATGTTGAATTCCGAAATTTGTAATTCACCCGCAGGCGAATAGATATTGATTTGGCGTTCGGACTCATATTCCAAATCATCGTTCACCGGGAGGAACATAATGGAAAAACTGTAGACGGGGCAATAGAAGTCGCCTTCCGTAACATACTCGCGCATAATTTTTTCAGCGGTGCGAAGTGATGTAAAAACACCCAAGTCGTGAACGACAGTATCGTGCCCTAAGCCGTTCGGCAGGATTGTCGCCGCCAATTGATAGATGTAATGCCCTCTCATAAAGCCTCTTTTATGTTTTTCCCGTAAAATTGTTATTCGCTAAAAATACTATTTTACTGCGACAAATAATGTCGTAATTTAAGTATAGGGAAATTTTTTCTCGCGGCTCTTGACAACCGCTATTTACGGATTTATATTTTCCAGTGCTCATACGAGCATTTTATAGTTTTTAAAGCCTCGCTGTTTTTGCGTGTCCGCGGGGGAAGGAGAAATAACCGATGTTGACTATAACTCTAAATAAATCTAAATTGTGGAGGAGTTATGGCTCTTGAATTTCGCCCAAATCGACGAAATGGTCGCTCGTACCCATTCTTATCAAGAGGCTCATAATGGAAAGAATCCTTTTAGCATCTGATTGCACAATCTACCCCATCGATAGTAAAACAGACCTTTCTTCGTTCCAATGTGGCGATAGCGATTTAGACGAATTTTTCAAGAATGACGCCTATCTCTATTCCAAGCAACTTTTGGGAAAAAGAAGCTTTCCACATTGATGAATGTCAATCTCTTAAAACTCGTATGATGTATTTGGACTTAATTGATTTTGTGACCTAACGTTTACGCAGTTTTATAAAAATTACACGGATCGACTTGACAGAGCCAAACATTACAGTATATATTTGTGCAGTATGAAAAACGAATTAGAAAACACTTTTCTGCTTTACCACGACAAAGACGGCAATACAGATATTTCCGTGCGTTTTGCCGACGAAGATGTATGGGTGACACAGGTTCAGCTAGCCGAGCTGTATGAAACCTCTCAGCAAAATATAAGCCTGCACATTGACAACATATACAAGGACGAGGAACTGCCCAAGGAGGCAACTCACAAGGATTTCTTGTTAGTTCAACAAGAGGGGAAACGACAGGTTCATCGAAAGATCGCTCATTACAACCTCGATGTCATCATCGCCATCGGCTATCGTGTCCAATCCCCTGTCGCCACAAGGTTCAGACGGTGGGCCACAGCAAGGTTGCATGAATTCATCCAGAAGGGGTTCTCCCTTGACGATGAAAGGCTTAAAAATGGCCGGAACCGCTATTTCAAGGAACTTTTGCAGCGAATACGCGATATTCGTTCATCGGAACGGAATTTCTATCAGCAAGTCACGGACATCTACGCAACGTCCATCGACTACGATCCCCGCAAAAAAATTACGAAGGAATTCTTTGCTACCGTTCAAAACAAACTGCATTACGCAGTTCACGAACATACCGCAGCAGAGCTTATCTACGAGCGAGTTGACAGCGAGAAACCATTCGTTGGCATGACAAATTTCAGGGGCGACTACATCACAGAAGACGATGTAAAAATCGCAAAAAACTACCTTTCGGAAAAAGAACTCCAGCGTTTGAATCTGATGGTATCGCAATTCCTTGATTTCGCCGAATTGCAAGCCTTGGATGAAAAGCCCATGAAAATGCAGGACTGGGTTAAAGCTCTCGACAATCAAATCATCATGAGCCAGCGGAAAATTTTGGAAGGCAAAGGCAAAATAAGCCACGACGAAGCTATGGTGAAGGCGGAACATGAATACAAGCTTTTCCGCCAAAAGGAATTGGCTAATTTGAAAAGCGATTTCGATCTGTTCTTGCAAGAGACGAAGAAGCTGTCAAACAAAATTTAGAGGTTTATTATGGCAGAGAAAACTCGTGGGGAACGCACTGTTCAACTTTTTGCACACTTGATTTCGAATCCGGACAAGAGCTATTCCATCAGTAATTTGATGGAAGTGTTGCAGATTCCAGAGGGAGAACGCCGCAATGTGCAACGCGATATGAGCTTTCTCGTGTCCATGAACAACGGAGCGTACATACAAACGCACGGCAAAGGGCGTTCATTCGCCTATCAGTCCGCCATCAAGACGGCTGACCGCCTGCTGTTCCCGAATTTTGAAAACACGATGCTGCATTTCGTATTCTTGCAGCGCATTGCCAACATCTACCCCGCGACAAGCGAACTGATTTTTGCATTGCTTGAAAAGATCAACAAGACTCTGCCAGCAAGCGAACGAAAGGCGCTCCAGCAAGTTTCCGACGCCCTGAATACAAAAATTCTCTTTATGGGAACGCCACCAAATTTCGAGGAAGACGCGAGCGACAAACTCAAGACCATTTTGCGAGCCATTCACGATCACCGTAAAATTCTGGTGGAATACGCCACTCCTGAAAAAGTGGAAAAGAAAGTGCGCATTCCGCTGATGATTATCATTTATCAAAACGAGATTTACATCGGCTGCGAATCGCAAAGCAATCCGGGTAAGACGTACGTTCTCAAGTTCCGTCGCATCAAGAGCATCGAACTCACCAAAGAAACATTCCAGGAAAATCCAAAAGTTATTGAAACGCTCCGCAAGCGTGTCACGCTCGGCTCCGCCATTTTAGGCACACAAGACCCGAAAGCAGAAGATGTCGAAATCATTTTCGACCCAAGCGCCAAATTCTACCTTGATGAAAAGCCTTTCCACCGCTCCATGAAAGTCGAGGAGCTGAAGAACGGACAATTACGTGTCACGATGAAGGTCGAAGCGAACGAATTACTATACCGCTGGGTACTTTCGTATGCAGACAGTGCTACAGTCATCAAGCCAATTTCGCTCCGCAATCGCCTAAACGAATTTTCATACTTCCTCCACAGCACATATTACCATAGATAGCCCACATCCTTTACATATCCTGAAAAGGCTTACAACTGTGGTTTACAGAATTAACGTATTGCAAATCTCGTAAAAATTTCTAAACTTTTTCTTGGATTGAATAAACAATACCAGGCAGGTTAGATTTATGGCTAAAACTACCAAGAACGCAAGTGACATTACAGTGCTCGGTACCGACGCGGAAGCCTTCCGCAAGGCATTTACCGACCACATCCACCACACGCTCGCCCGCAGCAAATACACGGTGACGGACCACGAAAAGTTCCTCGCTGTGGCTTACGCCGTGCGTGACCGTCTTGTTGACCGTTGGATCAAGACGCAGAACACCTATTACGAAAAAGACGTCAAGCGCGTCTATTACCTCTCTCTCGAATTTTTGATTGGCCGTACGCTCGGCAACTCCGTGTTGAACCTCGACGTCGAAAGCGCCGTGACGGAAGCCCTCGACGAAATCGGCATGACGCTCGAAGAACTCCGCGAACAGGAAGTGGATGCGGGTCTCGGCAACGGTGGCTTGGGTCGCTTGGCTGCTTGCTTCCTCGACTCAATGGCAACGCTCGAACTCCCGGCAACGGGTATGGGCATCCGTTACGAATACGGTATGTTCAGCCAGAAGATTGTGAACGGTGAACAGGAAGAACAGCCGGACAACTGGCTGCGCCTTCCGAACCCGTGGGAAATCGCCCGCCCGGCAAACGCCATCAAGGTTCCGTTCTACGGTTACGTGGTGAGCTGGATGGACGAAAACGGTCGTCTCCGCAACCGCTGGGAAACGAAGGACTACGTGCTTGCCCTCCCCTACGACACACCGATTCCGGGTTACAAGAACAATACGGTGAACAACCTCCGCCTCTGGAGCGCGAAGTCCGCCGACGATTTCGGCCTCAGCTATTTCAACAACGGCGACTACATCGCCGCTGTGCAGGACATGGAACTTTCTGAAACGATTTCGAAGGTTCTGTACCCGAACGACTCCTCCATGAACGGTAAGGAACTGCGCCTCAAGCAGCAGTACTTCCTCTGCTCTGCTTCTTTGCAGGACATCATCAAGCGCTTCAAGAAGCTCCACAACAACGACTGGAAGCTCTTCCCGGAAAAGGTCGCCATCCAGTTGAACGATACGCACCCGGCAATCTCTATCGCCGAAATGATGCGCATCCTCCTCGACATCGAAAACCTCGAATGGGACGAAGCTTGGGACATCGTGACGCACACGTTCGCTTATACGAACCACACGCTCATGCCGGAAGCTCTTGAAAAGTGGCCGGTCAGCTTGTTCGAAAAGCTCTTGCCGCGTCATCTCCAGATCATTTACGAAATCAACGCTCGTTTCCTCCGCATGGTTTCCATGAAGTGGCCTGGCGACAACAACCGTCTCGCTCGCATGAGCCTTATCGAAGAAGGCGGCTGCAAGATGGTCCGCATGGCATACCTCTCCATCGTGGGTTCGTTTGCCGTGAACGGCGTGGCAGCTCTCCACTCCGACCTTTTGAAGACGACGCTCTTCAAGGACTTCTACGAACTGTGGCCTGAAAAGTTCAACAACAAGACAAACGGCGTGACGCCGCGTCGTTGGGTCCGCAAGGCTAACCCGGCTATGTCCGAACTCATCACTTCTAAGATTGGTGAATCCTGGGTCAAGGATTTGGACGATCTGAAGAAGCTCGAGAAGTTCGCCAAGGACGCCGATTTCCAGAAGAAATTCATGGAAGTCAAGAAGCAGAACAAGGAACGCCTCGCCAAGTACCTCAAGGCAACGCAGAATGTCGATGTCGACACGAACACGTTCTTCGATGTGCAGGTCAAGCGTATTCATGAATACAAGCGCCAGCTCTTGAACATTCTCCATGCCATCCACCTTTACATCCAGGTGAAGGACGGCAAGGAAATCATGCCGCGTACCATCATGATTGGTGGTAAGTCCGCTCCAGGTTACTGGATGGCTAAGCAGATTATCCGTCTTGCTAACGCTGTGGCTTCTATCATCGACGCTGATCCGGCATGCAAGGGCAAGCTCAAGATGGTGTTCCTCGAAAACTACCGCGTGTCCTTCGCCGAAAAGATCATTCCGGCTGCAGACCTCTCCGAACAGATTTCTACCGCCGGTACCGAAGCTTCGGGTACGGGTAACATGAAGTTTGCTTTGAACGGCGCTCTCACCATCGGTACGCTCGACGGCGCTAACGTGGAAATGAAGGAAGAAGTCGGTGACGACAACATCTTCATCTTCGGTCTCACCGTTGAAGAAGTGACGGACCTCCTCGCTAAGGGTTACCGTCCGCGCGACTTCTACGAACATGACGACGATCTCCGCCGCGTAATCGACCTCATCGCTTCTGGCTTCTTCAGCCCGGATCATCCGGAAACCTTCAAGCACATTGCAGAAAAGTTGCTCTCGCATGACCCGTACATGCTCTGCGCAGACTTCCGCAGCTATGTGGATATGCAGAAGAAGGTTGCTGAAGCTTACCAGGACAAGAAACACTGGGCAGAAATGGCAATCCTCAACGTCGCTCGCATGGGCAAGTTCAGCTCAGACCGTACCATCAAGCAGTACGCTGAAGAAATCTGGAATGCCAAGCCGTGCAGCATTAAGCTGTAATCTGGATCCAGTTAAGGATATAAGGGAGTCCGCGATGAAAGTCGCGGACTTTTTTCGTTTAGGATGACGCTGTAGAAATTGTCGCGAGCTTGACGGCGTTCGCAGCGCTTTGCGCGGCACGCCTACCCCATTCAGAGCAGGCTCCAGCCATCAGTTTCAAAAAGAATTTGTGCTCATTTTCGAGCGAATCCGAGATATGAATAACTTCGCCATTTTCGTTATGCGGCGCAAGACTCACCGAGTAATCGCAAGCCGGGCCACCATCTCCTCTTGCAAATTCCACAGAGATCGTCCGCACATCAATATCGCTATTGCGGTCTACAATAAAGTCGAGTTCAGCCCCAGCATGCGCACCATTTACAATGCTTATTTGCATTTGCGCACGGTCTTCATTTTTTGAAATCGTGAACTTTTCCACTTTCAAATCATCATAGTGGAACATCGAAAGGCAAAGGCTTAGGTCATGCACTAGCAAATCGAGCGCCACGTTCACATCGCGGCAACGCGCAGAATACTTGTGTTCGCGGCGGAATTCCAAACGGAACGACGAATTCGCGCACTTATTCAATTCAGCGCATTCATTCAAGCGTACTTCATCTCGGAAATTGCGGGTGGCATTCTTAACGTCACCGTGTTCCGCCATAAAATGCTTTCGGAAGTTCAAAAACACTGGATTAAAACATTCCGACTGCGCTACAAACAAAATCACATTATTGCGGATAGCCAAATCCGCGAGCTCTTGCGCTTGTTCGCCAAGCGTTGCAAGCGGTTTTTCCACGAACACCGAAATTTTCCGCTCAAGGCAAAGCTTTGCATACAGGTAATGAGTTGTCGCCGGAGACGCAATCACGGCAAAATCAATTTTTTCATTCGAAATAAATTCATCAACGAGCGAAGTACGCACGTTGCCGGCGCTATCCAAATCGTCCAAATCAAAAATTCTTAAAAAACGTACACCGGAATATTCAAAAAACTTGCGATGGCGTTCGCCCATGGTGCCATTACCAAATAGCACCGCCTTGTATTCTTTTTTCATGGAATTTCTATCGTTCAAACGTCAATTACTCTTTCTGTTCAGCTTTCTTCGTACTTTTTTCCATGTACATTCGCTTATCCGCAATTTCCATAGCTTGCATAAAGCTAAGCGATGGTGACTGGATTTCACAAGAGCCAAACGAAACACAAATTGGCTTACCCTTCAAGAGCAGCGCACGAGAAACTTCATTCATGTTATCGATATACTTTTTACATTCCTCTTGCGTCGTATTCGGAAGCACAAGGAAAAACTCGTCACCACCCACGCGGAACATCACTGCCTTTTCCGGGAGCACCACACGGAACAGCGATGCAGTCAAACGAATCAGTTCATCACCAATAACGTGACCATACGAATCGTTCGTACTCTTTAAGCCATCGCAATCCGCTGAAATTACGCACATAGGGCACATTTCAGGCTTGACAGAATTTGAAACCCATTCTTCGAAATAATTTCGATTGTACAAGCCCGTGAGCATGTCAGTGTGGGCATACATCTCAAGTTTTTTTTCAAGCAAAACTTTTTCGGTTACGTTGTTGATAAGACCGACAATACCAATAATATTGCCATCGTCATCGCGAACCGGATTCTTAATAAGTTCCAAAAATTCCGTCACGCCATCTTGATTAATTTCAATGACGTACTGCGTACCTTTGCCCGTGCGAAGGATTTCGCGATCCTGTTCCATCGCGAGTTTCGCATTTTCTTTATCTTTACGGATTTCCAGGTCAGTCTTACCGGCAATATCCCACGACGGATCCTCGGCTCCTTGAAGGTGGCGCCAGTAATGCGTCGAAAAAACGTAACGGCATTCGGTGTCCTTGAAGAAAATATTCGACGGAATCTCTTTCAAGATTTTCTTGAACAAGTCATAGTCAATCTTCATCACGTCCATAGAATACTCCTTCTACACCAAATACTATACAACCATACTATTTTAATTTAGCTTTCACTAAGGACTATTGCAACCGGTCACTCCAAAGATTTATATTTGAAAATGGAATATTCAAGGGTAAAATACCCGCTATTGAGGAATTTATGGAAATCAAAAAGACTAACGCCGCACGCATTTTGGACAGACAGAAGATTCAATACGAACTAATCCCATACAAGGTTGACGAAAATGACCTTGGAGCACAGCATGTGGCCGATAGTTTGGGCGAAGATATCAACCAGGTTTTCAAAACGATTCTTGTGCATGGCGACAAGATAGGTTATCTTATTTGCGTTGTGCCGGGCAATCTCGAAGTCGATTTGAAGGGGGCTGCCAAGGTGAGCGGCAACAAAAAAATCGACACCGTTCCGCTCAAGGATTTGACCCCGTTGACAGGTTACATTCGTGGCGGCTGCAGCCCGCTCGGGCTCAAGAAGAACTTCCCCATTTTCATTCACGAAACAGCGATGCAGTTCCCGTACATTTACGTAAGCGCAGGCGAACGTGGTCTGCAGTTGAAAGTAGCGCCGACAGACTTGGTCAAGGCAACGCGAGCAACGGTTGGCGTAATCGCACGTGTCCACCCGGAAGATCCGGACGCAAAGTAAAAAAGTAAGGGGTTGGTTTTATGGCATATAAGTACAAAGTAATTCGCAAAAGTATTGCAACGGGAATCGCCCTATTAGGAATTGCCGCTTTGTCCGCATGTTCTGGGGACAAAATCTGCGAACCACCGATTCCCGCAGAAACAAGCTCTAGTGAAAACGCCATCGAAAGTTCCGCAACATCATCAAGCAGCACGATAATCCAATCCTCCAGCAGTTCCAAAACGGTTTCCTCAAGCAGCATAGCTATTCAATCATCAAGTAGCATTGAAACAGCTTCGTCTAGCAGCACAGAAGGCGGGGCAAAGCCCGCCATGACGAGTTCCTCAAGCAGCGCGGAAGCGGTATCTTCAAGCAGTGCGGAGCCCACTGCACAATACCTCTGGAACGATGAATTCGATGGTGAATCCATTGACCCCACCAAATGGACATTCGACATCGGCACGGGAGCAAGCGGCTGGGGCAATAATGAATGGGAATACTACACCGACCGCAAGGAAAACGCCTATGTCAAGGACGGTGTCTTGCACATCCGCGCGCAAAAAGAAGACTACGAAGGTCAAAAATACACCTCCGCACGCATGCTTACCAAAGGCAAGTTTGCATTCAAATATGGTACTGTAGAAGCCCGCATTGCGCTCCCAACCGGCAAGGGAATCTGGCCCGCATTTTGGATGCTCGGCGAAAACTTCGACACCGTCGGATGGCCCGCCTGCGGTGAAATCGACATCATTGAAGCGGTCAACCGTGAAAACAAAATCTACGGCACCAACCACTGGGCAAACGGTGCCGAATACGCAACCTACGGAAACAACACCGGCAACTACCGCGATCAGAAATTCGAACTTGACATTACGCAGTTCCACACATATAAATTCACGTGGGACGAGAAATACATTCGCATGTTCGTCGATGATTTCATGTACCATGAGATTCTAATCGAGGGCAACGAGGGCGACACCGAAGAATTCCACAAGCCATTTTTCTTTTTGCTGAACGTTGCCGTAGCAGGCAACTGGCCCGGCTTTGAAGTAGACGATTCACAATTCCCGAACGAAATGCTCGTCGATTATATAAGAGTTAGCCAGTAAACGGAAGAAAGTAGACAATAGGAAAAAGGCGATCCCGTCCCCATTCGCGGATCATGACTACTAAGCAGCAAAGCTGCAAGTAGTCAAAGAGAACGGTGTCCGGGATGACTGAGCAAGAGAAATCGTTTTAAAACAAATCTACACGCTTCACTTCTTGCGGAGCGTCTTTGCCATTGTTCTTTATGCAACAAGCATAACGGTAGCCGTCATGCAAGTCGATTTCTCGGAACGCATATTCCGGACGCACGCCATCGTGAAATAGCGAAACATTCTCGTTTTCATCCATACGCAATGCAAACATGTCCGGCATAAGGGACATGCCTCGTCCCGTTACTTTCATATAACATTCTTTAAGAGTCCACAACCTGTAAAACGCCCCGGATTGCGCCTCAAGCGTCTCGAAATGTTTGATCCAAGCTGATTCTTCAGGCTTAAAGAAGCGTTCGGCAAGGCGGCCACGGTCGCCCTTTATAATTTCGACATCGCAGCCCACCTCAAAAGGCGAAATAACGCACATCACGCGTTCACCTGAATGAGACAAATTAAAATGCACATCCGGGAAATCAGCGAAAAAAGGCTTTCCGTTTTCGCCATACACAATATGCTCATCAGCACCTGCAAAACCAGATTCTTCACAAGCCATTTTGAGTAAAATTCCAACGCCCAGCGACTGCGTTTTACCTTTTTCAAATTTAAAGGACATTGCCTTTTTTTGACGATATTCAGGAACTTTTTTCAAAAAACTTTCAAAAACGGAAGCACCCTTCAATACAGAAATATCGGCAATGTAAATTCGAGTCGTTTCAAGCACAAAAAAAATATAAAAATCTAACGTTCTCTCTTTTATTTATATAGTTTAAAAAAAGCACTATAAAGCAAGGAGAAAATCATGGCCAAATACAAATGCGAAACTTGCGGTTACGTTTATGACCCTGCAGTTGGTGACCCCGATAACGGAGTAGCACCAGGTACCGCCTTCGAAGATTTACCGGAAGATTGGGTTTGCCCCATTTGCGGTGTCGGCAAAGAAGAATTCGCAAAAGAAGGATAATTGAAAGTTTCACTTGTTGATGCGCCGGGTGCATAAAGCTTCCCGGCTTTTTTGACCTGTTCAAAATTTGTATTTTTATATAACCCTTTAGATCAGGATTCGGTTTTATGAAAAAACAGTCTGTGTTGTTTTTTGTCGCAAGTCTATTGGTCTGCTGTTCCGACAGTGGAACATCTTCGAGCAATTCTAACGAATTTTCCATACGCAGCGACAACAACCACGCCGGAATGATGCGCGTAAACGCAACGAACGCATCGGTCAAGATGGGTCCAAAACAGACTGTTAAATTCACATACGATTTTTCTCTTGACAAGCACGAAGTCACTTGTGGTGATTTCACAAAGTTCATCAAGAAAATAAAATGCGACAATCCCGAATTGCCTGTAACCAACGTGACATTTTTCGACGCAGTACTTTTTGCCAACGAAAAAAGCAAAAACGATAAACTGGACACAGCCTACAGCTACACCGCGGCAACTTTTGATTCTGAAGGACATTGCACCGATTTAGCGGGTTATACATTCAATGCCCAAAATGACGCTTACAGACTTCCGACCGAAGCCGAGTGGACTTTAGTTGCCTCAAAAAATTGGGTTCCGCAAAAAGGCTGGAACGCAGATAATTCTGATTACAAATTACATAAACCCTGTACAGCAGAATCCCAAAGCGATTTTTGCGACCTTGCTGGGAACGCAATGGAATGGGTAAACGACTGGATGGGTGTTCTCCACGACACAACTATTACAAACTATGCAGGAGCACCGGATGGTGGAAATGTCGGAGAGCGCGTCGTAAAAGGCGGCAGCTACCGAAATGAAGCCGCGGCAACGTTACTTGACAACCGCGGAGATGTTTATACAGTCACTTCATCAACCAAGGCCAACTATGTTGGATTCAGACTCGCCTTCGGAAAAATTCCTGACGCAGTTTGGATGAACGCCAAGGGCATTGCCACAGCATCACCCATCAATGTTCTCACGACATCTGCATTGCTGAAAAAATCGACGAAAACATACCAGAACAAACTCGTTTTCCGCAATGACGAAACAGGAAACATTGCTTTTGTCAATTTTGCAAACGGAACGCCCACTGTCAAAGAAATCGAAGACTCGGTTGACGCCTACCATCCCACGCTTTCGCCCAACGGGAACCTTGTTGCATTTTCAACAAAGTACGAGGGTATTTCTGGAAATTCCTCGCTTTACGTTCAACGACTCGATTCCATTGAAGCCGACAAAATCAAGCTCGATGTAGAAAGCGCTGCAATTCCGCGCTGGCGCGTAGTCGGAGCCGACACCGAAATCGTTTATGTGTCAAGCACCGAAAATAATTCCGATGAAACGGCATGGAAAAAAGAAGCTACATGGAGTGTTCCTTTTGCTGGCGGAAAATTCGGAAAGCCAAGAAAAATTCTTGACGGAACATTCAATGGAGGCATCAGCACCGACGAAAAGTTCGCCGTCTCGGGAGCAAGATTGCTCCGTGCACATATCAACGACAAGAACGAAATTTGGTACAACAAAGAACAAGCGTGCAACGCCTCCTTCTCTGAATTGACAAAGCAGACTTTATTCTTGGACTTTGGCGGAAACACCGGAAAGGAATTCTCGGGGCACAAGTACACTACCCACGAACAGTTATTGATTGCCGATAGCACAGGCAAACTTATAAAGATGATTCCTGCACCGAAAGGCTACACATTCGACCATACAGAATGGGTACACAACAGCGAAAATCTTGCAGTTGCAACACTCACAAACATAAACGGCGAACATCCTAAAATTGTCCTGGTAAATACAAACGATTCCAGCATTACAGAAATTGCAAACGGCACGGAACTGTGGCATCCAGATTTTTGGATTGGCAAACTCCAGAATTTCGAAACATCATTGGACGTTGACAGTGCCGGGCAATACGAGCTCAACTGCCCCTACTCAGGCGACATGAGCACAACAATGACCCGCTACGATTTGGAATTACTTTACAAGCACCGCGATTCCATCAATGTTTTAATTTCGGGTTCCTCTAGACCATGGGCAGGCATCAACCCGATCATTTTAAACAAGAACAAAAATATCTTCTCAATCAACATGTCCAATGCCGCAGTAGACTTGTCCGTTGCAAGAAGAATTTTCTTTGGATATGGAGCCAACCTTTTACCCAAATTCAAAGTTGCGGTTATCTCGCTTGACCTAGACATTTTATTTTGGCGTCATTACGAAATGCCCAGTTTCTGGGATCTCATTTTTGTTCACTCTCCCGGATTCGTTTACGATGAATCTCACAAATTCTGGCCCGAAGGATACCCCAAAGGCTTATACGAACTCACACGCGATTCCTACGGCGAAAACAGCGAAATCAGAGAAACGGAACAAGAGATGCTTGGCCATGTCGAAGGCCCCGGCGAAGGATGGCAAGGAAGCCCCATTTACGTGGACTCCACATACATGGACATTGCAAATAAGCACCCCACCGACATGTTGCTCGAAGAAGTGGAAGCATTCATCCAAGAAGCCAAAGAACATAATATTTTCATCATCGGAGTCATCTTCCCGCAATCCCCCGGCTACAAGGAAACAGGGGCATTCGGGCGATATGGGCTCCGTCGCTCAGTCGCGAAGGAAATGATTGAAAAAATTCAAAAGTACGAAGAAAAATACTCGAACTTTAAATTGATGGACGAAAACAAGATGGGAAATCACGATTACGAAGACATTGACGCCCTCAACTGCGACCATCTTTCGGACACGGGAGCTAAAAAACTCACAAATCGTTTAGATTCGCTCATAAAAGCGCTTAAAATTGATTTGAAATAAGGGAATGCCGGTCAATTATCTTCGTACAGGCGCATGTCAATTTTACAGAAAAACGGCATAAAAAAAACGTAGGCTCAAAGGAACCTACGTTTGCGAATGTTTTTCGGTTATTGACTAGCGAACGACTTTTCTGTCATCTGCGGTCATTTCGAGGAACTGGGCGACAGTCATCTGACCCTTGTCACCTTCCTTTCTCTTGTTGACAGCGATGAGACCTTCTGCCTGTTCCTTTTCACCTACAATAATCTTGTACGGAATCTTCTGGAGTTCGCACTGGCGGATCTTGTAGCCGAGTTTCTCATTCGACTCATCCACTTCCACGCGGACGCCGGCGTTCACGAGTTCCTTCTCGACCTGCTTCGCGTAGTCAACGAACTTCTCGGAAATCGGGAGCACGCGGGCCTGAACCGGAGCGAGCCACAGCGGGAAATCACCCATGAATTCTTCGATCAAAATGCCGAGGAAGCGTTCGATGGAACCCACGGCGGCGCGGTGCAACATCACCGGAATATGCTTCTGGTTGTCCTTGCCGACATACTCGGCACCGAGACGCTGCGGGAGGTTGAAGTCAACCTGGATGGTACCGCACTGCCAGTCACGTCCGAGGGAGTCCTTCAGCGTGAATTCGAGCTTCGGGCCGTAGAAGGCGCCTTCGCCCGGGTTCAAAATATAGTCGAGGCCAGCGAGCTTCGTCGCTTCGGCGAGGGCGGCTTCAGCCTTGTCCCAAATTTCGTCAGAACCCACGCGCTTTTCCGGGCGGGTGGAGAACTTCACCACGATATCGTCGAAACCGAAGTCGTGGTAGATTTCCTTGACGAGGGCGCAGAAGTCGGCCACTTCGCTTGCAATCTGGTCTTCGGTACAGAAGATGTGGGCGTCGTCCTGCACAAAGCCGCGCACGCGCATCAGGCCGTGCATGGTACCGGCAGGTTCGTAACGGTGGCACTTACCGAATTCGGCGAGGCGCATAGGCAGGTCACGCCAGCTGCGCAGACCCGTGTTGAAAATCTGGATGTGGCAGGGGCAGTTCATCGGCTTCACAGCCATTTCCACGTCGCCAGCGAGCGTCTTGAACATGTTCTCGTTGTACTTGTCGGCGTGGCCGGACTTGATCCACAAAGTCTTGTTCACGATTTCCGGCGTGATCACTTCGAGGTAGCCACGACGGTCAATCTTTCCGCGGATGTAGTCCTTAAGGGCGTTCACCATCTTGGTGCCCTTCGGGTGCCAGAACACCATGCCCGGAGAATGGTCTTCAATGTGGTAGAGGTCCATTTCCTTACCAATCTTGCGGTGGTCGCGCTTTTCGGCTTCTTCGAGGAACTTCAAATAAGTTTCGAGACCTTCCTTGTCAGCAAAGCAAGTACCGTACACGCGGGTCAGCTGGTCGCTGTTCTGGTCGCCATGCCAGTATGCACCAGACATGGAGAGCACCTTGAAATTCTTGAGCTTGCCAGTAGAAGGCACATGAGGACCGGCGCAGAGGTCTTCAAAGTTCTTGCCCGGTTCGCCAGTCACATAGAAGCTGAGCGTACCATCGCTACCTTCGCGGGCGAGTGCGCGCTGGGCGTTATCGGTCTTGTACTTGTCGCCTTCGGTGCGCTTCAGGCCATCTTCTGCGCTGACTTCGCAACGCACGAACGGACGGTCTTCCTTGATGATTTCCTTCATGCGCTTTTCGATGCGCTCGAAATCCGACTGCTGGATCGGGGTCGGTGTCATCAAATCGTAGTAGAAACCCTTTTCGATAGCCGGACCGTAGGCGAGCTTGGTGCCCGGGAACAGGTCGCAGATGGCTTCGGCAAGCACGTGGCTGCAGCTGTGGCGGAGCAGGTAAAGTGCATCCGGGTCGTCGTTGCTCGGCGTGATAATCTTGATGGTGCCGCTCTCGGTGAGCGGGCGCGTGAGGTCGAGGACCTTATCGCCGAGTTTGACGCCAAGCGCCTTGCGTGCAAGACCTTCGGAAATGCCCTTTGCAATTTCGAGGCCGGTGGTGCCCGATGCTACGGAACGTACGGAGCCATCGGGGAAGGTGAGTTCGATTTGAGACATAATAATTTCCTTTTTCATGGGCGGTTCTCGCCCGGTTCCCCAGAAATACGACATCTGGCGGTGAGGCGTAAGATAGAAAAAGACTATAAGTGTGGCTAGTGGTTGGTGATTAGTGGTTAGGAAATGTAATCGAAAATTGACCCGAAAAACGTCATTGCGAGGAATGAAATGACGAAGCAATCCATACAAAAAAGGAGGGGAAAGCCTTGGTCTTTCGCTGCGCTCAATCCCCAACTGTTCGGCTCGGTCATGCCAGTTTGCAAGCAACCTGTCGCGACTCTCGCCTTGGACAGTTGTCCCCACGCTTCAACCGCCTTCGGCGTTTTCCGCAACCCCTTCGCCTAGGGGACACCCCTAAGACTCCAACTCCATTGTTATATTTAAATGCATGGCAGTACTTCACATACAAACTCAACGATTTTTGCTGCGAATTGCAGGCATTATCGTCCTTTGTATTTGCAGCAACGTCATGGCCCAAGAAAAGAAAGGCCTGTCAGAAGAAGAACAATTGGATAGGATGCTTGAGCATCATAATGAAGAATACATGCCTAGAGCCTTAGGCTTTAGTGCCAGCTACGCGACACCTGATGTATTTGACTTTTCCATTTTTACTTTTCTTGACGTTTTACCAATCAATATTACGGATGGGTACAGAATCCATATTGGATATGACCCGCTCCATTTAAGGGTTGACGATATCGGAGCATCCGACGACGCTTTGTTTGCCGCGAGTATATGGTTTCTTTTCAATGGAATTGACGCTATCGCAAACAAAATAACAGGTTCAGAATCAGAAGGCCCTGGCATTTTGGTTTTGGCACCACTCTTTATCTGGTGCGGAATGGTTTACATCCCCCTTGTACCGGGTTCATGGCTTGGTATTAACGACCAAAACCATTTTACAACGCATGTGATTCAAGAAGGTTTCCATATGCGAAGCTTCACCTACACGAACGATTTAAGTTTACGATTTTCAATGAAACCCTCTAGAGGAACAACGGGATATTTTCTGGACACGGGAATCCGTTTCGAAAAGAACTTCGCCGAAGATTTCAAATACAGGTTCTTTGTTCAACTAGGTCTATTTGGCTCAGGGTAAAGCCGCAGACCATTAGAGATTCAGTAAATTAGAAGCCCTTGACTTCGACAATCTATTTGTATATATTGTAGCTGATATTCGATAATCCTCGTGACAGTCGACATAGACCTTTGGGTCCGTACGTGCATTCGCGGCGGGGCCCATCAACTTTCTTGATGGTCCTGTTGGATAGCTGGTAGGAACATGACCTACTCGAGAGCGCTCGCCAAGGCGGGTGCCAGGTAACGCCGGGGAAAGCCCCCGCCAACAGGATTGCAAGATCATCCCATTCCGCGCAGGGCGTGGAAATTTTCAATACATAACAAATAAGCAAGGGCATGTTGTGCGCTGTTTTTTAGCGTAATCGCAACGGCCTGTCAAAATGTCGCCCAATGGCGATGTTTAACCAAAATTTATAAGGAGTAATCATGTTTGAAGATGTTTTCGGAAAATTTAATGGCGGGCCGAATTTGGGCGGGCAAAACGCTATCGGAGATTTTGCCAAGGTGCTGGAAGAAAAGGATGCCGAAATCAAAAGGCTTAAGGAACTTGTTCTGCGTTGCCCTAAGTGTGGAACGAAATTGCGCTATCCGAGAGGATAAAAAATGAAAAAGAATATTGTCCAATCTGAAACCGTTTGGAGGTCACAATTTGCGACCTCCAAATTGGCCAATTCGCAAATTGCGAGCAAAATTGTGGTTATTCGCGATGTTCAAGTAATGATTGACCGAGACATTGCGGAGTTGTATGGCGTGGAAACGAAGCGCTTGAAAGAACAGGTAAATCGAAATAGCGAAAGATTTCCTGAAATGTTTATGTTCCAATTGGATAACGAGGAGTTCGCGCATTGGAGGTCGCAATTTGCGACCTCCAAATCAGACCAAAAAGGATTACGTTATGCCCCTTATGCCTTTACGGAACAGGGCGTTGCCATGCTTTCGGCGGTTCTTCGTAGCGAAAAGGCGATTAAGGTCAGCATTGAAATTATGAATGCCTTTGTCCAGATGCGCCATTATTTGCATAGGAACATCGCAATTGCAAGTCGCCTGGATGCGGTAGAAAATAAGGTCGATGCGAAATTTTTGGAGCATGAAACTAAATTCAGGAAGATTGACGAAAACTTTTCGAAGATATTCCATGTGTTGGATTCGTCACCTCAAAAGGCGAAGGAAGGCGTTTTCTTCAAGGGACAAATTTTCGATGCTTACGCATTCTTCCAGAACATCATCAAGACGGCAAAAAAAAGAAATCGTCCTTATTGACGGATATGTAGATTTATCTGTTTTGGAGAGATTGTCTGTAAAGCAAAAGAATGTCTCGGTCAAGATTTATACGCACCCGAAAGCGGAATTACGGCAGGCTGATGTTGAACAGTTCAATAAGCAGTATCCGACAGCATCTATGGACTATACCCAAAAGATGCACGACCGCTTTTTGATTATCGACAACAAGGATCTTTATCTCATCGGTGCTTCACTGAAGGACTTGGGTAAACAATGCTTTGCCTTTAGCAAGATGGATGCCCCCAAGACGCTAATTCCCATGATTTTAGCAAATCTAAGATGATGAATGTTGTTCTTTCCTAAAACTTTAAGGTCACAAATTGTGACCTTGAACATCACTCTTTCAGCAGCAATTTGGCATTCTGCAAAAGGCCGTCGTTGTCGAAACGAACGGTGGGATTCTTGCCGTTCTTAAAGGCATCTTCACTTTCGTAGAGGGAAAGCGCGATGCGAATGGTGGTTTGCGCAGACGCATCCGATGACGCCGTACCATCAGCAGGGAGGTTGCCGGAGAACGAAAATTTCTGCGACATTCCATCCTTAAAGGTTCCCTTAGGAATGCGCAACGTTTTTCCGAGCTGTGCCAATGCAGTTCCTGTACTATCGACAAATTCCGCAACTAGGTACACATCAAAGAAGCATGGAGCCACGCCTGTATTTTTTACAGTTATGTTCAGCGTGCTCGTCGCGGCAGTACTTGCAACAGAAGCATTCGCGGCATTTACAGCGGCGATCCCTGCAGCCCCCGTAACATTCACAAGTTCTGCGCTCACGACCCTAAAATTATACCCGATTACTTTGCTCATGGAATCGGCGAGGGCCTTGTTTTCCTTGTAGAATTTGTAGCCTTCGTCGCTATCCTGATCTAGCACATAATAGGTCAAATGAGCCGTCGTGATGGCATCCACCCAACGCTGCGGCGTCCACTTGAGATACCCACCAGGAATGATGTCATTGTTGTTGAGCATGGTGGCGTAACCGGCTTGATTCTCGGCGATGGTCGGCAAGTTGGCCTCATAAGCACGCACCAACGAATCGGGCCTACCGAGAATGCTGATGAATCCATCATCGCGCTTGGTGATGCCGAGGCAAAGCGCATGCGTATAGACATTCCCCATCCCACTTGATGGCAAGACCAGCAAGGTCTTTTTGAAAACGGAAGCATAATGGTCCAGCATTTCTATTTGAACCGCTTCCGAAGGCATTTCGCTGCCGTTCAGGTGCGAGGCGTGCCATTCGCCCCACTCGCCAAAGGAGCGGATGTCGATGTATTCGATTCGCGGATCGCCATCGTACTTTTTCGCCAAGGCAGTTCCAAAATCTTTTGCTGCCTGCAAATAAACCGGATCGTCCCAAACGGGAACTGTGGCGCGGTAGCCGTTCCACTGCACAGTGGCGGTAATTTTCTTCGCACCCGATTCATAAACAAATTTCGGAGTCCAGTCGTAATCTTCTTCAGGCGTGTCATTGCCCTTGACAAAGGACGGCGAATACGGAAGCACACGCAAGGCGTAGCCCATATTATGTTCCGCGAGCGCATCCAACAACTTGTCTAGTTCCGTCCAATCGTAAACACCTTTGGCTGGATTTAATTTATTCCACTTTTGGTAACCGGATCCGTAAGTAACCAAGTCCCAAGCCCTATTGTTCAAGGAACCGTAAGGGCCATATTCAAATTCAGGGACAAAAACCCATGTACCTTCCGTCGGGACTGTGAAGCCCTTATGTGGGTTGGCAAGAGGCCCATCAAAAGGTTTGAGAGCGTATGTGATTCTGAGCGTATCGACAGATGTACTCGACGAGATTTCTGCGGACGAATATAGCGTTACCGAACTGCTCGAATTCGCAACCACCGATGAGGACATTGCCGCCGAAGATTCCGCGACAGATGACGAACTATTTTCGCCACCCACAGGTGCAGCACCATTTCCATCGTCACCACAAGCAACGATCCCAACAGCTGCAAAAGCAATCACTCCAAGCAACGCGAATCTTTTCATTTTACACCTTATGGGCTGTAATAATCGTATAGCTGAACGAGTTTACGGTTATCTTGATACCGTCAATTTCGCAGTACCAGTTTTTGCCCTGCTTGTAGATATCGCAACGGCTGTCCAGAATTTTGCCTTTGCAAAATTCCACAACATCGACATCACCAAGCTTTAGATTACGCTTGATGCGGTCCACGCCCATTTCGGTCGTGTGGACTTTTTCGATATTGTCGAGCAGAATCTTTTTGTCGTCCATTTTTACACCTTCTTGATCGGGTGACGAATCACAGTTTTCCACTTTTCTGGCGCAGTTTTTCGCGGATCGGAAAGATAAATTTCATGATGAAGGCGGTCGCCATTTATGTCGTTCACGTAGCCATTTTTCGCAATAAAATCATCCATGAGCTTTACGCTAGCGGGTTCATCATCATAAGAACCGAGATGCATCATTTGTACACACAGACCTTCGTCTATAGTTTCAAATTTTGCGAGCAAGCAATCAAGTTTTTTCTTTTTCGCTGCTGTTTCTACAGCCCAATCAAAATCTTTTTGCGTTACAAAATCTGGCAGGCGAATTGCAGAAATCCAATTGAACGAAGACTTGTCGGAGTAATTAACACCATCGACTCCGTCTTGCCACCAGAAACCTTCCAGCGGCGGAACGACATATTCAAAGAAGCCTTCGATTTTATAGTCCGTCTTGTAACTCATTTTAAGAGTGTATGCAACCGCATAAAGTACGTTCAAAGCACGCTGATAAGCACCACCTTCTTCATTCGGGTCACCCTTGCCGCGAACAGTAATAAAGTTCGCTTTCGGCACCGTGACGATTTCCGGTTTGTTCTTCGGCAGATAAAATTCCTTGAATTCTTTTTTAAAATCAAATGGCATATTTTCTCCTTTTTTAATCCATAGATCGCCGCGTCACCTACGGTTCCTCGCAATGACGTTTTTCCACCTACGTCCACAAGCTGGTAATGAACATAGGGCTTGCGTCGTCGGCTTTCTTGAAACCGCAATGCTCATAGAAGGCGAGTTCTTCGTTGTAGGCGACCACGACTACGCGCAGGTAGTTCTTGTAGATTTCCTTGACACGTTCCACGAGTTCCTTGCCGATGCTTTGGCCCTGGTATTCGGGGCGCACGAGCAGGTAATGCACGTAGGCGTTCATGATGCCGTCGTCCATAGCGCAAATCATGCCGACGAGCGTTTCGCCGTCCCAAGCCGAAATGACGGTTTTGAAATTCTTCATCGCGACCACGAGCTTATCGGGGAAATGTCCCGATGACCATTCAACGGAAAGGAACAGGTCTTTTAAATCCTGTTCAGTGAATTCGTGAGTGTTTTTATAAGTAATGCTCATATTTTTTCTCTTAATGATAATTCCACGTGCTAATTCCGCGCACGTTCAATTCAGAATCCAGCAGAACGTAGCCGTCCAAATTATAGCCACCAGCAAAGAACACATATACGGTATCTTGCATTTTTTTCGTTGAAATGACATATCTATTGAATAGGGTCATTGCAGTTGTAGTCGGGCGGTCATCAGCCATTCCAGATGATTCCGTAAGATTTACAACTTTGCCATTCTTTACAGCCATCAATTCCATTCCGTCATCCAAGATGCCGCAACCAGAAGTGTCCGGGATAAGTACCTCATAAAAAGATACGTTATCCTTATACCCTACTAACGGTTTGATAACGACATCGCTTGACTTGGCATCTCTTTCAGAGATAAGATTTTCGTTATAATCACATTTGCAAATAGTCCGTTTCTTTCTAAAGTACTGCTTTACAAGTTTATCCTTTATTTTTTGTTCAGCAGAACTGTTCATTGCAATGGGTTCTATTTTTTCAACATTCGTTCCAAGCGGGATCGCCAGTAATGGGAGCATCCTTTTTCCATTTTCCTTCCATGTTTCTAGGGAACGATTTAAAGAATCAAATTGAATTTCATTTTCTATTGAACGCGAACTTTTTGCAAGTCCAATTTCACGCCATGTGCGGCGCATAAACTCCAACGTTCCCGCCTCTACGCGGTTTCCGTCGGCATTTATCACTTGCCATGATTGCTTCATGATTTTATGCGAACAGGACTTTATATTTTTAAAAATTCCACCTGCATCATCGCCTTCAGAAAAATCACACGATGGAAACCACCCTTTATCAGTCCGGACAAACGCCAAACGGATATAATTTCCATCAAGATCAAAAGCCTTTTTATCTTCCACAAACCCAATTGCGGTAAGTTCTTTTGCAGCCACATAGAACGGCAAAAGCAAAACAAATAGCCAAATAAAAACAAACTGTTTCATACAATTTAACATCACTCTCTTTTGACTATCGTTGTAACCACTAGCGTATCGGCTTTGCTGTACGGAGTCTTGTATATCAATTTCCAAGTGAAAGAGCTATCCTTCAAAGACAATACGTCCATCGCATAAAAATGAGATTCTGGAAGTGCTGGCATATTCGTGTATTTAGGATTTCCGCAATAAGTTGGATAATTGCCGCAATAACACGTATAGTGCGGAAACGAATGCATACGCATCACAGGACATGAAATAGAAACAGAATGTATTACAGACTCCGTCTTGATATTCGTGCTTAAGGAATCTTTGCGTTCGATTTTTTCTTTTGACTTTGCAGATTTTTTGGAGTCTTTTTTCTTTCCCGGTTCATAAAAAGTCACGCCTCTAGGCAAATCAATGGCAGTCAACTCATAAGGAGACGAAAACTTTTTTGAATGAGAACAAGGGAAAGCTTCCTTTACCGAGGCAAATTGTTTTTTAAAATAAGCGGTGTCAAATTTTGCATATACAGGACGAGGGATATAACTCGTTTTCTTAAACAGACCAAAATTTAAATTTATGTAGGCCGTATCTTGATACGTATTTGTGTCCGGTTTATATTTCCGCGAAAGTGGATAACCTTTAAATTTATCATCGGGACACAGTTCTGCATGGCACTGAAATTCATTCCCTTTTATCTTGCAGTTAGAAGCACGCCATACTGAAATTTCGCCCTTGTGATCTTTAATGCGATAATACACCAAAGCATTTTCAGGAATACGATTGCTATAGTACAGAAAGAAAAGTGTTCCTGCAATCAAAATAAGCAAAATAGGTATAGCAATTTTCAAAACGAGCTTAAACTTCATATGGCATAACATACAAAAGTCAAACAGCATGCGCAAGAGGCGTCGCAAATTCGCACACAGTTTTGCAAAAAATTGCAGCACTTGTTTTTCTCAAATTTTAATTGTATATTACGTTTAGCACCAGAAAAGGTGATGTTATTAGATCGCAGTCCGCGCAAGCGGGGCGGTCTTTATTTTTTAAGGGAGCAAAAACATGAACAGAATCAAACTTATCGGCATCAACACAGCAGGGGCAAAACGCTTGTGGTATGGGCCAGAAACGAAAATCGGTGTTTTCGCGTCGAGAGATTTTGACGCAGATGATTATCGACTGGAGCAATGGGCCACAGAAATGGGACGATATCATCAATGTCTTGTGGGCACGTTCCATTCGGATGCGGAGCGTCGCATTTTAGATATCGCGCTTGCGAACGGAGCGTTTGCGGTCTGGATTCGCGGGTGCAGCCTCCCCCGCATTTATCGTGGCGCTGTTGAAAAAGCGATGGAAAACGACCACTTGCTTACGCTTTCGTGCTTCCACAGAAAGCACCACACAGAAGCGACTGCGCGTTATTGCGTGCAATTGGTGTCCATGTGCACGAAAAAGCACACGTTCTTTATGAACGAAAACGATTCGCTGTTGGAGCCTGCTTATCGTAAAGTAGCATGGCATCGCAACACGCAGCTTTTTTACGGAGACCGATAGTCAAGCGTTCCCAGCGGCAAAAAAAATCCGCACGCGTTTTAAAAATATATCTTTAAAATATGATTACACTTCTCCAAAAATCTGTTTTCGCTCTTGCCATTTGCGGAGCAACTCTTTGCAGTTTTGCGGCAGACGCAAAGCCATACGTCAAGGCAGACGCGCTCCCGAACGCACTCAACTTCTACCCAGCACCGCCCGAAACAACGTCCGTCCAGTTCATGTACGACATCTCGCAATACATGTGGGGCAAAGCGATGCGAGCGGATTCCGCACGTGCCGCCCTGGCCGTGGCACAGGCGGTAGAAACGATCGAGGACATGGCCAAGATGTTCAGCGAACCTTTTGGCATGGAAATTTCGGCAAAGAAGACGCCCGCCATCATGAACATGCTCGAACGCGGAATCCGGACGCTTAAGCAGGTGGGGAGCCTGCCCAAGAGGCATTACATGAGGCGCCGCCCCTATGACCGCTTCAACGAATCGACTCTTGTCCCTGCCGAAGAAGAGCGGCTGAGAACGAATGGCTCCTACCCGTCGGGACATACCGTTCGCGCCTGGTCAATGGCGTTGCTCTTGATCGAGGTGAACCCCGCTGCACAAGATGCGTTGTTGAAGTACGCTTATGAATGGGGACAAAGCCGCGTGATTGCTGGATTCCACTGGCAAAGCGATGTTGATGCCTCCAAGGTTCTTGTTTCAGGAGCGTTTGCAAGTTTGCACAACGACGAGACTTTCCTTGCCGATATGAAAAAGGCACGAGCCGAATTCAAGAAGTTATCTGCAAAGAAGAAGTAATTTTAAACTTTTTAACTTTTAGTCATAAAAGGGAGATGCCCGCTCAAGGCGGGCATGACAGAGGGACGTAACGTTTAACTCTACCGAGTTTTTATTCTTTTCTACGATAAACGTTCGCGAGGATTGCGCCGGAGATATTGTGCCATACAGAGAATATGGCACCGGGGACTGTAGCCATGGCAAGGCCCGAGAACGCAGTCGCCGCAAGGCTTGTGGCAAGCCCTGAATTCTGCATGCCGATTTCAATGGAGAGCGCTTTTGTCTTGGGCGTCGAGAATTTCAGCAATTTTCCAAGGCCAAAGCCGCAGCCGTAACCGAGCAGGTTGTGCAAAATCACCACCGCGAACACGATAAAACCGGTCGAAAGAATCTTCGCAGCGTTATGCGAAACGACGGCCGCAACAATCATCGCGATGGCAACCACGGAAACGAGCGGCAAAACTTTAATCGCCCGCGCCGTCCATTTGCCAAAGAATTTGTTGATAACAAACCCTAACGCAATCGGCACGATGACGACCTTCACGATGGAAAGGAACATTGCCATCACATCGACGTTCACCGTCGTGCGGAGCAGTAAATAGGTAATTGCCGGAGTCAGCACGGGAGCGAGCAGCGTATTCACGCTTGTCATACCCACAGAGAGTGCCACGTCGCCTTTTGAAAGGTAAGTGATAACGTTACTCGAAGTGCCTCCCGGGCACGTGCCTACGAGAACCACACCCGCCATCAGCGCTGCATCAAGGCCAAAAATCTTGGAAAGTAGAAACGCGAGCACCGGCATCACGATAAACTGCGCCGCACATCCAATCGTAATTTCTTTGGGTCGCATAAACACCAGAGCAAAGTCGCTCAACTTGAGTGTAAGCCCCATGCCAAACATCACAACCATCAGCAGGTAATTCACCCACGAGAGCTCAATCCATAATGTCGATTTCGGAATGAACAGCGAAAGAGCCGCAATCACAAGCACAACAACGGCCATCCACTTACCCACAAATTCACTGATTTTTTCAAGAAAGCGCATCGCTACACCTATTTTTGAACCCTGTACCCGTACTTCCGCAATTTTTCGACATACTGCGGGTCACTCAGGCGGGCCTTGGATTCCGCCATGTACTTGTCATTGTCCTTGTTCTGGAATCCGAGCTTAATGCGCAAAGCGTTGATTCCACAGGCAATGGCAACCAGAGCACTCGCCGCTCCCGCGACAACGACCTTCATGGAGTAATATCCACCGTTATACTGAAAATAAGTCAGCACGCCGCAAACAAGGGCTATAGCCAAGAGAATAAGGGCTCCCTTCACATAGATTTTAGCATTGTTGCTGCGCGGATCGAAACCGTCTATCGCTACTTCGCGGAATCGCCTGTCCAGGTATTCGCTACGGCAGGCCTTGCACTCGCGAATCGGACTGCCGTACATCCAAGTGTTGCAGGATTCACGATTCTTTGTTTTACATTCAGGACATACCCATTCAGTGTAACTTACTTGCACAACTATCTCCTTTTTTAAAAAAGATAGTTCTTTTTATAAAAGAAAAGATCCTCGCCTACGCGAGGATGACTAATTAAAATGTTCGAGGCAAACTCGGGCCGGGGCGACAGTCAGAAACCTGCTCTATGCGCATTTCCCTTGCACAGCGCACATTTCCTTTGCTTTGCGCGCAGTTCACCGATACATTTACTTTACCGGAACAATCCTTCCGTAGTAAGCACCACGAGCAGCCTTTTCACTATTGACCTTGCAACCCTTGAGGTTGTAATTACGTTCCATCTTGAATTGTCCCACACGCAAGTCCAAGCTTTTCAAAGCATCCGTAGAATCCTTTTTCTCTTCAGCGCCCTTGACAAACGTAATCTTGTAAAGTTCACAATCTTCGAATGCGTCAATGGTATCGCCTTCTTTATACGTAGCGCCATTGTATTCACCCGCGGGTTCTGTTTTTTCCTTGACATTCTTTGGCTTGGGTTTCCAAATCTTGAAGTTTCCCGTCAAATGGAGCATAGCCAGGTAATGCACCAAACCGTCATAGTAACGTTCGTTGCCTACGATGGGCTTTGCATCCCATGCCTTCTGCAATACCTTCTTGACCAAATCCTTATATTCGGGTACGTCGAGCAAGGCGTAAGTCGCCACGGCATTTGCACCAGCCTGCCCAATCGTGAATGCACCTGTCGGATCAGAGCCGTCCCATTCAAAATGGCCATGTCTGTAATCATCCTTTTCAAAGAAATCTGTAATGAGCTTCGCAATTTTCGTTTGACGTTCTGCATCCGCACCGAACAAATAGTAATCCATGCCATAATTCATGGGGCAGCGAATGGCATCGAACGAATATCGCTTCGAATTATTGCCAAACGCATAATGCGGCGTTCCGTCAAAGTTGCTGTAATCGGTGCACAATCCCGATTTAGAGTTTGCGGAATTGTAAATGTGGTCTCGCGTAGCCTTTGTTGCCTTCAGCCACTTATCCTTATTGGTATCAGACCAACGGCTAAACAAATCAACGAATGCCGGCAAACTGTAAGAAGCATCGCCCCAAGTGTTGTTGCCATCAGTTGGCTGGAACGTAGCAATATAGGACTGTTCGCTATACAAAGAATTGCCATTGCCTTTCCAACAAGCTTTCAAAATTGTTTGCGCGTCCTTCATGTAGTCAGCATTGTCCCAACGGTTTGCAGCAAACAAAAGCGACATCATAAAATAGATTTCGCCATCGGGCGCATTTCCCTGATCACGTGTAGAACCATCACGATTCGCTTGCCAAGAGAAATAGCCGTTGCCACCTCTGGCGGGATCGTGCCACAAATGACTTTTGGCCCAATTCCAAAGTTTTTTGAATTCATCTTTATGGTTTGTCTGCACCGCAATCATCATACCGTACGACATACCTTCGGAACGAATATCGTTGTTGTTGATATCGACGATGTAGCCACCGTCGCGGTCTTCGTAATAAACTGTTTTATCCGCTTGTCCCCCGAAGTAGTGATTCCACAATTGGTCCAACTTCTTTTGTATATCTTCATCGGTTTTGCCTAGGACCGTCTTGAAAGGGCTTGTGTAATCGCCTGTGTAATAAGCGCCCTTGTAATTGGTCTCATCGCAATCCGGGCCATAATAGGCTCCATCCTTGTCGAAGAATTGGGTTGGGGTGTTGGCATTCGCTGCATACACGAATGCACTTAGACCGAAAACGGTCATGAACGAAATGATCTTTGAACTCCTCATAGTACTCCTCTTTGTTATAAACAAAGATATAGGCAACTAATCCCAATTGGTTCTATGCAAAGTTTTTTTTGTTGTATTGTTTTAAACGCCAAAATTTGTCAAAAAAATGCATTTTTTTGACGTTTTAAATCTCAATCGTTTCTTCGTCGCTTTCAATAAACGCCTTGAGGCGCTCTATGGAACGGTCAAAATCGTATTTGATAGAACATTCCCAAACAGTCGCCACGCGATAGCCCTGTAACGAAAGTTCCCAATTCGTCTTGATATCACGAACGATATTGTTGTCAAATTTTGCATTCCAAAATTCAGGATTGCTCTTAGGGCGGCTCGTAAATTTGCAACCATGCTGGTGCCAAAAGCACCCGTTTACAAACACAACCACACCATATTTTAGAATAAACAAATCTGGCGAACCCGGCAAATCATGCCGATGCAATTTGTAGCGAAAACCAGCCTTGAAAAGTGCGCGGCGTACCAAAATTTCCGGCTTTGTATCTTCGGAATGAACCGCCTGCATCATCTGCGAGCGGTTCATAGGGGTACGTTTTTGGCGACATCGTTTCATTGAGCCAACGCGAGCAAAACCACCAACTGGCAGATTATGGTTCTCGACCGAGAACGGCTTTAGCAAGCTGGTCGGCGCAAGATGTAGGCTTGCCACCGCATGTATTACCGAGCAATTTAGCAGCAATGTCTTCGGCGGTCATGCCTTCGCAAAGCTTTGCAATCGCCTTGAGGTTTCCATTGCAACCGCCCGTAAAACGGATATTGCGGATTTTATCGCCATCGCGCGTAAATTGAATCGTCGTGGCACACGTGCCTTTAGTATTGAAAATTTCTTCCATCCGAGAACCTGCTTGACAAGCGTTAAACATACCATGAATATAGATTATTTACACTTTTCACAAAAGAACTGATATCATTATTTCATAAAAACGAGTATATTAATAAAGTGAACAGTATACTTCAATTAATATCAAAACACAGAAGTGCCATAATGGGCTTTGCCATATTATGGATTATGCTGTTTCATTTGCGAGTCCCCACAGATTTAACAGTCATTGATTTTATCAGGTCCGTGGGTTATGGCGGCGTGGACATTTTTTTATTTTTATCCGGTTTCGGTCTATACTATTCCCTATCTAGAAAAAATTTTGATTTAAAGAAATATTACAAGAGCAGGTTTTTCCGTATTCTTCCAGAATTTTGGGTTGTGATTGGCGTTGTCTTTTTGGCGCAAATGGATTTTAGCACTAGGGCCATTTACCAATTGATATGCAAGGCAACGACACTGGGCTATTGGATTGGGTATCGTGACGAATCGTGGTTTATTTCTTGCATAGTGTTCCTATACGCAATATTCCCTGTTTACTTCAAGCTATTCAAAAAATACGGGTTCAAAGCATCGTTCTATTTTATCGGAGCAGGATTTTCTTTAATGTTAATCTACGCCTTAACTTGTATTCTTTGCTACAACAACAAGAACTACGGGGGATTCATTATATTGACTTACGCAAGAATCCCGATATTTTTCATAGGCGCTATTTTTGGTCACTGGGCAAAGGACGGATGTAATATAAGACTCACTAAAAAATTAAAAACTATAGGATTGGCCGCAACATTCATCGCAACAATTATTTTATTTATATTTCAGACCTATTTTTTCTACGCATTGCAAACTTGTTCCCTCGCCTACCTCCCCTACATTATCATAACGCCTGTTTTTTGCATTCTCCTTGCAAAATTTTTCGACAAATTCAAAACTATTGATAAAATATTTACGGTCTTTGGGCTAATGTCATTAGAATTGTATTTGTGCCACATATTTATATACAAATTATTTTTTAATTTTATAGACTTTCTCGACAAGGATTCTTCGAATATTCTCACCATGCTCATTTCATTTTTTGCAGCATACTTACTGTACATTGTCAATAAAAAAGTCTTGTCAAGAAGAACCAACATCAGAATCAGGCCTTGACGCTATTCGAGGTTGCACGAAGTCCGTGTTGCAAAACCGCTTTTATTACATTTTAAAACATGAATCTAAAGAAATTTTTCAAGCTATACATCACAGTTGCAATTTCTGTCTTTGCAACTGCCTGCACAACGTCTGCACCAGAGGACAACTGCAAAGAAGTATCTTACGACAATATACAGTGTTATAAATATTCACACGATGAGTGCGGAAATATCATTTGTGCACAAGATGCGTTTAACCAAGCAGACTATTTCACTTCTATCCTTAAAGCCGTTCAAGAATCCGGCAAATACACCACACGTGATTCCGTTGCCGCGTACTTGTGCAAGTTCGACAAGCTGCCAAGCAATTACGTGGGCAAAAACGAGGGTCAAAAACTTTACGAATCGAAAACAGGCAAGACTTTCGAAAAGTGGAATTTCAACCCGTGGACAACCATCGGTGTGATGATTGGTGGCGACAAATTCAGCAATTACGCTTCAAACGCAAGCAACTATCATGCGACCTTGCCAGAAGGCTCTTATCACGAAGCCGATGTTGAATACTCCGCCAAAAATCGCGGCACCAAGCGTCTCGTCTATCAAAGCGACTGTATTATTTACTATACCGCAGATCATTACGAAACTTTTAGCAAGCTAGAAATTCAGTAAATTTTTACGACGAACCCTACCCCATATTCGAGGAGGTCTTATGAAATTCAAAAAATTTTTGTGCAGCACGGCATTCGCGATTTCAGCGACTTCTGCGCTTGCTGCTCAAAACGTCATCGAAATTGACGACACCCATCCCGGTATCGTCATAAACAAGCAGAACATGATGGGCGCAGATCTTGCCATCTGGAACCCGCCCTCCCGCTATTACGACATGACCCCAGCCCTCGTCGATGGCGGCTACACGATTTTCCGTTTCCCGAACGGGAGCTTGAGCAATGACTACCATTGGAACGGTGCCGGCAAATACGACAGCACTGGTCTTTGGACGCCAAGCGAAGAAAGCTGGGCTCCGGGATTTTTAGGAGAAACAATTTACCGTGGCACTACCAAGGACAACTACGGATTCATTCGTCGCAGCCACCTTGCCGACAACAACATGGAAACCATGTGGTGGGGAGAAATCCTCGACCCGAAAGATCCGCCTTGGATTGTCATCGAGTTCCCTGAAAAGAAAGACCTCGATTCCATCGTCATCGACTGGGGCAATCTCCGCCCGAAATCTTTTGATTTCTCGTACTGGACCGAAGACTATGCCGATTATCCGGGCGTTCATCAGCATGCAGAAAACAAGTTGAAGAGATGGGGCACCGTCAAGGTTACGGGTAACCAAACCAAGTACAAATTTCCAACAACGCGAGCACGTTACGTTGCCGTAAAGTTCAAGACAACCGACTTGCCGTCTAAGGGCGTGCAAATTCGTGAAATGAAGCTCTACAGCGGTTCTGACGATTTACTCGCCGGGAATGATTACAAGTTCTTTGCCATGTCCACCCGCAACGGCGATAAGCCGCGCACCGACTGGACTAATATCAAGTGGCATTTCGAAGAATTCATGACCTACATCAACCAGCTTCCGAAATTGGTGAACGGTCAAAAAGCACAAGCTGTGATTTGCGTTAACGCAGGCACAGGCACGTCCAAAGAAGCAGCCGCTTGGGTCAAGTACGCAAATAAAGTCAAAAAATACAACATCAAGCAATGGCAAATCGGTAACGAACTTGACGGCGAATGGGAAGAATCCGGTCCACTTTCGGCAAGGCAATATGCAGCCCGCTTTATCGAATACGCTCGTGCCATGAAGGCTGTTGATCCAAGTATCATCTTGCATGGTCCGCTATTCAGCACACATAAAATGTTACAGAAAGGCGCAGGCCTCAACGATGGCAAATACTGGATGGCGGAATTCTTACGCATCGTTGGCGATGCTGAAAAAGCCGATGGCAAACGCTATCTCGATGTTGTCGACTTGCACACTTATCCGTACTGGGCCCCCGAAAACTTGAACGCAAAGGACATGCTCAAGGCGAGCCTTGATGTCGCATGGAACGCTGACACACTCAACGCCTGGATGAACCGCTACCTCGAAGGTAAGCGTCGCGTGTTTCTCTCGGAATTCAGCACCTCCGTACAGGGTTCTCAAATTTGGATGGACTACCCGCAAGCTGCCGGCATAGCAAACATTTTCGCACAGTACGCCGTCCGCTTTGGCGACCGCTTCCAAGCGCTCCCGTGGGACGCCTTCGGCAACGTATTTGAAGGTCCTGACCACACATGGGGTACCATCAGCATGACCGCACTTTTGAAAGAAGGTTCATGGAACCGCTGGGCAAGCCTTGAGCCAACCGCAGAATATTTCGGTGTCTACATGGCATTCAAACGATTCCTCGAAAACGGCTACGCAGTGGTTCCTGTCAAGAGCACTACCGCAGATGTCGTTCCTTACGCCATTTGCAAAGGCAATAACTGCAACACACTCCTTATAAATTTGACCGACAGCAAGCAAGTCGTGCAAATCAATCGCAAGAGCGATAAGAAAAAAACAAACGGCGTACGCACCGAAATTGACGTATTCGGCGAAGATCAATTCAAGTGGATTGGCGATCAAAGAAACGCATACCCATATCCGAAAATGGGCCCGAGCGGTCGCCGTCTCGAAGGCAAAAACACCGACATCGAAATTCCTCCGTTCGGAACAGTTGTCGTCCGCATGAACCCGCCTGCACAGGCAAACAACGCCCCCGAAGTGCTCGCCATAGCGCTCGAAAAGAAGGTCATGACCGCAGGCGATACGCTCGACCTCTTCGTGACTGCTGTACAAGATGGCGGGGAACTCGCAGGAGCCGACATTCAAATTGACAAATGGGAAAAGAAACCGCTCACAATTCATGCTACGCCGGACGATGGCAAGTGGAATTCTTCTATCGAAAGTTTCCATGTCAAAATTCCTGTCACAGATAAAGTTATCAAGGAAGCTCAAGAACTCAAGATTACGCTTATCGGCAAGAACAAAAAGAAAGCAACCTTCAAAGTTCCGTTCCGCGTCCGCGGCGCTTACCGCACCACAAGCGTAATGCAGAACTTCGATAACGGTTTAGACAACGTATCGTGGTTCCCGGTCGTCAATGGCGACAACGCCACATCCATGGATGCAAAAATCATCAACGGCAATCCGCCACTCGGTGGTTATATCCGTCACGATTTTATCGTGGAGCAGCCTCCTGAGCTTGGCTGGCCGAACTACTCCGGTGCATACTATGCCATTCCGGAAGAAGTCAAAAAATCTGTCGGCATCGTTTTCGATTATGCAACAACACACAACAATCCACAAGGCTATATCGAACTGCAAATCATGTCAAGCCAAGTCGAAGACTATGATGAATTCATGATCCGTCTCAAGAACACGCATGGCAACTGGACTCGCGACACACTCATCTGGGAAAACATGCAACAAGAAGGTTGGGGCAAGACAATCCCGCAGCTCGACCCGACTAAAATCAAGAACTTCGCATTCCGCGCCCGCCATAGCGGCAAAGGATTCATCAGCCTCGACAACATCTACTTGCTCGGCGAGGATGGTAAGGAAGTTCCTATGCCCAGAGGGCTCCGCAGACTCAGGTAAATATCTGTATTTCGAGACGTGAATGGTGATGCCGGCACAAGGCAGGCATGACAAAAAAAACGCCATCCTTGCAATAAGCAGGGACGGTGCTTTTCATATTATGGATCCTATCGCCTTCGGCTCCAGGATGACTAATTACGCGAGTTCGTTCACGTGGTCGAGCACGAGCTTCTGCGCGACACCATTGTACAAGACCGCGTCATAGTTTTCACCGTTCTTGCCCACGCGAGATTCCGTCACAATACCATTCTGCGAGCCCGTTTCTGTCGGCACAAAGAAAATCTTTCCAAGCGCATTCTTCTTTTCTTCGAGATAATTCTGCGACACAAACCAATCGCGAATCGTCTTGAAGTAAATCTTTTCGACGTTGGAATCTTGCGGGAGCAAATCATTCAAGCGCCTTGCAATTTCGCTTACCGGCACCGGAGCTTCATCTGCTGGATAATTCTTGATTTGTTCATCTGTAACATGGAACTTTTCTTTGCCAACGCGACCCGTTTCACCAAGTTCAGCACTTTCCCTGCGCTTTGCCAAACGTTCATTTGCCTGAGCAACACATTTGTCAATATTATTTAAAATAAACTTCTGTGCATCCACATTACATTTCGTGTAAATCGAATGATGTCCACGAATATCGGCTTCCACCTTTGCAAATCCTAGTTCTTCGCCATGCGGAGTCGGCAAATTCAAATCTTTACCCTTATCGCCTTCTTGTTTCAAAAGGATGCCCTCTTTCGAAAGCACTTCGGCAACATCCGCATAAACAAGCGGCATCATTCCGCTCTCCTGCGGAATTAAGAAATTCAAGCGACGAACAATGCCCGAAACAGATACCGGTTCTTCCGAGACTTCAAACTTAGACAACATTTCAGGAGTAAAGACAAGTTCTTTATCAGCCGCATCACGAACCATGCGCGGTTTCAAGATTTTCGGCGGTTTCGGAGCCTTAGCCTTTTCTTGACGTTCCATAACAGGCATCACTTTTTGCTTTAAATAATCGGCCACATAAGTCAGGCACTTGCTAATACGGTCCTGTCGGCATGCGTCCCCTTCTGGCAAGGATTCCTCAGTCAGAGGATTCACTCCGCAAGAAAGCTTTCTCAGATACATTTCAGCTCTTTCAAGAATTTTAATTTCGGCTGGCATTATTCAATCCCTTTTTAAACTTTTACAAGCAAAGAACAATATAACATCTTTTGCATACAAAAAAAGCCGGCGCAGTAAATACCGCACCAGCTTTACACCATATTACACCAATTTTTTTATACTAGCCGTAAACAAAGCCAAGAACAATGGCTATTAAAGAAAAGATCACGACTTGCCTTAATACAATGATATCTTCTTTCTGCATAGTAATACCCTTCTGTTTTTCTGATTCTTAAGATAGATTTTTAAAAAGGGTACCGCTCAGATGTAAGAAAAACATCATTTTATACTTTTTTACATAGTGATATAAATCATACCACTACACAAACAAGCAGCCTAAATATCTTTTTCTCTTTTTGCAAGGAACGCCAAGAGCACAAAACTGCCGATAACAACGCAAATCAGCGGAAAATCCGAAAGTTGGCGCAAGCCAAGCCTTAAAAGCCGAACCAGTTGCGAACTCGCAAAAGCGTAACCCACGCTGCAAAGAACAACAAATAACGCAAAGCGAACTACAAAAGGTAAGCTTTTTGTAATCCGTTTGAAATAATCGTTAATGTAAGAGCCGTAAAGAATAAGAAGCGTTGCCACCAACCCCACAGAAATAGAGGTCAGGTGGACACGCAAAAAACTTGCAAATTGGTGAATATAAGGCATCATTATAAAACCTCCATCAACTTATCCAGTTGCGATTCCACGCGCAAACGGTCCCCATCGTTCGTAATTGCACGAATCCGCTTGCCTGGGAACAGTTCCGGTGCGCAGGCGCCACGCTGATTTTCAATACGTCGAGTAGCATCATTCTCGCTAAGTCCACGAGCGACAAGGCGTTGCAATCGAACGCTTTCGGGTGCATCGACAATCCAGATTTCATCCAGCATTTCAACAAGCGATGGAGCGCGTGAAAAAAGCGCAGCCTCTACAAAACGGCACTTGTCCGCAGCATTCTCATTAGAAACGCCCACAGCATCCCCTGCGAAAAATTCTGCAACCGAGCGAGTCAAATACGGATAAACTATCTGTTCTAATTTTTCGCGAGCAGACGCATCCGCAAAAATGCGATCCGCAATCAGCGCACTATTCACACCTGTCGGCGTTAAACATGCTTCGCCAAAGAACGCTGCCATTTCTGCACGGAGTTCCGCACAATCCCTATAAAGTTCATGAACCTTGCGGTCGGCATCAAGCACCAGAAAATTACGAGCACGTAGCAAATTCCCTACAAAGGATTTGCCCGCACCAATAGAACCCGTAATTCCAATCTTTAGCATACCGCCCCCGCCTTTTGCACCAGCGCTAACGCCCTAGCGAAATCAGGCAAAGTCCAATCACCACGCCCAACATCGCAAAAAACTTCGTTTTGCTCTTGCGTTCCTTGAATATAAGAATTCCCGCCAAGAAACTGATGAACACACTCGAACGACGCAGCACTGTAATGATAGAAATCAACGCACTCGAATCGCTTACAGCTAAAAAATAACAACGATCCGCCACAATCAAAAGGACCGCCACCGCCAAGAAAGACCAACGGAACTGGAACGGAGTCGTTTTCTTACGAGTCGGGTACCATGTAAACATTGTCGTCAAGAACTGCACTACGCACATGTAAATGCTGAACCAAACCTGCACCGTCAAAGGTTCAAAGTTCATGCGTTGCAAAATCAACTTGTCATAAATTCCACTGCAAGCTGCAAGAATCGTCCCGAGGACCATCGCCACCACCCAGCCGTTGCTAAAGAAGTGCCCCATCTCCTTGCGCCCGGCAAGGCTAAGCCCGATATACGAACAAATGCAAACAGCAATACCAACCCATTGCATCACCTGCGGACGTTCGCCCAAGAATCCCACCGCAATCATGATTGTAAACAAAGGAGCAAGCGCACGAATCGTCGTCGAAATACTGAGAGGCATGTGGGCTATCGCGCTATACGTGAAAAGCCAACTTCCGCCGACAATCACCGACTTCACCATCAAAAACAGATGGTCATGCAAAGTCAGCGGCTCGCAATGTCCCGTCAAAAGCACCGGCAGCATCAGCAGCGCATAAAAAACGCTACAAAGCAACAGAACCGGTCGGACAGCGTTATCTTGAACAGATTTTTTCTTGGCTAAATCGTAAAAACCGAGAAATACAGCGGAGGCAAAAGCCAATAATAACCATGACATAGCGCGCCAAATTTAAAAATTGCATGCCAAACTTCAAAGGTTTTTCTAATTATTTAAACATAAAACAACCCAACAAGGAGAATTAAAATGGGTCTGAAAAACAAAGCAGCTTCACTCATTGAAGAATTCAAAGCATTCGCTTTCAAAGGCAACATCGTCGACATGGCCATCGGTATCATCATCGGTGCCGCCTTCGGTAAAATCGTCAACTCTTTCGTGAACGACATCGTAATGCCGCTCGTCACAGCAGTCATTGCAAAGTGCGGTGGCCAGAACGCCGGCGAAGGAATCAAGACCCTCGTTTACACAACCTCCGAAGGCATCGCCATTCCGTACGGCACGTTCATCGGTGAAGTCCTCAACTTCCTCATTGTCGCATTCGCCGTGTTCCTCATGATGAAGAAGTTCCTCGGCTTTATGCAGAACATGCGCAAGAAGAAAGCTGAAGAAGCAGCCGCAGCTCCGGCAGCACCTCCGGCACCGAGCGCCGAAGAAAAGCTCCTCACCGAAATTCGCGACCTCTTGAAGAATAAGTAGGCGGTAGGAAGTAGACAGAAGACAGAAATGCAATCGTAAAAGTCTTTGTTTACTGAGGGGGCAGTCGCCCCCTGATTGCAGCCTTGCTCTTGTGTCACCCTGAGCGAAGTGCAAAGCACGAAGTCGAACGGGTCCAGAGCAAGTCTTCCATCATCCTCTCTAGCGGGGCCACACCACCTAAAGGTGGCCATGCCCACATAAGTGCTAAAGCACTAAGTGGTCAAAGGCCGTAACGCCCCGATGCAAAAAACGCGCAACCCAGTTGCGCGTTTTTTTGTATTGTCATGCCCGCCTCCGAGCGGGCATCACCTTCTTGAAAGGAGATTCCCGCTTTCGCGGGAATGACATAAAGATTTAAATTTTCAACTCAAACATTGCATCCGCTTTAAACGGCAGATCTTCCGCCTGCGGCGTAGCAATCACCACCTGGCATTGTTTTTCGCGAATGAGCGATGCCACCGCATCACGGCGGTTTACGTCAAGCTCTGCAAAGATATCGTCCAACAGCAAAATCGGTTTTGTCAGGTAGCGCGAAGCCACATCTACCGCGGCAAAGCGCATGGCAACCGCAGCCGAGCGGCACTGCCCTTGCGATCCGACAGAACGCATCTCGTAACCCGAAGCGCAAAGAGCCAAATCATCACGATGCGGGCCAGCCATCGTCATGCCCTGCAAGCGTTCCACGAATTCCAAGTCCGCAAGCTTACGCGAAAACGCATTACGCAGCATTTCTTCACTAGGCGCATCATCTGAGCCATCGGCATCATCCTCGGCGACATTTCCAGAACATTCCGCGCATTCCCCGCAAGCAATTCCAACACCGCTTTCAGCAGCATTCTGCAATCCCGCATCAGCGCTCGTCGCATCCGCCGGGATTTCATCCATCATCTCGTCCGTCATTGAATCCGCAACATCAAGCGCATCTAGCGACTTGAGAATCGAACTCTTGTACGCACAAGTGATTTCATCCACACCGCCCGAAAGTTTGCGGTAATACCGCGTAATAATCTCGGAAACTTCTTTGGAGAGCATAATGCGCGCCGCCCAAAGTTTAGCGCCAAGATCAATCAGTTGTTGCGTCAAAACGCGGAACAAATCCTCGCCACCAACAGCAGCACCGTTTTGCTTAAACTCCTTGAGCCACTTATTACGTTGTTGCAACACGCGCTTATAGCGGCGCAACACTTGCGCATTTGCCGATGAACGGTAACAGAGAATTTCATCGAGCCAATGCCTGCGCACATCCGGCCCGCCGCGCAAAAGTTCAATATCCGAAGGCTGCATAATCACTGCCGGACATGTTCCAAAAAACGCTGTCGGAGACTTTAGCGATTCGCCGTTTTCACGCACTTCACTCCCTCGCGAGTGAACACGCAATGCGCGCGTTCTCGAACGACCTTCATCTTCAAACTCGCCACGCAAAATCAGTTCATTATTTTTCCACGTGATAAGTTCGCGCAAGTCTCGCGACCGGAACGAAAAGCCTTGAGCCAGCAAGTGAATCGATTCCAAAATCGTCGTCTTGCCGCAACCATTAGGCCCACAAATTACATTTATGCCAGCATCGAAGTTGCAGTCCATCGATTCCAGACTGCGCACCTTCGAAATGAACACCTTAGAAATCAAGGAAGGTATCCCCTCAAACCAAGGGTAAACGGAGTCCAGATACCCGCGCGAGTTTCGTAAAGGAACGCATAGTTCACTTCAATCGGATATTTCTTGCGGCCAATGTGGATATCGAACTTGTAACCGGCACCAAACATCCAGTCCAAATCATCCATACCCACGCGAAGTGTAGCATTTGGAATAATTTCACATTCAAAGCCTACGCGACCCGTCCAAACATGGAGCTGCGGGTCAAACGCCAAAAGCGTATCGGCCACCTGATAATCGATTGCTTCCATCCAGGCATAAACCGGTTTGCCCATAATTTGCGAACGATAACCAAGCCCAATTTGCAACACCTTCGGGCGCACGCCTTCTGTCGAGGCAAGCGAATTGTCCTTGCTCGGGTTTTTCGTCCATTTTGCAGACAAATTCTTACTGAAGCTTAAATTGCGGATTACCACGGACGAAGACCACTTGCGATTCCACTGGCGGAACCAGCTCAAATTGATGGTCACCGGACTGCGGAACGATTCTTCAACGCCATCGTAAAATTCGGCAATATCCAAATTATCGTAGCTCATCGAAAGTGAAAGGCCAAATGCATCCTGACGAGTTGCACGGAAAGCAAAGCCCAAGTAGAACATCGTAAAGAACGGTTCTGCCTCGCCCAAAGTCTGGTCATCATTATCAATAACCTTGAAATCCGTATCGCCGCGATAAAGCATCGCAAAGCCCACGCCCATGCGCTTTCCGACCTTACCTTCGACACCCAAGGAACCGCCCAAGCGGTCCAAGTCACGCTTTTCAAAATTTATCGTAAAGCCAAGATTTTCACGGAAGCCAAGCAATGCCGGGTTCCAGTAAGCACCTGGCATCGATGCCGTATCGGCAGAGCCCGTGTTACCACGACCCATTTCACGGACGCCAGCGCCCATACGTTCGACAAAACCATCAAAACCGCCAAGTTCAGACTTCTTTGTAAATGGCCCAGCAAATGCAGAAGACGCCAACGAACAAACGGCCAAAGCAGCAACTACAAGATTCTTCATTTTAATCATCTGAAGTTACCTCCAAGCGTCATCACCTTGCCCCAGCCAATATGACCATGGTTATCCTTTACCCTGACGTAGTAAACACCCATCGTACAATCCTTGCCGTGATCGTCACGACCATCCCAAAAATCTTCTTTCGGGTTCGAGCTTCTTGAAGGGTCCGCATTGCGCACCGCGTCTTTCACAATCGTACGCACCTTGCGCATATCGTAACTGAACACTTCAATCGTCACTTTAGATTCGCGGCCTACTTTGTACGAAACCAGCGATACATCGCTGTCACCGTCACCCGGAGCAATCACCGAAGGCACCATGCGAACAGAGCCCAAGTTATTGTCCAGCTTTGCGCGATTCAAAATGACACTCCAAGTTTTTCCAGAATCCGCCGAGACCGAGACACCATTACCTTCAGTCGCAATCGCAAGCCCCACGCGGTTTTTCGAAAGCGGGAACGTACACATCGACATAATCGTCATCTTGCGGTCGGTCGCTCCCGTTTCGTATCCGTACAGCCATTGATTTTTGCCATCATCATCCTGTTCCCAAGCATGCGCACCAAGCGAATCCAGCTTGAGGAACCCGCTAATCATTCTACTGCCAACGGCACGGACAAGCACAAAAGCGGTCTTTCCGATAAACGCAACATCGCCTACGGTGTAATCCGATTCATCATAGATATCTTTCTTTTGCACCTTGCCTGCGGTATCCAAGAAATCCACCTTTGAAAAATCTTTTGCCTTTTCGCCATACAGGCGCCAAAGCCCGCCATTGATGTTGTCATCCTTTTTAAAGTTTGTCTCGGCAATAATCTGGAGCGGTTCACCACCCATCCAAAGGCCCGTCACACGGGACGATTTCAACGATTCCGAAACGTTCTTTAAACCGCTCGAAGACTTGACCCAAACGCCCTGAGCCGTTGCAAGCCAAAGATCGCCCGTCTTGGGGTGCAGACGCACATCGAAAATTTCAGGATTCTTTTTCAAATCCAGTTCAGAATCTTTCTTGAATTCCTCAAGTTCACCCGACGTTGCATTCAGGACAAACGTCGTATCTTTTGCACCGTTTTTTCCGGACATGTCGTGAACCATCACGCCCAAGGCACCACGAGCAATCCACAAACGCTGCTTCGTTGAATCGTATGCAAAGCCACTCATCGCGTACTGCATCGGCTTTTCCAGAGCATCCGCTGCAGACGGGACATCGACCGGATATTCAACAATATTTCTCAAGTCGCGTATAGAGAAATAACCTGCCGGTTGCAAGTAGCGGTCTTCATTGTTCATCGCAACCATCGGGAGCAAAAGACCAAGCTTTGAGCCCGCATACACCGCAGGAATACGCCTGCGCTCGGCAAGATCATCTTCGAAAATTCCATCCTGCACGGCAGTCAATGTATCCGAGACCTTTTCCTGCTGCGGTTTTTCAGTTACAATAGAACCTTTATCCGAAACAGTAAAATTCAAAAGCGTTACACCGCTATAAGAATTGTCACGCGAAAAAGCCCACAACTTTCCATATTCGCCTGCCGGGGCAACCGCATACACATAGTTGCTGAACAGCGTTTCGCCCGCCAAGGCGTTCCCGCACAAGGCGCCCCCGACAAAGAGACTCGCGACGACTGATTTCATTTTGCCCAATTTCACGATTACCTCATATCGATTTCGTCAACACCTGCAACAGGCTTGTACTTGAAATCATCATTAGAAATTTTCTTGACCACCTTCATGTCCAGAATGCCATACCACGTGGCATTACCCGACGGGTCTTCCGTAAAAAGTCTCACCGGCGAATAATCCGTTTTCGATAGCCAAACTTCCATCTTGGTAAACTGCCCCGCATACTTTGCAGGGTCGAGTTTTAGCACCCAAAGCTTTTTTCCGGCAAATTCGCCTTCGCTCATTTCGAGCGCCTTGCAGTTCAGATATTTGAACAACAGTTCCGACGGATGGAGCGAACTCGACAAGTCTTCCACAGCCTTTATAAGAACTTGCTTTTGTTCAACATTCCACTGCCAAAGGCTTTCGCCATCGCTGTAAAACTTGATTCCCAGAAGGTCAAGCTTGAACTTGTCCCCTTCGGCGACAACAAGCGTTCCCGATTGCGTATTCACATCCGGGGAATCCACTTGAAACATCTGCGCCCTAAAATTGAGGCTCCAGGCCTTGCCCGACTTGAACCAAGCCTTGGACTTGTCTAAAACCTGGTCCGCGGTCAACGCAAAAACACCTTGCACTAAGGCAAGCGACAAAAGAACAAAAAAACGGGGGGAGAATTTCATATCCACCTCTTTTAAAGACGCTACTAAATTTACAAAACTGAAGCCACTAAGACGAAGCATAACCGTATTTTTGAGCTTCAAGGAACAAAACATTGGTTTCAAATCAAAGATATTTCTATCTTTTGCACGTAAAATTCAAACAAATCTTTTTTTGGAAGGATTGTATGCGTAAACTCATTTTGCCGATTGCCCTTGCCGCTACCGGTTTTGCCATGGCCGCCGACATCGAAATCCACGGTAATGTCGATTTTGACTTCGCTAGCTACTTCAACAGGGATTTTGACCCCACTAACGCCGCAAACCAGGACATCGACTTGTCTGTGACGGCAAACCTCGACGAAAACGTTTCCGTTACCGTTTTCACAAACACCAAGAGCAATATCACAAACGGCGAAGGCGCTGCTGAAATCCGTCACGGTCTCGCCCGCTCTACGGCAATCACAAGCGACAATGATCGCTACACCGCTTTCAACTTTGATGGAGTCGAACTCCGCTGGAAGCCTTTCCAAGACGTAAGCCTTGTATTCGGTGACTTGACCTACAACGCAGGTACATTCAATTACTATTTCTGGCGTGACCCGAGCCGCTATGCAGCAATCTCTCGCGACCAGAGCCTCCGCGGTTTCGGTGTTGAAGTCGGCAACAACAAGTTTGGCGACGGTAAGTTCTACATTGGCGCCACCGATGACAGCAAGGCAGCAATTGCCGTGTTCGGTACCTACGCCCTTAAGCTCTTGAACCGCCCGGACGAACACTTGACCATCACCCCGAGCGTGGACTGGGTATTCGGTTCCGAAGTCGGTCGTGGCTACACCTACTTCTTCGGTACAGAACTCGACTACTCCAAGAGCCTCGAAACCCTCAACTATAGCGTCTATGCCGCTTATGGCATCCACCCGTACAAGGGCGAAGCCGTTCACTCCTTCCTTGTGGAGCCGAGCTTGAACTACAGCATCTTCAACTTGGGCCTCAACTACTTCTATGCTATCGTTAACAAAGGCGAAGGCTACACCGCTGCACCGCAAATCTTTACCGAAGATCAAATGCTCTTCGCCATCGAACCGAGCTTCAACATCACGAAGAAGTTCTCCTTGGGCGTAAGCTTTGAATACCACGATCCGGATTCCGAAATCAGCAAGGACGAATTCGAATTCCTCGGCATGAACTTCTACCTCTACCCGACGATAAACACGAACGTTACCTTCTGGTTCGGCTACAACTTCAGCAAGAACAAGAACCCGGTCGTCGGCAAGACGAAGTTTGCTCTCGGTATGAGCGCACACGCCGATTTCTAATCAGTGGTTAGTCAATAGTCATTGGTTATTGGTCAATAGCTATTAGACGATTGTAATTAGTACCCCGGCAATGCGGCCGGGGATTTTTTTATTGTATGGATCCCCTCCCTTCGGTCGAGGATGACAAGAAAGACATAACAGTTTTTTTTGCAACTGTCATGCCGGCCGGAGCCTGCCCCGGACATGTTCCGGGGTGCCGGCATCACCTTCTCAGATAACCAACAACCTATCACTGCACAAAAAAAAGAGACCCGCCGCGCATCCGCGGCGAGCCCTTAAAAGTTCTTTAATTCCGTTACGAATTAGTGACCGAGGTACTTACGACCAATGCCGTACTGGTCCTTGTATTCGATGTAGTCCGGAACAAAGCCGCCCGGGAAGGAGAAGCTTACGTTCACAGAGCACTGGAATTCGTTCATCAACTTGCCCTTGCCTTTGAACTTCTTCTGCTTCTTTTCAATCTTTTCGTCACCCTTCTTGCCCACGAGAACTTCAGCTTCGCACCAGCCCGTATTGCCCTTGGCAGAGACTTCCTTGCCTTCGGTAGAAACAAGCTTGATGAGGGACGGATCAAGTTCCGTGTTGTTACCCGTAGAAGCCCAGAACTGGAGTTCGCCAGAGAGGGAGTTCTTGGTAATCTTGATTGTCGGCATGGCCATCACGTAGCCCCACTTGTCCACGCGCTGCTTACCGCTCAAGTCCGGAACGTTTTCGCCGAAGATGAGGAAGTAACCACGAGTGGCCTTGCGGCTCTTGTTCAAAGCAGCCTTGACCTGTTCGTTATTCGGAGCCATTTCAGCCATGCGGAGGAGCAAGTATTCGCTCACGACCGGATCTTCTTCAGAAGTAGCTTCCTGCAAATTACGAGCAACATAAAGCTTTTCGGTTTCTTCGCGGATGCTCTTGATGGCAGATTCTGCAATGTGGCGGGTCTTGGCGACAGATTCTGCAGAGTCGATCTTTGCAAATGCATTGATGATCGTTGCGTAGTCTACGCCTTCCTGTGCAGCCTGGCGCTTACCGATTTCACCGAGCGTCTTGACATATTCTTCGACAGTAGCGTCTTCCTTGACCTTGCCGATATTCGATGCAGCCTTTTCAAAATAGTTGTTGATGAGGTCGCTGCTCAAATCCTTCTTGGCTTCCATATCACCGGCACGTACGAGAGCGAGGGTGAAATTGTCAAAGAATTCATCGGACATTTTGCCCTTCTTCTTAGCCTCAAGATAGGAGTTGATTGCATTGCGGAAACGGCCTTCCTTAAGGTGTTCGTCGCCGCGCTTTTCGTTCGTACCCTTACAGCCAGTCATCGTCAAGGCGACGGCGGTAGCCAAAGCAGCAATGAAAATTTTCTTCATTTTGTATCCTTCAGATGAAGTTTTTAACAGAAAATATTGAAAAGGACTCTTTATCAGGTTAAAAAATGAAATTCACCCTTTCAGTTGAAATTTAAATAAATAAATTTATACATACCTATTTTTATAGGTAAATTTTTATTTGGAGTGTATAAAAAGCAATGAATATACTCGTCGTAACTCCAGAAGCGGGGAACTGGAAGGTACCAAGTCCACTCGCGACCGCAGTGAACTGCATGACATCCGCATTCGCCAATGCCGGATCTCAAGTTGTCACCTGTTCGCCGTTCTACAAAGATCATATTATAGACTCCGACAAGTATCATTGTGTTTTTAAAGGCGTCGAGGCGTTGCAGAACAAGCCGTTCGAAGTATGGCGTTCCGACGAAGACCCGCTCCATACCTATATATATAATGAAGAATATTTCGGGCGCCCCTATGTTTATGGTCCGCCGCACTCCCTCCCCTACAGCGACAACCACCTGAGATTTGCCATGTTCGCCTCGGCAGTGCTCACGTACTGCGCACAAAGCGACATCCAGTTCCAAGCCATCCTCGGTCACGAATGGGGCGGAGCACTCGTCGGCGCTCTCTGCCATACCGTCTATCAAGAGGCATTCCACAACATCCCGTTTTTCTTCAACATCCATAACATTACCTACGACTTCCATGTGCAGCCCAGCGAAATCGAAAAAATCGGTCTCCCGCGCAAGGACTTCAACATGGACGGCTACGAATTCTGGGGCAAGGTCAGTCTCCTCAAGGCTGGCGTTCTGTACGCCAACAAAGTGCTGTTCCCGTCGTCGGGCTACCGCGACGCCATGCTTAACACGAACCTCCCCGGTGGGCTCAGCGGGTTCCTCAACCGCAACAAAGACAAACTCCTCGGTATCCAGTTCGGCGTGAACTACAAGTTCTGGGACTTTAACGACGAAGCAAAGCTCCCCATCAAAGAAGCAAAGCGCAGAGCGAAAGCGAGCCTCGGGCGCCAGTTCGGCATGGATCTTTCGAACAAACTGATTATCTACAGCCACATGGACATGGAATCGGGCAATGCCTCCGAGACGCTTGCGACAATCCTTTCGGACATCGCAAAGCAGAATGCCCTTATTATCGTGGGCATTTCGCCGGAACACCCCGAATGGAACTACTACCAAGAAGTTTCGCACCAGTACAGCAACTACGTCCGCGTCCTCCAGTTCGACTCCGAAGAAGCGAACAACAGAGAAAAATTGCGCGACACGCTCGCCGCTTCTGACATTTTATTCGCAGCGAACCTGCAGGAGCCGTCCGCCTCGATTATCCTCAAGGCCATGGCCGCCGGTACGCTCCCGCTCACCGGAATAAACGTTGGCATAGCAAGCATGCTCACCGACTACACCCTCGAGACCGCCGGCGAAGCAAACGCATTCCTCGTTGACGACGCAAACGCACCGCACCAGATGTTACGTCGTATAAAAGACGCCATCAATGTGTACAACACGGAAGTCGCCGATTGGGACAAATGCGTAGTGAACGCCTACAGCGGGTTCCATTACGAATGGGCGAAGACAATTTCAAAATATTTACTAACTTTGGGTGAGTTGGGGCTTTAGCTCAATCGGTTAGAGCAGCGGACTATCAACCCAGCCCCGAAAAATTTTCAGAAAGTACTCCATTGGAAGCCCGAAGGCAAAAGCCTCCGGGCCTTTTTCATCAGTAAAATCAAGGCTTCCGGCGCGATTTGGACTGTCTGTCGCGGTTCTCCGTCGCTTGTAATGGTTTTTCCCGAAAGACGGGAGAAACCGCCAAAAATCGGGTATGATGTGAGACATTTGTGAGCTTTTTGTGAGCCGACTTTTAGGCAAATTTTAGTAGATTTGTTTGTATGAAAAGCTACAGCATATCGCAGCGGTACAAGTACCGCGGCAACCTTACATGGTACGGGAGAATCGCGGAGGATGGCGAGTTCTCCTACATCAGTCTTAAAACCAAGCGCAAGAGCGACGCACAGGAATGGCTGAACATGATGAACGCGGCCAGGTTCATGCCCGAGGAAATCCGCCGCAAGCTCATGCCGAAGGACAGGGGCTTCGACGAGGCGCTCCCGAAGTTCCTGGACTCCGTCGCGGCGTCCAAGGGCGACGACTCCAAGACCCACCTCGCTTACAAGTACCGCCTCAAGACATTCAAGGAATGGCTTGATGCAAACGGCATCAAGACGCTCATGCGCTTCGATGCCGAACAGGCGACGAACTGGGCGGTGTGGCTGTCCGAAAGGTACGCTCCCAAGTCCCAGCACGAAATGGTTCGCTGCACAAGCCAGTTCTGCCAGTGGGCGGCTAAGATTTACGACCTGGGCGACTACAACCCGTTCCGCGACGTGGCGTTCCCCAAGGTTCCGAAACGCGCCAAGGCGTTCTGGACTCCCGAACAGATTGAAAGGATTCTCGACAACGCGCCCGACCCGGAATTTAGACTGTTCTGGTCGGTCATGGCCTTCGCTGGCCTACGTCATGCGGAGGCTTGCCGATTCGGGCCGTCGTGCATCCAAGAGGACGGAAAGATGCGCGTCGTCGGCAAGGGCGACAAGGAAGCGTTCCTCCCTATTAGCGACCGCCTCAAGGCGGAAATCAAACGCTACGGCAAGCTGAAAGACGGCATGTTCGCGACAGCACGTTTCGACCATGCGGACAGGTGCAACGAAACGCTGCGAATTGCAGTGGAAGCCGCGGGATATAAGAGCGACGACGCGACGAACCACAAGTGGCGCCACTCGTTCGCATCCAACCTAATCCGTTCAGGCGTTGGCCCGAAAATCGTTCAGCAGTTGATGCGCCATGAAGACGTGCGCCAGACTTTGGACACCTACAGTCACCTGCTGCAAGATGACCTGGAAAAGGCTCTCAACAAGAAATAAAAAAGGCTCGCGAAAGCGAGCTTATTTTGCTATAAATGCGTCGGTCCGTTCTCGACGCAATAACCTTCTTTATATTCCCCTATATTTGAGCAGACAACCCTTATGTTCGATGCAACAACATTAAAAACTTGTTCATTAAATTTGACATACCTATAATTCACTGATGGAACCTTGAAATCATGGGAGGAATAACAGGTGCACTTGGAAGCCTCTTGCACATTTACATAAGAAATAAACAGAGTATCATCTACAAAATCTAAAGCTACATCAGCGGAAACGTCACAATAATCTAAAGCGTAAAGAGTCAAGTCAAAGCAACCTCTGCAATCGCCTAAATAAACAGCTGAATGTTCACCATAACCAACAATTAACGACGAAATCATCTTCTCAATATCCGACGAACTGGATGAGGAAGCGTCCGCACACTTTCCAAGAACCACCGAAGTATATAGCGTAGGATTCTTTTCTTCCGACGAACTGGATGCGGAATCACTGCATCCGACAAGAAGTTCTAAAGATATTGCAAAGAGGATGGGAAAAAGAATGTTTGTTTTCATTTCTTTATAAATTACAAAAAATCACCGTTTGACATTCTTTTCAACGGTGTCGAAGCACTGTTTTAGCATCAGCTCCGCAGCCTTATGCACATCGCCGTTTATCTTTTTCAAGAACGAAACAGTCTTGGTTTTAAAGTTATCTTCAAACTTTCCGTCAAGAACATCGGGCCATTTGCCGATTTTCAAATCAACTGCGAAGGTCTTGCCGAGCGTGACAGCTTCCTTCTTTAGGTTGCCTCCCAGTTCGCGATAATGCGCTTTTGTCTTTCGAGCCAAAGCAGCCATCGCGAAACCCAAATCCAAGTCGTTCGGATTCACCAGGTAGTTTCTCAATGCGTGTTCAATCTCGACCATGACCCAAAAATAGAAAAGGCCCCGGCATGAGCCAGGGCCTTCGTGCGTCAAGGAGGTATCTTCCTAAAATTCGTCCATCGTGAAGTGCGTCTTTCTCGCACAAACGGCGATGCCGCCGCTGGAAATGACATTATTGAGCCATTCCTTCAACCTGGACTTGCTAAACCACATCGGAGTGCCGCGTCCACCCGGCTGGTAAACCTCCAGCGGATAGACCAACTTGCCGTGACGGCTTTTTGCCAACAGCTTGTCGAAAGTGGATGTCGCCATCCCGATAAAATTCCCAGCCTCGGTACGGTCGAGAAATTCTTCATCAGCGATTATCTTCATCGGTACTCCTTTCACCATTCCTGGTGACGATATAATGCAGCGCGGCCACAAGTGGCAGCATAAAGTTTGACATGAGTCCAGACATGAACTTTTCATCATTAAACCCGAACTTCCGTGCTATCCCGCAGTAGCCCTTGGTAAGGCTCTCCGCAACGGCGAACTGCTTCGCCTCAAGCGGAATGTCCTTCATGGACTCATCGTCCAGCACGGTTTCCTTATAAATGCGACAGAGCGAGCGTAGGCTAAGCCCTGCATCTTCCATCACGATTATCTGTTCAAGTTCCTTTTCCAGTCTGTCCATCTTCGATTCAATCCATCTAGGCCACCGCCTGCACCATGCAGCGGTCGGCTAAATCTTCACCTTGTTCCAGGAGACGTTCTCGCCTCCCTCGTAAACGAAATACTCCTTCGAGTTCACGCGTTCGTCGTCAATCTTTTCATAGACGCTGAACTTTATCCGTTCCTCAAGTGCGACGCCCGTACATTCCTTTACGACAGCCGCCATCCAGCGCAGAACGTGTGCATGGTCGTCGCAGGTAATCTTGAGTTCCGAAACGGTTACGCCCGGTACATTTGCGAAGGTTTCCTCGAACCTTCCTCTTGCTTCGTATGTCATTTGTTTTTTCCTTTATGGTTATTGGTTGTTGATTTTCTTAACTGTTTTTAGTCAAAGAAAGAACGCTGGCGATTCGCGCACCAGCAGCGCCGCAGCTTGGGTTAGAAAAAGCTGCGAGTTTTCTTAGTAAACAAACCGCACATGGCGCACTTTCCCGTGCACTATGTCCGTAACGAGCTGCTTCGCGGCGGCTTCGTCAAGTCCGTAGTTCATCAGGTCTTCGAGTGCTTCCCGATTCGCCATGCGTCGGTATTGGCGTTCGTCGTCCGGGAAAAGCATCGCCTCACGTGTCGCCTTGGCATCAGCCTCCCCGAAATCGACATTGGTCAATTTCTGTGCTTCCGCAGCTTCGCGCTTGGCCGCTTCCGCCTCGCGTTTTGCCGTTTCTGCTTCTTCTTGCGCCTTGCGCAGTTTTTCTTCCGTTTCGCGTTTCTCGGCTTCCGCCTTTTCACGCGCCGCCTTTTCAAAGTCCGCCTGACTCGCCCTCAAGCGTTCCAGTTCAGCTTTCTCCGCCTCCTGCTTCTCTGCGCTGGCGAGGATGCCGTTGACCTGGCGCCTCGCGTCGTTGATGGCGTCCATCGCTTCCTGGTAGCTTTCGTCCCAATACTTGGCGTCGTGAACATGTGCTTCGATGGCCTCAAGCACCTGCCTGCACCCTTCGGAATTGCAGCCGATGGCCGTCGCGGGAATGTTGGAAATCTCCACGATTTCCTGCTGTCTAGCCTCGATTTCCCTGATGGGCGCCATGACCTCCTTCTGGAGCATTTCGAGCGTTTCCTTCACAAGCCGACGCGTTTCATCGACGCGCTTGGGCTTCGCCTTGAGTTCCTTGGCGACCTGTGCGCCCCTGTCCTCGATGGCGGTCTTGAGCTTCGCGAGCTTGGCGTTCATCGCCTTGCGGGCCTTGAACCCTTCCTCGGTGTGAACGTCCGCGACCAGCCCACGCGCAATCTTCTTGACCTGGTTGAGCATCGGGACAAAGTTCTTCTTGTCCAGGAAAAGCGCCTCCGGGTCCATGCAGTCCGTCTTGACCGCGAACTGTTTTCCCTCGTCGATAAGGACGAGCGCGTTGGGATTCTTTTCTTCCATCACTTCTTCGGTTTCCATCGTCGCCTCCATTAGAACTCCACCTCCTGCATCATTCCGGCCTCCACGCGCTTCGCCTCGCGGTAGAATCCGTCAATCTGGTCAAGGCCCAGTTCTTCAAGACTGCGGCAGTTGTACGCCTTGAGCGTGTCCTTAATCGCGGCGGGAATCATCTTGTTGCACACCTCGATGAATTTCGCCTTGCGGTCGCCCGTGTGTTCCTGCGGCTGCTGTTCCGGCTTCGGGGCTTCCGCCCTTTCCACCGCTTCCTCAATCTTGATTTCCTTTTCAGGGTCAAGTCCCTGTTCCGGCGAAAGCTCCGCGCTCTCATAGGGCATCCCGCCGAACTCCACGGGGAAAGCGAGGCGGAACGCACGCGCAATCGCGACCTTCTCAAGCATGACCCTGGGCTTGCTCTGCCACATGGAATTGCCCTGGTCGTACTCGCTGAAAAACACCTCGCACTTGACGGGAACCTTCCTGTCCTTGCGGAAAACGCGGCAGATGCAGCTCACGTCCCCGTCCTTGGGAACCAGCGCATCCACGCTGTAGTTGCCGTTCTTGCCACTCTTGGTGGACTTGCCCCTGACGAACTCGCCGCGCCATTCCGTCTCGTAGCCGTCGTAGTTGGGGTTCATTTCGGCACGCTTGAGGTACACTTCGTACCCCGTGACGATGCTCATCGTCTTTCCGCCGTCGCGATTGTTGTACGTGACGGCATAAACTTCTTTCTTCCACGGGTTCAGCCCGAACGCCATGGAAACCGCGAGGAACTGCTTGACCTGGTGGTCGTTGAGACCCGGCGTCGTCGCGGTGAGGTAGTCAAGCAGCAGGGCGTCGTTGACCTGCTGCGGATTGGATTGTGTAGCTATTGCGTTATTCATAGTTGTTGGTTTCCCTTTGTTGTTAGTAGTTGTTCATTTGTTGTCCCTTCGACAGGGTTTTTAGCCTTGCCGCCACGTAGTTCGTGACCGCCCCTTTCCAGTTCATAATCGTCATGCCCTCACGGGTTTTCCCTCCCCTGGAAAGCGTAATCTCCAGCCATTCGCGTCCCAGCGCGTCGTCGAGGTGCTTTTCCGCGCAGAAGTCGTAAAGTTCCTCGGTCGTCGGCAATCGCGGCGGCTGTACTTTCCTAATCTCATGTCCGTGTTTTTCGTGTCCAGCCAGGGCGTTCGCCCTGTTGACCTCGCTGCGCTGCTGGATTCTCTCGCTGGAACATTTCACCATGAACGCCCCGAAACTGTCGCCAGTCCCGTCAACATCCTCAAGTGCATCCATCGAATCCCTCACGTCGGCGATAATCTGTTCATCCGTCATTTTTCGGAAGTGCTTGATAAAGTCACTGAACGAAACCTTAGCCCAATATGGATTCGCCATGTTCAAAAGCCCTAAGTATCAAGGTTGAGGCAATGAGTCCCTGGCTCGCCGGGAAACCCTTTCGCTTGTTCTCGCTGGCCAGCTGCTCCAGGGCCTGCTTCGCCCGTGCCGTTATGCCGACCTGCCAAATTTTTTGCGTACCGTTTATTTTCTTTTGCATACTTTTCAATTTCTTTTGCCTTACATTCAAAATCTATTCAATTCTAGGCAAAAAATCAAGGGATTTTTTAAAAAAATTTTAAAAATTATTGAATACTATGCAATTTTTGATTAAATTTATGGCATGAACGTTGAAAAATACCTTGACAGAACAAACAAAACGGCCAGCACCCTGGCCGACGAACTGGGACTCAACGCCTCAAGCGTCACCGCTTGGAAGAAAGGCAAGGCGACTCCCAGCTACGACATTTGCCAGAAACTACTGGAAATCGGCATGGGAATCGACGAGCTTTTCACTCCTGAACTTTGGGAGGCGATAAAGACTCGTCACGCTGCGGAGTTTCGGGGCGAGGTTGTGCTGACTCCCGAGGAATGCGCTCTAATCGTACGCAACGGGCTTCGCAGTCTGCGTCTAAAAGATGAAAGTTCTGAAGACCAACAAGGGTAATTTCCCCGTGTTCCTTTAGCTTAGGCATAAGCAGTCCTTTGGCCCTGTTCGGGGCCTTTTTTTGTGGGAACTTTTGCAAGTCGCAACGATTTGCAAACGCTTGAACCCAGGCATAACAAACGGGTTCAAGTCGCGACAAAAACTTGCAACCCTATTATATCAGTAGTAGTAATAGGAGAATGATTAACAGTAGGAGTATGAGTAGGACTCACTCCGTAATTGTGGAGATATTGATATATAAAAACCTCATACTCAACTCACGCAACAGCGCGACGAAAAAAGGAAATGAGCTTGAGGGCGATATAGATATCGAAGGGGATTTTTTCCGTCCCGACTTGAACAGCGGAAAAAATAAAAAATTATTCTGTCAATTCGTGACACTTTCGAAAAATGCGGATTTTCGCAACTTTAGCCCCCCCCCTGCAAGGACGTGCAGCGTCCTGCACGCTTTCCGGCGCCATCGGGCGGACATTTTAACGGCCCGAAGCAAGGAGGCGCTTGCAGCGTTTTGCACAGCGAACAAAAGCGAAACGACGGGAACGGCTGCGAGTGCTTGCGAATTGCAGGGGCAGTCAAGTGAGGCGCCTCCATTTTTGTATCTCTTACGGCGAAAAGAGAGAACAGATGCAGAATTTCGAACGAATTTTTGGACTGTTGTAATTCTTGAGAAAAGACAATAAAGAAAAAGCGAATTGTTCAAATTCGCTTTTCTTTATTCTTACATCAATCGTACCCGTTGTGAATAACCAGGACGGTCAATTTTAACTTCATTGATATTTAAACAATTTATCCAGCTCAGAAGATTTTGGAGTAATATTTTAACATCTCGACGGTATGGCTTTGGTTCATTTATCAATGCATCATGTAAGCATGCCGTTATAGCACCAAAATACATCTCAGAGTTGTTTTCTTTTAGAATCTTCTTTAGCCAAGAAAAACATTTGGAGTTTAAAAAAGCTTGTTTAATATCGTCAGGACTTTGATTAGTTTGCAGATTTAAAAAAGAAATAGGTTGATGATATAAAGAGCGAACATCTTCTGTTGGTGGAAAATCTTCCGCAAACAAAACAGACAATTCATCTTTAACAAGCTCCTTTATATCGTCAGACCAGCCCGCACCTTCAATTTTTGTGCTCGGTTCTACACTGTTCATTTCTTGTTTCATTTTTTCATATAGTTCTGGCGTCATAAGTGTCGAAGAAGCAAACAAATTGTTTATTCTCTGACAGTCATCATCATCTAAATAATCGAATGTCGCTGCTTCATAATTACCTTCATCAAACAGAAAACCCTTTCCCGTTAAATTCGAGCTTCCTATGACATAACGAAGAGAATCGAAAATGAATATTTTCGCATGAAGACTGAAATTGATATACAAGTCCCAATTGTGCTCTATACAATAATCATACAACGACAAATCCGATGCCTTTGAAATCAAATCACTTTTTCGAAACCTAACTAACAAACGCTTTTGGGGAACAGCAATTCTACAATTATCATCTAAGAACTTCACAACGGACTCTTTGCAAAAAGCAGACACCAATTGCAAAGAGTCTTCGCATTGTTCAAGTTCTTCAAGTACTCGCTCTTTTATTTGATTTTTAAAAAGTATAGTCAATTTACTTTCCCGTCAAATTCGAGTGCATTTGTTCAAAAATATACGCTCTCAAGCGTTCATTCCATCGAGCAATCAAATCATCATTGGAATCTTTATAAGAAACATTAGTTTCATCGATTACTTTAGCAAGTGACGCTATAAACAGTTCAAAAGCCGTGAGAAAATCAGGGTCTTCCTGAAGTGGTTTTTCCAGATAGTTTTTATAAAAAGGATGGTCCATGTTTATATACACAGAACATGTTCCCAATTCGTAAGACATGTCAAACAAGGGAGCATTTCGCATTGCTTTATGACAAATGTTCACGGAATTGTTCAAATAAGAGCGAATTTCCTCATCTGTTGGATTGTTCACGCCATTTTCTTCAAGAACCTGTTTGGCGCCTTCAATTCGCTCTTCAAGGGGCTTCGTCTCTGCGGCTTGCTTTGATTGAGAATCATTATCATTATTCTGTTCAACATTATTTATAATCGTCTCTGTAGGCGAAGCTGGCGGATTAGTCGAAGGTTTAACCCTTGAATTTTTTCTCGTCACCTTATTCTTGTCAAACATTGCTCGAATAGTATTATGAATTATAGAATAAAGTTGTAGCCACATAGGTTTGACTTCATTATCTTTTCCTTTATAATCATCAGGGTCTAAATAATGAAGTTCTACATGTTGTTTGTTGTTTGCAACGCCAAACGCTTCGTCTAGCTCTGGATTAAATCTTATTTCGCATCCCCACCAACGGTGAGTAGGTTCATTAACATTATCATAAAAATCAAACTGTCCAAAATCTATTTCACGATTAGCTCTGACAACAGAAATTCCTTCGAGTTTTTTTACATGTTTACCAATTTCAGTGCTTCCTGGGTCCGTAACAACCGCATCTTGCGCATAAAAAACATCTTTTACGATTGAGAATTTTATATAAACAAATGATTCCTTAACCTCTCCTGTTTTTACATCAATGTATTTAACTGGATATTTAATGGAATTTGTCGATTCATCAAAATTTTTTGTATCTGGCTTATGATAGGGCTCAAAAACTGGAACACAATATTTCTTGTTAGCGTGACTTGTGTCGATTGTCCCCGGCTTTTCGGGATTTCCTAATACAAGATTATTCGGCATCAACATTAACGGGTCGTTGGGCATAATCTTTTTTAAATTGCTTGTATTGTCGTGCTCAATGAGCACAATAGAGCAACATTCTTCGAGAATGAAATATCTAAATTTCTGTCCTAAAGTGAACAAAAGCTTATCAAAAAGTGTACCAACGGTTTTGGGAACGACTTTATCACAATTTTTCCAAATAACAACAGTTCCATGCGACTTAAAAGACACCTTTTCTTTCGTACTTGATATGGTGTATTCTAAATAGCGTTCATATTCGCGCGGAACGCTTTCTAAGACAGGGTCCTGAATATTTTTCTGTTCGCCTTCACGTACTTTTTCTACATCAAGAAATACTTTTTTACAGTTTTCATACCCATTTTGCCATGAATAAACATCCACTGCGGGGCAGGCGTGCATAGATGCCTGAGGCAAGCCCACGCCAAATCTTCCCATTCCCCTTCGGTCGGTTCTACTTGAATAACCATAAGCCAAACATCCCCCCAATTCGGAGTCCGTCATGCCAGTTCCATTGTCAATAAAAACAACTTCACTTACATTCTTTCGACCTGAATTTGGATTGACGGTTTCCTTTACGACAATGAAAACATTTTTCGCTTCTGCTTGTATGGAATTATCCACAATTTCAGCCATAGCGCTTTCAATATTCTTGTAGCCAGTGTTGCGCAACGCATCGGCCATAGACCTTATAACGAAAATTTCATTTGGCATGATTATCTATCTCCTTAATTAATAATTCCAGTAATTGTTAAAATGAGAAAAAGCTAGATGTTCGTCATACTTTTTCAAATTATCCTTAACATCTATAAGCAAGCATTCTTCGTTGCCGCCCATTTGAGGACCTCGCAAGCCTCTTCCCAACATCTGACTATACAATACAACAGAATTGGTCGGCCGAGTAATAAAAACACACTTAATATTTGTCGCGTCAAACCCTGTAGTTAAAACTTCATAATTAATAAGGACATTAAGTGGATTACTACGGTCTTTAAAGTACGCAATGGCGTTTTTTCTATCCGTCGCATCCATGTTTCCCGTCACAAGAGCGTTCGGCACTCCAGCTAAAGTCAAAGCAGAAGAAAGAAGTTGAGCGTGGCTCAAGGAACAAGCAAAGACAATTGTGGGAAAATCGTCTCGATTCAGTTCTTTAATTCTTTCAATTATACGAATATTTCTAAACCTATTCTTTCCAATTATTTCTAGTGCATCCTTTGAAAAATCATCATAGCCATATTCTGTGGCGACTAATCTGATGCCTTTCATTTCTTCTTCTGTCAAACATTCAGGATACTCAAGTTCTTCTTTCTTTATCTTTGACAAAACTCCTCGCTGCTGGAAATATTTTATAATATCCATTTCCGCCGTTGCATTATCAGCGTCTTGTTCCGACAAATTAATCCTATTAATAATTTCAGTATCTATCGAAATAATATTAGAACCAAACTGGTTGACAAAAGCCGAATTTTCGCCACTTATCGATGTTGTGCGTCCAGGAGTCGCTGTTAAGCCTATAAGTGCTCGGTCTTGCATTCCTCTCTTTTTTATCATTAACTGGTCAACAATATCAGACCATTCTTTTGCAAAAGCCTTGTGTGCCTCGTCAAATACAACAAGACGAACATCATTCACTATTCTGTTAAACAAATTCTTTCCATGGGAATTTTTTGTTAGCGCCAACAACTTCTGTATGCTGCACACCATAAAACCATTTAAGGTTTCATCGCCTAGCGAAGGTTCGTTTGTTCCCCAAAGCTTATATACATTTATTGAGCCGTCACCGAGATTTCTCCAAACCGCTTCAAACGTACTTTCAGCTTGCCTTAACAGTTCTACGGTATTAGCAATCCATAAAACAAGTCCTTTTTTTCGCAAATTGAAATTTATATGATGGCAAATAATATGCATCGCAGTTTTGGTTTTACCAGTTCCTGTGGGCATATGAATCAGGAATCTCTTTAGTTCCACACCATCTGTCAAATTGGTCAAAGCTCTTTGCTTTATAACATACTGATAATCAAGTAATTCATAAAATCTTTCATTTGCATCTACTTGAACAATACTTTTTTCATCAGTTTCTTTTTGTGGGAAAGCATCTTCCAATGTGTAGCCAAAAATACCCAAAATTTCTTTTGATAATTCCGATTTATTCCATTTACACTTTGCAACGTCTTTTATTATCTCATTTTTATCGTCTTTCTTTGATTTTGCCAGTTTTTTTAGAATCGGAATCTCTGTATCAGCTTGTTTGCCTCTTAATGTGAGTAATATGTGATAGCGAAATTCAGGGTTTTTAAATAATTTAACTCCATGTACAGAACAAAGTATTTCGCTGTACTTGCTTTTTGTAATAGTTCCTAGTTCCCATTCGAGTAATGATTCTACAATATCTTCGCCAAGCAATTTCCTCAGGGTCTCAATTTTTAAATCGCTTAGATGCTTTTTTAATATTTCGTTACTCATAGAACAATCTCCTACAAACAGCTATTTATGTAATCAAGTGCATGTTTCAATTCTACAAAGTCACAATCTTTAGTAAAATGATTTATAGAAAATCTTATTGTACCAGATGGGAAAGTTCCTGCAAATTTATGCGCCAAAGGAGCACATTGAAGCCCAGAACGAATTTTAACACCCTGTTCAGCAAAAATGCTGCCAGCTGTATCACTACTTATTCCATTTATTAAGCAAGAAACTATCCCCACATATTTCTGACCTTGGAAATCACCGACCAATTTTATCTCGTTGTAATTTTTGAGCATTTCAACCAAACGAGTTCTCATCAAGTTTTCTTCTTGATAAAGTTTTTCCACCCCATAATCAAGAATCCACTTCAAAGAGGCATTTAAACCAGCCAAGCCAGCAACATTCATCGTTCCAAACTCGAATTTTTGGGGTATATCGCTAGGCATATCTTCATTTGCAGAATCAAAGCCTGTTCCTCCAAAAAAAACAGGTTCTATATCCAATTGTTCAGACATCACAAAGCCAGATATGCCTGTGGGACCATACAAAGTCTTATGTCCTGCAAAAACAGCGACGTCTATGTCCGTCGAACCCACATTACATTCAACTAAACCAGCACTCTGAGACATGTCTAAAATATTTATGCTCTGATATTTTTTCGACAGTGAAAAAATTTCTTCTATCGGAGATATCAAGCCAAATACATTGCTGGCATGAGAGACGACAACTAGGTCAGGCTTTACGCTATTAAACTGTTTCTTTATCTTATTGAAGTCGTATGAAAAGTCCTTGTTTACGTCCAACAGACGTATGGAAACGATTCCTTTTTTTTGGAAATGCCAAAGACTTCTCATGACAGCATTATGTTCAAATGGGCTTACATAAACATTCTTTACTCTGTTTATCAATCCATGAATAACAATGTTTAGAGCAACAGTGGCAGATGGAGTGAACACAACAGCCTTTGAATCGCAATGGAGTATTTTTTGCAAAAGAAATCTTGTTTCCTTTACTAACGCTCCTAATCCATTCTTTCCTCGACCATAGCTTCCGTCACAGGTTCTGTAAAAAGAATCCATAAACGAATATACGCTCTCTGGCTTAGGAAAAGAAGTTGCTGCATTATCAAAGTACGCCATGTAATCACCTATCGCACATCTTTTGAAGAATGTCAACCACAACCTGTCGAATTTCATTTTCAGAAACAGATTGACCAAAAGACTCGATTGCAGACTTGACAGTATTTGCCAGCAGCTGACTTCTTCCGCTTAATGGGACCCTGTCAAAGCACTTTGTAACGAGCTTTCCATTTTCATCAACAAAGTTCAGCTCGTAAGAACTACCACTTTTTTTGCCCCTAGAAGCATTTGATTTTTTCCAAGAGAACTCTTCCGCAGTAGTTTTATATTCATCAATTCTCTCAAAGAAAAGTTCTTCGCAAGACTCATTCCAGTCTTCAATGCGCAAGTCTGTTGCAATTTTCGCGAGTCTGTCTAGCAGAGAGTATATATCCAGATTGTCGTTCTTCATAAGAGAAACAAACTTATCTGTTCCATTAGCAAAAACTTGCCTCCCAATTTGTTCATCTAAGGACTCTATCCAATCCTTAGAAACGGACTTCAAAGAAGTCTTTTTTAGAAGAGACTTCTCGCCCGAGAAAAGTTTCTCCTTTAACTTATCCGCCAATTCATTCTTTTTTTCATTTAGGCAGTTATCAAAAAAAGCCTTAGTTGTTGCAATAGCGGAAATAAGCTCCTTTGAATAGTTTTTCTTGAACCCATAAAGAGCCGGTATTTCAACGAAAATTGTCGCGCTATCACTTTTGTTGGATGAAAGGATTTTGACAAATTTCGATGCGGTTGTTTCATTTGCCGCAATCGTCTTAGTGTATTTCGGCAAAGAAACAAACCATCTTTTTATTGCAGAAAGAATGTAGCCATAATTGTTAGCGCCCTTTTCCTGCTCAATTACGAAATCCTCATATACCTTTGTCAACTCTTGGACATAACGTTCTTTTTCAGAATCCCATTCCATCGCAGACAAAACATAATTTGACGGCTCCGAATCAATTAAAACCAGAGACTCCATGGATATAGGCAGCTGATTTCCATCGTTATCAGAAAGAATTATTTCTTTCTTGCACTCATGGAAAACCACTGCTATAAAAAGAGGTATTAAGCCCCTGCGAAGTCCAATTTTTCCCGCGGGATTCATCAGCTTAGCGTAAAGGGCATCAAAAGAACAGTCGCCCTTTTTCTTAGCGCCATCCACAAACGATTGAATTGTGGCTAAAACAAAGCTGAGATTTTTATCAGGAGGCGTCAAACATAATTGAGCATACGAATCAGAATTGTCAAGAATTCCTGTGCGAATAAGACAACTTCTCATAATCGAAACATCTTGTCCATTGCCCGTAAGACCAAGCTTGGGTTCAAGTTCGTTTCTAAGAAGAGCCTTAATCACTTTATTACGGCTGTTTAAAGCCATTGTTGACGGTTCATTTTTATTAATCACCTCATTATTAATAATAGGCGTTTTTTTGAACACATCATCGCAGATATCTGACAATAGAGCGGTTAGTTCAGTTTTACGAGAGACCTCCCATTCATCGCCCATATAAATGGTTGTATTCCTCATCAACTCTGGACGAGAATATGACATAACAAAAGAAAGGAGAACATCTCTCAAATCTTCATATATGATGTCAAATTCATCGAATAATATAGGGTCATCCGCATACTTGTCTTTCAAGACTGAAGCCGCGTAATATTCCAGGACTTGCGGAAAGTAGTCGCTTCTATGTTTAGGCAAAACGAAAACACATCGTTGCATTTTCTTGCTAAACAACAATATATTCTGTCGAACCTGTTTTATACTTTCATCAGAATCGAGTAAAATTGCGAATACAGCGCCGTCAGCGTTTCTTTTCTGTATGATTTCTTCATATTCAAATTCGTCGTTTATCTCGGATGCATTTATAAATATGAAAGAAAAGAAACGAGTCATTTCGTTATCGTCGTTATATCTTGAAGGATAAACGAAGTTGTCGTAGTTCAGTGAATTGAGAACATTCTTAATAGAAACGTCATTCTTTAAACGTTCCATTTCGTCTTTCAGCAACTGTCTCGTATCAAGTCCAGAATAATCCTTTAACTTCAAATACGAATTGCTTCTTTTGAAATACAAGACGAATTTTTTTTCTATCAGATTTGAAAGCGCCGCTTCAATTTCATCAAGTTTGTACTCAGACGAATAAATTGACTCTATGGTAGCCTTCAATGGTTTGATTTTTTCAAACTGTGCTAGCATATAAATCAAAGATATCGACTTTACTATCTTTGTTTCCAGCGACTTTGCGTTTAGATTATTCAAAATCTGCTTTGTGAGACGATACTGGTCGTGTATCTCTGCGACGTAAATTTCCTTTTGGAAAAGCGGCTCAAAATAATCATACAAAACATCAGGAGTTACCAAGAAGAATGAATTATCCCTTTGTTTGTCAAGACAAGAAGAAAGGCAGGCGCCGCCTTTTGCAGATAAGAAAGTAAAAAGGGTTCTTTCGTTTTGAGCAACCTTTTCGGACAATCTCGGAAGAATGAAAATCGACGCTGGATGTAAAGGATAACAAGAACTTATCACACTTTCAATCGCCGAACGGTCTAAATCTGAAAATATTTCATCTTCTCCGTATTGCGAAACAAGCTTTTTAAATCGGCTTTTGTTTGCTTTTAGGAAGGATTCCCAGAGTTTCGCTTTTTTCTGAATGACCGTAGAAATGATTTCATAAGTCTGACTGGAATCATTATCCAGATGAATATGGGAAAATCTTTCTGAGATACCCCTCCATCCATCTACTTTTGCCTTAGGCAATTTGTCAATATAATTGGATATTTCCTTATGGGAAATAAGCATCAAATGTAACTGGTTTGCGCCACTACGATTGCAACGCTCTGCAAAATCTTGCAGCATTTTTGTATCGCTTACGCTGGTTTGGGCGATGTTCGCTTCGAGAAATTTACTAAACTCGTCGTAAACAACATAAATGCCATTATAACCTTTTTTCTTGATTTCAGCAGAAACATTTGCATAGAGTTCTACAACATCGAACCCCAAGAAAGGATTAAAAGAACTACCCGAAGTCAAATCAGGATAGACTGTTTCAAAGAATCTATATGATTCAACATCAAATGCTTTTAACGAATCGATATAATCGTCCAATGAGCAATCCAGCAGCTTTTCAAATTTCTTTAAGGTATCTGGATAGGAATCTTGCCAACGAGAAATAGCCCTAACAGCAGCTTCAAAGTTCGTCTTGGGCATTACATTTTCCAAACCATTTTCCTTCAGCGCCACCTGTAAACTGTACAAGAAGGCTTGCGTCAGGCTTCCATTATTTCCAGATATAATTACAGGAAGAAACTTTCTTTTTTCATCATAAAAATTTCGTACCTGCTGATAGAGTTTTTTATCCTCTTTTAGTTTTGGAAGAACGTTGGTGTATGTTTTTAGGTTTCTTCCCATTAACATTGTAATTATTGCAAGAACAATGTGAGACTTTCCTTTTCCATAAGCACCAATAAGAATCCGCGCTCTTTCAGTCGAATTCTTATTCGTGCTCAGCAGGATATCCCTTAACAATTCAAAGAATGACGAAGTCGGGATGAAGGAATTTAACTTGCTGTCATCATTCAAATCATACGCTATATTGATTGAATGCTGAAATTCAGAGGCCACAGAAATCATTGTTTGCATAGATAAACCCACAATAATTAAATACTAGAATAGAACGAGCGAACGCAGTCCTCAAACGATAGAATATCGTTCAAACGAATCACATCAAGTCCTGCCGTTCTAATAATTTTAATTTTATTAATTCGTTCAATAGACCTTAATACATCTATTAGAGAAATAGTGTCTAAGTTGAAAATTTTTCCCAAATTACACGGCCCATTTAATATTGCCTGTATAGGGATTTCCTTTTCACCGTTCGCATTATCCATTATGATAGCCAACGCAACCCACGGATTAATGAGAGATGAGGGCGGCATTTTTTTCTTGTAAATATGTTTTTTCTTGTCAACACTTTCAAGAAGTCCAATTTCCCCTAGAGGACATGCGATATTGTTTTCCGGCGAGAAATCGTCCATATCCGCTTTATACTTCGGTATATAGGTGTTTAATATACAGACGAAATCATCAGATAGAGAACGAAGGGCTACTTCATCCTCACCATTTATGGAAACAAATTTTTGAACAGCCTCAATGAAATCTTCTTTTGTGAACTCAGACAGATTAAACTCATTAAAGAAGAAATACCATGAGGAAACATCGTCCTTGCTGCTGCACAACTTATATTGAAGTAGATGCAACGTTCCCAATTCTTCAAAATAGCGGTCATTGTCATAAACAAGCGTTCCAAAATCTGTTAGGACCTGTTCTCTTTTCCCGTTTTTCCGTTCTACCGTAAGTCCAACTGCTTGAAGCCAGTATCTTAGAGCCAAAACCATGTTGGCGCCTATGCCAAGCACTTCTGAGGGTTTTTCGTCTTTATTTGTGAAAAGGTTTGGGTACTTCAGCACATACTTCATACCCTTTGTAAGCCAGCCTTTTCTTATAAAAAAAGTTTCATGTGCTCGAAATTTCATCGTTTCACTTTCCTGGTTTTGTTTTTAAATACTTGTTCATCAGGCAACCGCCTGCCAAATACTTGGCTGTCACACATTTTTTGCAGTGTACGCATTTGAACGGGTCTATGTGATAACCGTCAACGGTAATTGAAATCGCATTAGCCTTGCATATCGACTCGCATTTCAGACACTTTCTGCAAGCATTGAATTTCTTTACCTGGTAAGATATTTGAGTCTGTAAAAAATCATGATTATCCACGTTCATGGTTTTTATTTTTACAGCAAATTCAAAGCCATCGTTTGAAAAAGGCTGTATAGATATAATGGGAACATTCGTCTTTATATCTAAGACCAGAACCTCATGCAGTAATTTGCGGCCAAGTTCCTTGGAAATCTTTCCAAACGGAACAAATAAATTGATAAAAGCATCTGAGCATGGTTCTTTCAGACTATAAATTTTTGCATGGTCTTCAGCGGTACAGTTTGTGAATTTTACTTTCACATCATTAGCCGCTGCAAGGCCGTTTCCTCCTTGGCGTGCTTTCCACTTTCCGGAATCCACATACTCTTCTGGGTCAGGTTTTCCAATTTTTTTTGCAAACGATATTAGCTTTGTCCGCCATGCTTTTGATTTATCGGGCATGTAAATACGAGACAGGAATTGTGCTCGCTGGTTATTATTTGGACAGCACCAGCAACCAACTCTATCATATCCCTTTCTATATGCGTCATTGAAATCAACTTTTTCCGCAAGCATATAAAGCCACACATCGACATCCGTCCAAAAGAAAATCGGTGACGCAACAGTCTGTTTCTGAATTTTAACAGACTCCGAACCTTTTTCTACACGATTATATTTGCTGCGGCTAATAGATTCAACCTTTCGAATGCCATAAAAGGTGAGAATTTGGTCGCTTTTGTATAAACTATTCAGTATTCTTGTTATAGGCCCTGTTTTGAACATAGAGCAGCACCAGCGCATCATTCTTGCCGGAGGCCCAATATCTTCCACCACATCTTCAAAAACTTGGTCAGTATTTTTTGCCGTCAAAAAAATCGCGTAGGGATGGTCTTTCTGATAACGTTTTGCGTAATCAACAGTAGAATCAAACTCTAATGTCGTATTGCCAAATATATGCACAAGTGAAGGATTACTTAGCGCTTTCTGAACCAAATCTGCCGTTACAGTAGAATCTTTTCCCCCAGAAAATGAAAGAACTATTTTTTCTTCCTTATACTTCGACGCTTCTTTTCTTACAAATTCAAACGCCTCATTTTTCAAAAAATCGAGTCTCGCTCTATTTGCTCGACAAAAAGCTTCAACAAATTTGTCGAAATAAGCATAACTCAGTTGCGGCAAAGACGATTCAATGCCTTCCCTGAGCATATCTGTGTCTGCATGTTGAAAAACACTTGATGAAATCGGTTTAGGATTTCCATCAATAAAATACCGACTGTTTTCACACCAAATAGACTTTTCTTGCAGCGAATGAGGTGTTAAACCGAGAAGTAATTCAAGCAACAGTCGTTCTTCAGGAAAAACAGGTCGTACATCCTGAGCCATATATTTTGTCTTTCCATGACATATCGGACATACACCCTTATTTAGCTGCATCGCATCATAAATAACGGGAGCTTTACACTTATCACACCAATAAACTTCAGAAGCAACTTCTTCAGAAGTTGACGAACCGCACACAGGGCATTTCGTCATTTTAGTTTCAATATTACAGTTTTTGCACCACATAGAATACTTGTTTCTGACAATATAGCTTTTTGCATAAACCGTTTTTTGTCATTTTTTTACCCTTCTCATTTTTTACTGGACGTCGCACCGCCACTGCCGCATCACCCTCATCTTTGTCGTAACACATTGCTATTTGGGTTATAAAAACCTAATTAAGTTAGGTTAATATAACTTATTAAGCAACAACTGTTTGCACGCTCAGAGCTATTTTTTTACTAGCTTACATTCCATTATGAACGAATACAAACTTTGGCTTATGGTTTGGATGCTTCGCATTCTTCTTTTCATCAAACTCTGCATCGTTTTTGCGGTGTTCTTTATTGTCAGAAACTATAAACACATAAAGGAAAACGGTTTCAACGACATTCTCTTTTGTTGGCAAACTTGGTGGAAAGCTAGTGTGACCCTGTACAGAGAACTGATGCGCTAAACTTCGAGAAATTCTTAGCGAAAAAAAATTGCCAAATAAGAGAACTTTTATTCAGCATAACAATGAGCAAGTTTCCTATCGCCTCGCCTCAAAAGCGGGGCTTTTTTGTTATGCCTCCGATTTCTTCCATACCGCGCTTGTAGCGCGTTTTTTGGTGTTTTTGGGGCTGTTTATAAGCCTTTAGGCGAAAACGCCTTGTAGAGCGTTCCTGCCGCTAGTTTTGGCGACATGAACGAATCGTTCCGCGACTATAAGGACTTCGACCAGACGGTTTTCACCCGTACCCCCGAAGGGTATCTCACGGGCAAAATCCGCGTCACTGGTGCTGGCGTGTTCAGCTACAGAACCGCCGAAGGATTGAAGCGCAGGCTGCGCCCGGTCACGGAAGTTTCTGCTCAAGACAGCATTTCAACACTCAACTGCAAGCCCGTCACCCTGCTCCACCCGATGGAGGATGTTTCCCCGGAGAACGCGAAGAAGCTCCAGGTCGGATTCACCGCCAACGATGCGAGCTGGGACGGGCTGAACGCCTATGTCACAATGACAATCACGGATGCCGACGCCATCAGGGAAATGCTTGATGGCCATGTCCGCGCCGTTTCATGCGGCTACGATGCCGAACTCTACAAGGACAGTGGCAACTGGCAGGGCGTCGATTACGACGAGGTGATGAAGAATATCCGCTGCAACCATATCGCGCTTGTACGCGAGGGACGCGCTGGGGACGGTGTGCGTTTCAGAATCGGCGACAGCTCCGACTTCGACCGAATCTTTTGCGAAAACGATAACGCCCGCCAACGGGCAGGAGAAAACACCATGGGTAGAAAATTCATTATCGACGGTGCGGAATACGAGGCCGATGAAAAGGTCATCTACACGCTCCACGAGACTGAAAAGGCGCGTGACAGCGCAATCGAATCCAACAAGGCCCTCAAATCCCAGCTTGACGCCATGACCGCAGCTAGGGATGCAGCCATCACCGAGCGCGACCAGCTCAAGGCATCGCTCAAGGACGAAAAGGAAATCGCCCGTCTCGTTGACGAGAAGGTCGCCTTTATCGCCAAGGCGCAGAAGCTCGGCATCGACATTAAGGCCCAGGATTCCGTGGAAGCCATCAAGGGCGCCATCATCAAGAAAGCCTACCCCGAAATGGTGCTTGACGGAAAGAGCGCCGACTACCTCCAGGGCGCCTACGAAGCCGCCATGCAGAAACTGGGCGACTCCGCACAGAAAAGCTCCCCATTCGCTCCCAGCATGGAAAAGCTCAACGACGCTCTCGATACCGACGCGGCTTTCAACGCCATGAACGAGAAAATCAACTCCGCTTCCATCAAGAAGGAGGGCTAGCACATGGCATTTGAAACTACCCCGTTCGGGGCGATAGCAGCCCCCGGTCTTGCGTTCCCGTTCGTCACGCACTCCATCGAGACCGGCATCCTCCAAGAGGATAAGGACAGCGAGGGCGGATTTGCGCTCTGGGCAAAGACGGGAACAGCTGGCGAAGCTGGCAAGGTCTATGTCAACAAGCCCGAAAACGGCGTGTTCCTCGGCATAGCGCAGCGCACGATGTTCAATGACTCCTACAGGGCGGGAATGACCGTCAATGTGCTCAAGAAGGGGCGCGTCTGGGTTCGCGTCCTGGGTGAAGTCGTTTCGGGCGATGCAGCCTACGTCAACGACACGAACAACGCATTCACGGCCACTTCCACGGGCGGTACGCAAATCGTGGGCGGAACCTTCAAGAGCGACGCTGCCGACGGCGGACTCGCTGAACTGGAAATCGCATAAGGAGAACAGGCATGATTTTTCAAGACAGCGAACTGAACAAACTCTCCCGTCTGTTCAACCAGATTATAAACGAAACCTACGGGCTTGAACGCGAATCGCTCGACGCGCTTTCGTTCATCCCGCCCCAGGCTGGAATAGGACAGTGGCTCCGCACATGGACCTACAAGGTTCTTTCGGAAATGGGCATTGCCAAGCTCATTTCGGACTATGCGGAAGACTTGCCGCCCGTTTCCCGCGCACTGGAACTCAAGACCAACGAAATCCGCGAATACGGCGTTTCCTATGGCTACAGCGAATTTGAACTCATGCAGTGGCTCACCGCTGGCATCGACCTTTCCCGTGACGAGGCGGAAACGGCCCGTCGCAAGATTGACGAGAAGGTGGACGAGGTACTGTTTGTCGGCGACAAGGACGCGAACACCACGGGCTTCCTCAACAACGCCAACGTGCCGATGGTCGTCGTTCCTACAGGAGCTGGCGGCGGAACCGCCATTAGGGGCAAGACGCTGCTCGAAATCATAGCCACGTTCCAGGCAATGATTGACACCGTCCGCAACAACACCAGGCGCACAGTCAAGGCGGACACGGTTCTCCTGCCCCATGACGCTTTCGTCTATCTGTCCACCACGCCCAAGGACGAAACTGGCGGCGACCTCACCATCCTCGAATACCTCAAGAAGGTTTTCGCGAGCCAGGGACTCGTCAACTGGAAGGAGTGCGCCAAGCTGGACGACGCTGGCGAGGGCGGCACCACGCGAGCCGTTATCTACAAGTACAGTCCCAGCGTCCTTACGCGCTGCATCCCCATCCCGTTCAAGCAGGATGAACCGCAGAAGAAATCGCTGCACTACATGGTTCCCTGCTACGCGAGAATCGGCGGTGTCGCGTTCAAGAACATCAACGCCGTCGCATACGCCGACGGCCTGTAAGAATCCATCCGTCCCCAAACGGCTCCATCACCCCGCAACGCCCGTAGCTTTGCTGCGCGGGGCGGTGGAGCTTCCTTTTTCCGCACTTCCGAGGCTCTCACCATGCTCGTAATGAACAACCAGAAACGAACAGTCCACATCGGCTCTATCCTGCTTCTTCCCGGCTCCAACATAGTCGCGGACGGCAGCATCGACGAGACCCACCCTGTCATTAGGGCGCTGCGCGATTCCGGCAAGCTCGTTTTCGAGCATAAAGTCACGGCCAACGTCGCGGCGAACGCCATTTCCAGGGCAAGCACGCGACAGGTCGTTGACGACATTGAAAGGACGCAGAAGAAGCCCAACAGCTCCGTAAAGAAGGCTGCTGCCGCGAGACGGACTGAACTGGACGAGTTCGACGCCGAATGGGAAGAAGCGAAAAAGAAACAGCAGGAACAGCAAAAGGCGGCAACGGCCCTATGATTCCGCTTCCCATAGACGACCAGCAGAAAGCTGAACTGGTGGCGTACCTGCCACAGGAATACGCGCAGAGCCCACGCCTTGACGCATGGATTCTCGGCGCTTCGCATCACGTAGGCGCCTGCTACTTCAAGAAAGCCTACGTCTATGCGCTTTCGCTCATGGTTGCGCACATCGCGGCACTGGAGGCGCGTGGAAGCGACGGCGAGGCTGGAGCCATAACGAGCAAGCGCGAGGGCGACATTTCCGTTTCCTTCGGTTCCACGAAATCGGAGGGCGACGACGGCTGGCTTTCCTCTACCAGCTTCGGACAACAGTTCCTCCTTCTCAAGAAACAGTATTCGCCGCGTCCGCAAGTCACGGGCGGCGTTCCTCTACGGGGGTTCTGCGGTGGCCACCCTGTTCGCTAGGACATTCACCTATCACGAAATGTCCAAGCCCACGCTGGACAGCTTCGGGAACATGGTCGAAGGGACCTTCACGACGCGCACGGTGCGCGGCACGATACAGCCCGTCACGGGCGAAGAAGCGATTGCCTACCAGGAGGGCGGAAGGAATACGGGAGTCGTCAAAATCTACTCCAGCGAAAGGCTCGCGGCCAGGACGCAGGAAGGGACGGAAGCAATCGGCTACGTGAACCAAGGAGGCTTTTGGTATGAAATTACGGATGAACTTGTCTTTGGAAACCTTCCTAAGATTACTCATTGGAAGTATATCGCTTGCAAGGTTCCTGCGGCACAAGTCCCGAAAGGACTGCAATGACCGTTGACGAACTCAAGGGCGCAATCTGCAAGTACTTCAACGACAGCGCGGAATTTTCCGCGCCGTTTGTCAAGAGTCCGACGAACAGCCCCGCGCCCGTCGGCAAATACGTTTCCGTCGGCATTGACGGCGTCCGCCAATATGGCGAGAAGTTCACGCCCCCGCCCGGAAACCACCACTACCGTTTTTCACAGGTCGCGACAGTCCATTTCGTCGAGGTTGAAGGCGACGGGGACACGCTCAGGGCGATTCGCAACGAATTGCAGCTCCCCGCATTTATCGAATACGCCCGGAACAACGGCTTCACGGTCTGGGACTTCACCAATATCGAGAAAATCGACACCTACGACGGCGACTTCTACGTGCGCCAATGGCGCTTCACGGCAACGCTCAACTTCATCGACAAGACACCCTCCGGCATTGAACGGATTGAAACCGTCCACCCGCTGGAACTGCAACCCATCTAGGAGGCAAAATGGCCCAGATAATCGACTCAATCGTCAAGATAAGCATAAACGAGGCGATTTCAACCGTCTCGACGACAAGCGTGAACACGCTTGCGCTGGTAGGCCCCGCCTCCAGCGAGGCGGAAAACCCGCCCGACTTCCTCGAATGTTCATCCGCCGAGGATGCGGAAGTTTTCGGCACCGACTCCCTGCTCTACGGCATGGTCGAGAGCGCGTTCGCACAGGACGCCTGCCCCGCGAAAATCGTCGCCATCAACGCGGATTCCTTCTCCGACGCGCTCGACGCGGTAAAGGCTGCGGAAGCCGCCAAGCTCAACTTCTACCACATCGTCGCCAAGTTCGGTGACGGTTCAATCCCCGCAACATCCGCCTTCACGGGGAACGGCGGCTGGAACGGCTATCTCGGCGCGAACTTCAAGATTGTCCACCTGGAACTCAACGACACCTCCACGGATTTCGCCTCCATCAGGGCGCTCGCCCAGGCGCTTGTCGCGAGCACCAGCGACCGCGTGGCACTCTACCAGCACGCGGGAGCAGGGAACCTCGCTGCGGCTCTCGTCTCGAACCGCTGCGCACTGGACTCGGCGCGTGGCAGCTTCGCCCACAAGAAGGTCAAGGGCGTGGAATACGATTCCTATACCAAGTCCCAGTACGACGCGCTCGTTTCGGACTGCATCAACGTCTATACGGTCGCCGCTGGCGAGGCGCGTCTTTTCATGGGAGCGACTGCGGGAAAGACAGTCCTTCTCGACAGCACGGGAGAACAGTCCCCCGCGAGCTTCATCGACAACATCGCCAAGGACGACTGGATTCGCTTCAATGTCCAGACGAAAATCTACTCGCTGCTCGGCGAGGCGAACGACGGCTTCGGCGTCAACTATGACGACAGCGGCATCAACTCCGTCGCCGCCTCAATCCTCCAGGTATTCTCCAAGGCCGCAGATACCGACCACCAGTACATCATGGACGGCTACACGGTCAAGGTGCAGACCTACGACTACCTCAAGACAAACTACAGCGCGGACGTGCAGGCCCGAAACCTGCCGCTTGTCAAGGGTCGCTACTCGCGCATGAACTCCATCAACACCGTAAAGAACGTCGAACTGACGGTCACTCTCTAGGAGGCTAGAAAATGCTTGGAACATACGACCACACCATGGTCAACATTTCCGTCCAGGGCATCGCGCTCACGCACTTCAACGGCGATGTCGTCATTTCCAAGGAAGGCGACGACTGGGACGTTACCGAAGGCAGCAACGGCTGCGTTCAGCGTTCCAAGATGGTGCGCAAGCTCTACACGGTCACGCTCCCCTTCATGCAGACCAGCCCCCAGCTCTCCAAGCTGGAAGCGCTGCGCGTCGCCGACGAGACGACGAAAGTCGGGCCCTATCCCTTCGCCTGTACCGACCTCAACGGCGCATACGTGCTTCTCGGCCAGTGCTGGATTCAGTCCATGGGCGACGCCACCAAGGGACGCTCCGGCGGAACGCGAACCGTCACGCTCCGCGTCAAGGCGGAAGCCGCTTTTGAAGGAGCCTAAACGATGGAAGCGATAAACTTCAAGGTAGCCTCCGACGAATACCAGCTTCTTCCCCATACGGGCTTCGACGCCATAGACCTCGACCGTAAAGTTCTCGGGCTTATCGGCAAGATGGCTCGCCAGGGTCTCGACATAAACGACGACGTGGAGGCTTTCGCGCTTCTCGCCAATACGCTCTCCGAGCTTTCCACGCCCGATTTCAAGTGGCTGCTGGAAACGACGCTTTCCGCAGTCACCGTCGTCACCAAGGGGCAGAAGTTCGTCACGCTCGACAGCTTCGACGCAATCGCCGCGCATTTCGAACAGAAGCGTTCGCAGATGTACGCGGTCATGCTCCAGGTGTGGAAACTGGAAAAGCTAAGCCCTTTCGTGACGGCTCCGGCGACGGAGCAGAATGGAGCCTGAACAGCTCCAACCCAATCGTCAATGCGTTCAGCGACGCGGACGCGAAGGACATTAAGGCCCTCGGAAAGATAGGTACGCTCAAGGGAGGCGCCGCCGACTACGCGCTCGTCTGGCGAATCGTCAAGACGGCGCGTGTTCCGCTTTCCGACATAGAGAAAAACTGGACTTTCGAGCGCATGATGAGCTTTGCCGCCTACATCGACATGGAGAACGACTACAGGAGCGCATGGGGCCAGTACTACAAGCAGAAGGAAAAGAACAAGAATGAATGACGAGAACGAGTTCGTACAGAAAGTTCGGTTCGAGGTCGAGGACACGGAACTATCCGCGTCCCTTGACCGTTTCCAGGCTGCTCTCGGCAGGGCTGGCGAAACGGCGAACAGGGAAATAGACGAGAGCCTCACCAAAGCCGCATCCAGCGCCAACGAGGTCGCAAAAGAGACCGCCAACATCGGCAAGGAGGCTTCCAGCGCCGCCAAGGAAACGCAGAAGATTTCGAGCGCATCCAGGGAGGCCAAGAAGCAGACGGACGCACTTGACGGCGCCTTTTCCAAGCTCAAGGGCACAATTTCGGCAGCGGTCGCCGCCTACGCCGGGTTTCAGGGCCTTTCCAAGATGGTCGGGTTCGGCAAGCAGACAGTCGAGCTTTTCAAGGTGCAGGACAGGGCCGAGCGTGCGCTCAAGTTCCAGATGCAGCGCAACGGCACGGATGCGAGATTTGGCGAATTGCAGCGATTCGCTGCGAACCTGCAAAAGAACTCCATGTACGGCGACGAGGCGCTTCTCAATGCCGCTTCCGTATGGTCGAACAAGATTAAGGACGTGGACAATAACAAGCGCATGATGCAGCTTGTCGCTGACTACACGGCCAGAACGACCAACGGCGCGGAAGTGGGAGCAGACCAGCTCAAGAGCTACACAATGACGCTCATGTCCGCATTGAGTGGGCGCGGCACCATGACGCTCGAACAGCAGGGTTTCGACACCACCGCCATCAAGGAATTGCAGAAGTTCAAGCAGAAGGGCGGAACCGTCACCGAGACGATGCAGGTGGAGGCGCTGGAAAAGACACTCGCGAGCGTCAAGGGTTTCGCCAGGGAAATGGCGAACACCGACGCAGGAAAGATTGCACAGCTACAGAACGAAATCGGCGACGTGAAGGAGGAAATCGGGCGCGAGCTTCTGCCCGTGTTCGCGGAACTCGCCCGCGAGGTAAAGGCGAACATCCCTTCCATCAGGAAGCTGTTCGAGGGATTCGCGTCCGTGCTCAAGTCGCTTGTCAAGACCCTATCGGAGAACATAGGCACGATTTCGGCCTTTGCGGACGGGCTTGCGTCGCTTCTACAGCTGTTTTCCGTCGCGCCCATAAAGACTATGGCCTTTGCCGGTGCGCTAAAGTACGCCGTCCCGATGCTCGACGCAGCGACGAAAGGCTCGATGGCCTTCGGGGGCGCCCTTGGTGGTCTCGGAAAGAACTGGCAGAACCTTCTCAAGGCGGGACTGTTTACCGCCACCATCTGGGGACTGCAACAGATTTTCAAGCTGGGAAACGCCATAAAACAGGCGTGGAAGGAACATGAACGGCAGAACGCAATCGAGGGGGCCTCCGAGGTAAAGAAGCAGGTGGAAAGCGGCACCTACTTCGCCGACCTTCTGCGCACATACCGCCGCGACTTTCAGGCTCTCGGAACGCAGCCCGTCGAGATGGACGGATTGCAGAGAATGTCCGTCAACGAGAAGGGCGACTTCATCGACAGCGAGGGAAAGCCCATCGACTTCGCGACGCTCGGAATACCGCTTGCCGCACACGAGCTGCAACGCAAGTACAATGTCGCCCGGTATTACGACGAGAACAAGGATGCTGCGAAGAAGTACGCGCAGAAGCAGCTCAACGACGCCTACATGATGAAGGGCGCAGACCTTGGCGCCGACGGCTACGGAAACGGCACGGCTCCCGAAGTGAACTTCACTCCCGTCGATATGGAAGCGGAGATACAGAAAGCAATGCAGGCCGCTGCAAAGAGCGCCAAGGGCGACACCAACATCACCAACATCGACTACACGAACAACATCACCACGGATTCCGACATGATGGCCAAGCTCATAAAGGAGAACCTGAGAACGCTTCTCCAGTCCCAGCTGACCTTCAAGACACGCGCCGAGGGCGTAAAGGCCCTTGCGCTATGATTGGAATACTCAACATCGCCCAACAGGCGTATTCACGCTACAGCCACCCGCCACGCGCCATTCCCGCCTCGCTGTTCATGCGCAACGAGGAATTTGGCCTTGCCACGAAGGACGGGGACGGCAACTACATCTATACGAACATCCCCTTCGACCTGCTCATCGACGAAAGCCACGAACTGGATTTCGACATTACAGACCATGCCGTGGAAAACGGGTCCACCATCAGCGACCATGTACAGCAGCGGCTCCGCACGGTCAAGATTACGGGAATGTTCACGAACCACCCGCTGAATGCATCCGCCGGATTCGTTGACGACAACGGAGAACTTACGGGCAAGTCGTGGCGAGAAAACCGCGTTGAAATCGACAACGCCCCCGCCATCACGAACACGGCGCTTTCCAGGTGGGAGGTGCTGACGAAATGCGCCAAGAGCCGCAAGAAGGTTCGCGTCATTACCAGCCTGGAAGTCTATGAGGAAATGGTCATTGAGAACCTCAAGGCGGACAGGGGCGCAGAGGACGGCGAGGCAATCAAGTTCTCCATGACCTTGCGCGAGATACGCACAGCCACCTTCGCGAGCGACAACATCACGGGCGAATGGGACGCGCCGCAGCCGCCACAACAGAATACAGCCGCAGAGCAGGCCATGTCAAGGAAGGCGAACGCTGGCAACGTGTCGGGCGACGCGAGCGAGACTGCACAGGAAGCGGCGGCGAAGATGGACGAATCGCTCGGGAGGGACTACCAGTGATTAAGATTCCCGTGAATACGAACAACTGTTCATATCTTGTTGAAAAGGTGAATATCGAAGGGACGATGCTCAATATCCGTCTCTTGTGGAACTGGCGAGACGGCTTCTGGTACGGCGACTTCGAGACGGTCAACGGCAAGCGTTGCGGCATCAGGCTCGTTCCCAATTCGCGACTGCTGCGTTCCCACAACAACGTACTCGAAAACGGCGAGCTTGCAATCTTCAAGCGCGAAAAGACCTGCGCGGAGCCGCTGAACCACGACAACCTGGGGAAAGCGTATATACTCCATTACCTGACGAAGGACGACGTAAACGTATTCATAGAGGCGGGGATGCTCTGATGGCTTTCGGACGCGTTATCCACCTGTATGTCGGCAAGTTCGCCGTCGGAAATCTGACCTCGCAAAACTCGAAGGACTTTTCCCAGTTCGACATAGAGTTCGAGGTGACGCGCTCAATCGAGTGGTACGACAACGAGGCGACCATCACCATCTACAACCCCTCCCCGGAAGCGATAAACTTCATCATGAGCGAGGGAAACAGCGTACTGCTCCAGGCTGGCTACGAGGATGAAACCGTCGGCAACATATTCGTCGGGCAAATCGGCATGGCCGTCCCCAGGCGCGTCGGCAGCGACGTGGAACTTGTCATTACCTGCGTCTCGGCGCGTGGGACATTCTACCAGCTTGCAAGGCTGAATTGTGCAATCCAGTTCGACAGCTCCGCCACCGTCAAGAAATGCTTGCAGGAGCTTTGCGACTATGCGGGAACGGCATTACGCGCGGGAAACCAGAAGGAGCTTTCCCAGCCCATCGGGACGGAGTTCTGCATTTCCGGCACGTTCAAGCAGGCGGTCTGTTCTTTCCGCGACAACATACTTATTCCCAAGTTCGGGCTGCACCTCTATTTCGACAATAACGAAATGATTGTGGTGAACAGCGACGAAAAGAGCATCGAGGTGGAGGAAATCACGCTGGACTTCAAAAGCGGATTGCTCCAGGCAAAAGAAATACGCGACGAGAGCCTGAACAAGGTCAACTTCGCGGACGACCCGTCCTATTATCTTTTCTCGCAGAACGAGGCGGACGAACCCAGCCAACAGAAGAAGCCAAGCAAGGAAATAGACCGCACGCGCAAAATCCATTTTACTGCGCTTATATCGCCCAAGTATGCGCCGAACGTATTCGTGCGCATGGACTCAAGCAAGGGCGACTCCTACGACAGCGTAGGTTCGATGGCGATAAAGGGCGACTTCATCATCACGGAATGTACTTTCAGAGGCTCAAACATGGGCAGCGACTTCACCGTCGAATGTGACGCAAGGGAGGTGAACTGGTAATGGCCAACAGCATCGCGAAACTGCTGGACAGTTTCTTCGACAACAAGATGGAAGATTTCGAGACGGCCTTTCCCGCCGCCATCGAGAGCGTCAACGACGACGGGACAGTCAATGTACGTCCCAGCGTGAGGAACTGCCTGCGAAATATGCAAATGGAGCCGAACATGAAGGACGGAAAGCTCATGGTAATCAAGAATGTTCCCGTGCTATGGGCTGGAACAAAGACCGTCCACATTGAATATGAACTCGACCAGGGCGACACCGTTCTCTGCATCAGCTCAAGCAGGGACATTCGCAACTGGAAAAAGGAGAAATGGGACGAAGCCGCTTACGACCCCGTGAGCTTTTCGGGAAACGACCTGCTCAACCTTCTCGCGATTCCGTTCAGGCGCGTCCAGGAAAGTGCGGCAACAGTCATAAGCATAGACCGCGAAGGAAATGTGACAGTCAAGGCGAGCGAAGTGACTCTGGACGCCGAGAATGTCAAGATTACGGGCAAGCTGGACGTGGACGGGGACATTTCAAGCGCGGGAAACATCGCAAGCGATGGGGAAATCGAAGCCAGCGGCAAGGTCAAAGGTTCGGATTTTGCCACACCTACACTTTCGTTCCTGGGCCATACGCACCTTACCGCAGGAACAGGCTCACCCACGCCGCCGAGCGTTTATACGCCTCCAAGCCCATAGTTTTGTATCAAAAATTTTACACTTATTTTGGCCGAAAATTAACTTTTTGAAGCTCTATTAGATATTGCATACCATATTGAGCCAAACATAGACCCAAGCAGAAAACCAGTTCTTCATATACACCGATTTAAACCTAATTTTAACCGTGACTACGCATCGCCAATGACAAAAGAAATTTATGAAAAGTATTCAAAATACTTTGTAGGAGTACCCAAATATGATAAATGGTAATTACACCGAATTTCTCGACAATCTTGATTACGGCGAAGAAATGTACCTCAAGTACAAGGGTAGAATTTACTTTGTCGAAGGTTGGCATGAATCCGAAGAACCTAATAAGTACTTTATGTGTTGTTTCATTGTAAAAGGTCCTGCAAACGATGAGAAGGACGGCTATCTTTGGAAAACATACAAGGACTCTTTGCACGAATGTGCTAGGGAATTTCTCGAACAACCAATCTTCGAAGGAAAGAAACTTCCCGAAATAGAGCAAGAGATTGAATGGGTTGACGACGAGATGCGTTAATACTTTTTAGGTGTCTTTTGTGATAATTAGGCGTTGCAAGCTGCAACGCCTTTTTCGTATCTAGTTTACGGGCTGATGAATGAAATGGCCCTTGACAATTCCCACGACATTTTCCTTGATGGCGACCACATCTGCCGTATCGGCAACATCGCCAAAAAGGTGCGGCAGGCTGTTCTCTGCCTGTTAAAGACGGAAGAAGGGGAAGCGTTCACCAACATCGAACATGGCGTTCCATGGCTTGAAAAGATAGCCGGTTTACCCATTTCGCACCTTGATGTAGCCCAGCGCATCATCCGAGAGAAAATCGAGGCTGTCAAGGGCGTAAAATCCGTAATTGCGATTGACCTCGCGACAGACGGAAGAAACCTCACGGGAAAATTCAGCGTCCAGAGCGTTGACGGCAGCACCATCAACGGGGATTTCTAGCGATGGCGATAAACGCAGTCATTGTGGACTCTATATCGGGTATCTCCATCAAGAGCTACCGCGAAATCCGTCAAGCCATTGCCACCAGCTTTACGGAAGTGTTTGGTGCGTCCATAAACCTTGAGCCGTCCTCTCCTGACGGGATGTTCGTTGACCTGCTTGCATACATGTACACGGAGCTTGCGCAGGTGATTCAGACTGTCGGCGCGAACATCGACGTTTCGACGGCGACGGGGACTTTCCTGGATATGCTCGCCTCTATCGCGGGGCTTGCACGAAACGAGGGAGAGACGGACGAATCTCTAAGACAGCGCATAGAGACGGCGACCTTCGACGGGTTGGCGACTCCCGACGGAATGACGACTTACTTGAAGGAGAACATCACGGACGGCATCACCTTCAAGGAAAACACGAAGAACGAGACTGTCGGCGGAATCCCCGCCCATTCTTTCGTGGTATTCGTCCCAGTCACTTTCAGCACCGAGGATATTGACACGTCCGATAAGGACTGGCAAGCAATTCTCGACGACAGCACACGCGCCCACACCGTCCAGAACTTTATTGCGCAAAAGATTTGGAACTGCAAGCCCGCAGGCATACAGAGCTACGGAAACAACAGCGGCGAGGCACGCGATGTAAGCGGCTTCCTGCAACAGGTCCAGTTCAGCTTCATCCAGGGCGTTTCCTACCTCGTTCGCATTGACTTTACTGTCTATGACGAAGAAACCCTGCCATCAGACTATGAACAGGTCATAAAGAATGTCGTCTGCGAATGGGCCAAGAAGGAATACACTTCGGGAAAGGACTTGATACCGCAAAGAATCAGCGCCCCCATCTACAACGATGTTCCGGGCATCGAGTCCATCACGGTCACGGTCGCAAGCGTGGACAATCCGCGCCACTGGACAGACGAACGCATCCCCATAGACGAAGACAAGATTGTTTCCATCACGGCAGAAAACATCACGGTCACGCTTGTAAGCTAGGAAACCGCCATGCAGCACATCACGGACTTATGGCAGCATATCCAGCACCTTGTAATCACGCAGTACAGGGACTCTACAAACCTTCTCTCGCTCTTGAGGAAGGTCTTTTCCAGCTTTCAGGATTTGGAGGATAGTGCGTTCAGGCTTTCCAACTTCGCGAACATCGACGAGGCGGAAGGTGAATGGCTCGACCTTATCGGAAAGTTCCGCAACATTCCGCGACAACCCGGCGAGACGGACGAAATGTACAAGGCGCGTCTCAAGATTTCCTTCAAGAAGAACTCCGCAGGGACGCCGAACAACATCATCGAAAACGCCCGTGACCTTTCGGGCGACCCGAACCCGCATTTCCTTGACGAATGTCCCGCCATCTTTTTCGTCTATACGCCGCGTGGTAGGCAACTACGACGCCGAGTGCTACAAATGCTGGCGCCTGCTGGCGTTCTCGCACTCCCCGCTGCTGGATTGAAACTGGCTGGTTCAAACAGATTCCTCGCGACGGTGCAGCATCCGCAAAAGAAGATTGTGACAGTCGCGCTTGAGGAAAGCGTAATCGAGAACAACTACCTCACGACAGAAACTGGGCAACGGATAATGACCGAAGACGGCAAGTGCATCGTCTTATAGGAGAATCCATGGCAGAAGAAAATACCACCATCCTAGAGCTGGACACAAGCACGTTCGAAGCCCTCAAACAGGGCGGGTACTTTGCAGTAAGCATCCTTGGCCATACCTACAAGGTTGCCTTGAGTGAACTGGAAGGAGTCGGAGCAAGCGACCACAAGGTCTGCGTCCAGCAGGGCGACGAGGCGGGTTTTCTCGCCAATGTTCTAGTTCCCGATGGTGACGCAATCACGCTCACGCCCCTAAACGGCACTCTACGAATAGGCGTGAACCTGACGGGAGAAAGCGACCCGAAACTTGCGACGCTGCCGGAATCGGACATAGACAGCGAAACGAGCAACTACGGTTCATACCAGCTCAAGCAGGGCGTAGAAGAACTTGTCTGGGGCGACGTTGAGGGCGAAACTTTCGACTACTGCAACGCCAAGATATACCAGAGCATGAGAATATCGGACGCCCAGGGTTCCATTTCAAAATGCACCATCGCGCTTGCAGGAACGCTTGCTTCGAATAACGCCTGCCTCTGCATCGGCGTTTTCGACACGGAAGGAAACCTGCTCGGACACACGGGGCTGCGTCACTACGGCGTCGATTTCGACAGCTCGACGGAGCTCTGCACTTTCGACATGATTGAAATGAGGCAGGGCGCCTTGACGATAAAGCGGAACACGCGCTACATCGTTCAAGTTTGGTCTGTAGGAGTCCAGCTTGCCGCCAAGGACAGAACCAATTACAACTACCAGTATGACTACACGCTGCGTCAGAACCTGGAAACGACAGTCGGCAACAAGATTTATTTCGTTGACCCGCTGAACGGCATTTTCAACACAGCGAGCAAGATTCCTTTCGTCTCGTTCGGCGCAAGCACTGTCTAATTCAAGGAGCGTTTCATGGAACTGGAAGAAAACATTACCACGGTGCCGCTGCTTGAAGATGCGGACAATCTCACCCTCAACGACCTTCTCTACATCATACAGGGTCTGAACTCCGACAGGGATAGGAAACTGACACTTGAAAAGCTGCGCGACTTTCTGCAAAGCGTTTTCAAGAACATCACCGTCGTCGGCATAGGAAACCACCCCGACACTACAACCATTACTCCCTCCGGCGTGACTGTTTCCGGCATGGGTGGCTCTACAGAAATAGGGAAACAGGCGGTGACAACGACCTTTCTTTCCGCCTATTCGCTCACGCTTAGGAACTCCAATCATACAGTCACACTTTCCGTCAATGCTTCCACGAACGAGCTTGTGATAGACCATTCCATCAATCTTGATGGAGATATTACCTCTAGCGGAAAATTTATCGCCAAAAGTGGAAGCACCGCAACGCACAATCTCTATACATCGGAGCTTGGGCCAAGTGGCCTCGAAATCAAGGGACCGGGCGGAACGACGAAGATTACGATGATTGCGCTTACGACGCAGTATATCTCCGCCCAGGTCTTGTCCATAAGCGGACAGGCAACTATAAAGAAGCTCTCCACAGACCAGCTTATTCTCAATTTCACGCCGCTGGAACAGTCTGACGGGGATGCGAGCCAGGGACAGTATCGTTCCATGACAAACTGCGAAAGCCACTGCACATCCGGCATACCGTCTGAATACTATACTGCCGTTTGCCCTGGAACATACGGCTACGAAGGAAACGATGATTTCACGCTAAACTCAACCAGCCATGAAGTCGGCGAAGTCGTACTTGTCACCAATACAGGCAAGTACGGAGGCGGAACACCCGTAAACCACCCTATCATCGTCTATCAGGCAAGCGATACAACGCGGTCGCATCATATCGCATCGATTGAGCCCGGAAACAGCAAACAGTTTATCTACAGGGGTAAGGACTCGAACAATTACCCCGTGTGGACTTCCTTGAATTAGGTAGAATGGCATGACAACTAGAAAGGACAGCGCCAAATGGCGCGAAATGTTGAAGCCCCTCATCCTTGCGCTCATCGCGCTTGCTTCGGCGACTACAGCCTACGTCAAGAGCCACAGCGAAGTAAACGAAGGTTCGGAAAGGAACGCCGTTTCCATGGCCAAGATGGAAACGCGCATTGAGCTTATCGAGCAGCGAACATCAAAAGTGGAACGGGAATCGGAAATCCTCAAGGGGACTCTTTCCGACATAAAGAGCGATGTTTCGTTTATCAGGGGAAAGATGGAAGCGCAGAAATAGCTTCTTATTCTTTTTCCTTGGGCTTGTTTTTCGCACCCTTGGGCCTTCCGCCCTTCTTGCCGTTCTCGGCGCTGGTGGGCTTGGGACGGCTCCCAATCATCTGCGAATGGATTGAACGCACTTCCGCGTCCGTAAGAATTTTTCCGCAATGCGGACACCTTGCTGGCATAGGATTCTCCCGTTTTACCTAATCAAGATAGGTTTATTTGCCGATTTTGTAAAGGTACAATCAAAGAAAAATTGAATTGTATGCAAAATTTATTGCATTTTATTCAAAAATGTATTAAATTCTATTCAATTCTTTTGCATAGGATTCAATTTTATGGAAATTCGGGAAGTCGAAATCGGGCTTTTGAAGCCATACGAGAATAACCCGCGCAACAACGAGGCGGCAGTTGACAAGGTGGCCGCGAGCATTTCCGAGTTCGGTTTCAAGGTTCCCATCATCATCGACAGGGAAAACGTAATCGTCGCGGGACACACACGCTATCTCGCCGCGCAGAAGCTGGAACTTCAAAAAGTCCCCTGCATCGTCGCTGACGACCTGACCCCGAATCAAATTAAGGCATTCCGCCTCGCAGACAACAAAGTCTCGGAATTTAGCGGCTGGGATTTTCAGAAGCTCAACGAGGAACTTTCGTTCCTCGGAGAAGCTGCCTTTGACCTGGAACAGTTCGGGTTCTTGCCGAACGAAAACGTGGATTTCGACAGTTTCCTGACGGACGAAGAAAATCCACAGAAGAAACCCAAGACCATCACCTGCCCCCACTGCGGAAAGACCTTCGAGAAATAATGCTTCTACACATGGCGACAGATGGACTCGTAGGAGATTTCTACACAAAGTTCCCGAAGAAGGAACTCAATATCCTTACGTCCTTTGAATATAAAAGCTCGTTGATGGGAAACGATGTTCGCGAGTTCAACCACTTCATCGCGGACAGCGGCGCCTTCACGGCGATGGCAAGCGGCAAGAAAATTGACGACAGCTATATCGACAGCTACATCGAATGGATAAAGGGCGCACACATCGACCATTTCATCGAAATGGACATTGACGAAATTGTCGGCATAGACAAGGTCAAGCAAATCCGAACCCGCATAGAACGCGCAACGGGAAAGCAAAGCATCCCCGTTTGGCATCTAGGCCGCAAGAAGGAAGGATGGCTTGACATGGTGAAGAACTACCCCTATGTCGCGCTCTCGCTTAGCGGATTTACAGCATCGAGCAAATGGCTCAAGGCGAACGACTGGAAACCGCTTCACTACTTCCTCGACACGGCAGCAGAAAACGGCTCCAAGGTTCACGCACTCGGATGCACGAACTGGGGGCTTCTGCGCAAGTTCCATTTCTACAGCAGCGACTCAAGCACATGGAGCCTCGGCGAAAGATACGGGACGTGTTTCGTGTTCCAGGATGGCGTAATGAAGGTCGTCTCGCTCCCCAAGAAATTCAAGAAGAACAAGAAAACTCTTGGCTTCCATAACAAACAACAATGGTTCAAGGCAATGCAATATGCAAAAATCAAGATGTGATGCAATCCTGCTGCTTTCGGGCGGCATCGACAGCACGACTGTTCTGGAACAGCTGACGAAGCAGGGCAAGAAGGTTTTCTGCCTTATCTTCGACTACAAGCAGAGTCTGCACAAGGAAATCGCGGTGGCGGCATCCAACGCGAAGCGGCTGAAACAGCCCTACAAAATCGTTTCCATCGACCTCGGATTTACGGGAAGCAAGTGTTCTCTCATTTCCAAGTCCAGGATAAGCGAAAACCGCAGCTTCGAGCAGATTGATTCCGCGACTCCCACAAGCTATGTGGAGTTCAGAAACGGCATCCTGCTTTCCTACGCGGTCATGTTCGCGGAGGTCAACGGCATAAACGACATTTACGGTGGCTTCAACGGGCTTGCAAGCGGCCAGTATTACGACGACACACTCGCATTCATCAAGTCGTTCGAGAAAGCTGCAAACGTCGGTACGTCCCCGAATTTCAAGGTAAGGATTCACGCCCCGTTCTCGACAGTAAGCAAAGCAGAAATCGTCAAGATTGGCCGCAAGCTGGGAATAGACTACGAACGGAACACATGGAGCTGCTACAAGAACGGCTCGACACATTGTGGCAAGTGCGACAGCTGCAAGCAGCGTGAACGCGCCTTGGCACAGGGAGGCAAATAGCCATGCAGAAAATCTACAGAATAAACAAGATATTCTTTAGCATCCAGGGCGAAGGAAAGCGCGTGGGAACGCCGCAGGTATTCGTGCGTTTCAGCGGATGCAACATGAAGTGTCCCTTCTGCGACACAAACCATGAACCCTTCGACGAAATGACCGCCGAACAGATTATTCAGACCTGTCTTTCCATCGCGGGAAATTGCAGGAGCGTTTCCTTCTGCGGAGGTGAACCCACCTTGCAGCTGGACGACGAACTCATAAAGGCTTTTGATGGCTGGTACAAGTCCATCGAGACAAACGGAACGCACAAGGTTCCGCAGGGCATCGACTACATCGTCTGTAGTCCCAAGACTTCGCGCATCGAGCCGGACAATATCGACGAACTACGTTTCGTCATAAAGGCTGGCGACCCGCTGCCTACTCCGTGTAAGACAGCGAAACGCATGTGCCTTAGCCCATGCTTCGACGGGGACAACCTCGTCAAGGAAAACCTCTATCACTGCATAAAGCTGGTGCAGGAAAATCCCAGCTGGCTTCTCTCGCTTCAATGGCACAAGTTCATCGGTATCGAGTAGCCTGTTTCGTTTCAAGGGCGGGTTTCTTCCTGCCCATTCCCATAGGAGAAAGCAATGTATCGAGTATGCAAGAGACTGGAAATTTCGGGAGCGCACCGTCTGGAACTCCCTTATCCGAGCAAGTGCAGCAACCTTCACGGCCATAACTGGCTTGTGACCATTTTCTGCAAGAGCAAGACTCTCGACAATGACGGAATGGTTATCGACTTCACGCACATCAAGAAGATAATCATGGAAAAGCTCGACCACGCCTACATCAACGACGTGGTGGATTTTAACCCGACAGCCGAAAACATGGCGAAATGGATTTGCGACCAGGTGCCGTTCTGCCACAAGGTCGTTATTCAGGAAAGCGAGGGGAACCTGGCGCAATATGATAAAGACGAAGAAGATTGAACAGCTTGTACGGCAGCTTCTTGAGGCGCTGAACGACAACCCCGACCGCGAAGGTTTAAGGGACACGCCGCGCCGTGTCGCGAAATACTACGCCGAAATGTTCGAAGGCCAGAACTACACGAACGCACAGCTCGCGAAGAAGTTCGGCAAGTGTTTCAAGCAGGATGCGGACGGTCAAATCGTTTCCGTTGACGACATAACGATTTTCAGCCACTGCGAACACCATCTTGCCCTCATGTACGACATGAAGGTTTCAATCCGCTATATCCCGCACGGGAAAGTTCTCGGACTCTCCAAGTTCGCGAGGATTTCCGAAATGGTGGGAAAGCGTTTGCAGCTCCAGGAGAAAATCGGCAGCGACATTGCCGAGGTAATTATGCTCGCGACTGGAAGCAAGGACGTAGAAGTTCGCATCGAGGCGAAACACGCCTGCGTCACGGCAAGGGGCGCAAAGAACTGCAACATGGTCACGCGTACGCTTTTCTCAAGCGGCGCCTTCAAAACTCACTTGACCTCAAATGTCACGGAGTCTATAAGCTGATGCGTGTCGATAAGCGGAGTAGCACTGGGCCGTCCTTGCCTGATTCTCGCCTGCACGGTAGCATCGCGCAGCGGCTCGTACTTTTCGCTGTCGCGCATCGCGAGCGTGATGCAGTCCTTCAAGCGCATCCCCAGTTCCTCGCACATCGTCTGGACGGTCATTTCGCCGTTGATTATCTGCGGGAGATACTTGCGTTCAAGTTTCGGCATGATGGCGCGAAACCGTTCCATGGCAAAACGCAGGAAGGGCCTTGCCGGAATTTCCGGGTAGTGGACGCCCTCAAGCGTCGTCCCTTCCTTACGGCCGTAATTCAGCGTTCTCGCTATCAACGAATTGGAAGCGGGTTCCCTCAATGCGGGAGTCAGCTTTCCCGTCTTTTTTCTGTAATCGAGATTTTCCTTCGCTTTCCGTGCAGTCCCGTTTCCATCTATCCAGCCCGATAGAATGGTCTTTTCGTTCAGCTTCTTTAGAGCGTCAAACCTTTTTCTCAATCCCTCGAAATCCGTGATAGCCATATCCACAACATAGGAAAAACTTTGTATGGGGAACAAAATCTTAAACAAAGACCTAATCACGCCTAAACCGGGCTACTTCACGATAAAGGAGGTGGCCGACAAAATCGGCTTCAACCACTTCACTGTCTATGACTGGGTGCATACCCGCGGTATGCCCGTGAGAAGAAGCTGCAAGCGCGGACGCATGACCGTTTACTGGCCCGATTTTCTGCGCTGGTGGAAGGAGTTGAGGAACGACTGATGTATGGCAGATTCCCAGGACATGAGGGCCATCGGCAAGCTCGGAGGCTTGGCGTCTTCAAGGAGCAAGCTGAAAGCGAAGGAGGCGCGGGAAGTCGCGAGAAATGTTCTCGGGACAAAGTTTCGTCTGTCCGAAGGACGCTTGAAGGAATCGCTCCGAAGCATCGGAATCCAGGTGGAGAAGCCCATCGAGCTTCGCGCTGCAATCATTTCAGTTATGAGTGGCATGGCTCTTTCCGGCAACATCAAGGCGGCGCGTTTCGTGTTCGACATAGCGGAGGAAACGGAAGATTCCAAGCTGACACGCGCAAAGCGCAAGATGCTCGACAGGATGGTTGACAACCCCGACGCAGTAAACATCGACACAAACGGAGAAATCCCCACGCCCGACGAATTGAGCGAGATAAAGAGGCAGGCGCGGGAACTTGGCATTTACGAGAATGACACCACAGATTGAACAGCTTGCAAGGACAAACCTTCTTGCCTTTGTAAAGGCGACGATGCCGAATTACAGCATCGGGTGGGTCCACCGTGAAATCTGCGCACGCCTCATGCGTTTCTACACCGACGTAATGGAACGCAAGAGTCCCCGTCTCATTCTCACCATGCCGCCGCGACATGGCAAGAGCCAACTTGTAAGCAAGCATTTTCCGGCGTGGTGCTTCGGCGTAAATCCCGACATCTCCTTCATGGCGTGCAGCTATAGCGACGGACTTTCCAGGCGCGTAAACAAGGACGTGCAGCGCATCATGGAAAGCAACGAATACCACCGCATATTTCCGCGAACGACCTTGCCGCCGCGAGGAAGCAAGTACACGCGCTCGACAAACCTAATCGAAATCCCCAACAGGAAAGGCAGTTTCAGAAGCACGGGTATCGGCGGAAGTATCACGGGTATGGGCTGCGAAATCCTCGGCATCGACGACCCGCTGAAAGACAGACAGGAAGCGAACAGCATCACCATACGTGACAGGATTTGGGACTGGTACACATCCACCGCATACACGCGACTTTCTCCGGGCGGAGGCGTACTCGTCACGCTTACGCGCTGGCATGAAGACGACCTTGCGGGGCGCCTGCTCAACGCAATGAAACAGGGCGATGGCGACCAGTGGACGGTCATAAACTATCCAGCGATTGCCGAGAAGGACGAACCACACCGCAAAATTGGCGAGGCGCTGCACCCGGAAAGATACCCGCTTGAAATGCTCGAAAAAATCCGCATCAACGTGGGAAGCTACGACTGGAACGCACTCTACCAGCAGCACCCCGCACCAGTCGGCGGAAGCATCATCAAGCGCGAATGGCTGCAACAGTACGAAATCTTGCCCAAGGTTTTCGACAAGATTATACAAAGCTGGGACTTCACCTTCACGGACAGCGCATCCAGCGACAACGTAGCGGGAACAGTCTGGGGAAAGGTCGGGGCGCGTTTCTACCTCATTGACTGCGTATGTGCCAAGATGGACTTTGTTTCGAGCATCCGGGCTTTCCAGCGCATGAGCGAGAAGCACCCCAAGGCAATCCGAAAAATCATTGAAGACAAGGCGAACGGCCCCGCAATCATAAGCGCGTTGCGCAACAAGATTAGCGGCATCGTTCCCTTCACGCCGCAAGGTTCAAAGGAAGCGCGAGCCTTTGCGGTAAGCCCGCTGTTCGAGGCGGGAAACGTCTATATACCCAAGCAGGATGCAGAACATCCCTGGGTTCGCGACTACATCGACGAACTGGTTTCTTTTCCAAGCGCTCCGCACGATGACCGCGTGGATTCCACCACGCAGGCTCTCAACTACTTGGCAACTGGTATGGGGACGGGCCTTATCAGCTTCATCTAAAAGGAGAATGAATCATGGAAACTGCAAAGATAAGGGACGGCGCCTACGGCAATTTCGTAACGGGAATGGGCCGCAGGGACACCGACAAGACGGAAAACACTTTCGTCAATCCCTATGCGGGAACGGATATTGTCGAACTTGCGCGTATAAAGGTGCAGGACGGCATCGCCGCACGAATTGTCGAGTGCGTCCCCGAAACGGCTTTCAAGGAACCCGTCACCATCACTGGCGACAGTTCGGGCAAGGTATTCAAGGAGGCTTCCGCCGTCGGGCTTTTCGAGGCGCTACAGCTCGCTGGCGAATACCAGCGTCTCACGGGAGGCGCCCTGATTGTCTCGGAATACGAAAACGAGTACGACATCGAACAACTCAAGCGCCCGGCACCTTCAAATCGCAAGATTTCGCAATACCGGGTTTACAGCGCTGGCAAGGTGGAGTTCCAGCCCACGGATTTCCAAGGCGACACGCCCAAGGTTTACCGAGTCGTCCTTCTTGATAACAAGCGCATCGAAATACACCCGTCGCGCTGCACGGTCATTCACGGAAAAATTGTCCCCGACATTCTCCAGGGAACACCCATAAGGGAAAGGTTCTTCGGTATGCCTGCGCTGAAAGCGTGCGAACAGAGCTTGAAGAACCTCGCGAACGTCATCGCGTCCATCGTCAACATGGCGACGGAAACGGGAGTGATGCTTTTCTCGCTTGAGGGCTTCAACGAAATGCTTTCAAAGCCCGACTGCGGAATACAGGACGCACAGCAGCTCATAAGCCTCGTAAAGGTTTCCATGAGTTCATTCCGTGGCGTATTCTCCGGCGCGAACGACAAATTTCAAATCCTAAGCCACAACTTTTCGGGACTGCCCGAAGTTCTCCAAAAGGCGATGAACCTCGTCTGCGCAGATTCGAGAATCCCCGTGAGCATCCTTTTCGGCCAAAGCGCGACTGGACTCGCCCAGACGAACGAGGGCGACTCCAAGGCATACGCGGAACTTGTGGAAAGCTGGCGTTCCCGCTACATCTACCGCCCCGCCTGTTCTCTCATTGCCGACCTTTCTGAAAGGAACTGCGGCATCGTCTGTTCGGAATTTGAATGGGGCGCCGTTACCACAATGTCCGTAAAAGAAAAACTCGAAGCGATGAAGATGCAGGCGGAAATGCTCAACATCTACTATCAGATGGGAGCGATAGACGAGCAGAGCATCCGCGAGGGAATCTTCAAGAACGGACATTCCTGGGACATTTCCGTAAAGGACTAGAACATGGCTGGCAGCTTCGTAAATTTCGTCAAGAACGTGGAACGGCTCGGACAGAAGAAACGCGGACGCAGGCCCGTGTTCAACGCGCACCAGTTCTATCCCAGCGCCATCGAGGCGGACCTTGAACGCGCAACGCGGGAAGAATTTCTCCGCGCCCTGGAAGAAAATATCCAGCTTGCACTCCGGGGCTTCACGGACGACATTGACGACCTGACGAAAGCCGCTGCGGAGCTGCCCCCCGAATTTGTCAAGAAGGTTTCCTCGCTTGCCGATGCAGTCGGCGTCAAGAACGGCTGGAATTTCAGCGAGTACGCCAAAATGACCGTCGGACAGCCCTATTTCCCGCCACCAGCGAAAGACGAGATTTTCGAAGCCTGGAAGAAGAACTTCCAGCAACTCTGCATCAGTGCGGAGAGCGACGCCAAGGCGGACATTTCCCGCATCGCCACCGAGGCGAAGATGAAGGGCTGGAACAAGAGGGAACTGGAAGCGGCCATCCGTGCCAAGCTCCCCGCCGAAACGAAACACCGTGCAGAACTCATCGCGAGAACCGAGACCGCCAAGCTCAATTCCGCCGCGAGCATTTCGACGTACAAGCAGCTGGGCATCCGCTACTATGTATGGCTCACGACCTTGGATGGTCGCGACAGGGAAACGCACACACATCTGAACGGTCTCATCTGTAGCCTGGACAATCCGAATGTCTATTACGAGGAAACGCCCGACGGACTGGTCGAAAAGGAAAGAACCGCCTCGATGTTCCACGGAAATCCGGGCGAGGATTTTCAGTGCCGCTGCTCCATGGTCGCCTGGGACCCCGAAATCGACGGAAAATACGAGGTCAAGGAACGTCCCGAACAGGAAAAGGGCGCAGAACAGCGTACAGAGGCTTCTACGGGCGAAAACCTTCACAAGGTGGAACAATCTATCGCCGAGCAGGAAAAACAGCTGCAACAGCTCAAAAACGAGCAAATGCAGCTTTTGAGCCGTCAAAGGCTGGAACAGGCGGCAGAAAAGCGCCATGTCCGAAGCGCCGAGGAAATCGCGGACATTCAGAAACGCTGGGACGAACGCAAGTCAAGGCGCAGGCTCAAGGAAGCCGCCGAACAGCGACATTCCCGCAGGACTTCGCAGGAAATCGCAGCAATTCGCAAGGAATTGCAGGAAAGGCTCGATACGCGACAGACAGCGCACAGGCTTTTGCAGGACGCGAACGGCATCAAGGGCCTACCCGAAATGGGCGAACTGGAAAAAGCCTTGCAGAAGGGCGGCAAACAGGCGTACAGCGACATGAAAAAGCTCTCCCGAAAGCTCGAAACGAGTCTGGACACATTGAAGGGCTGCACGTACCTTGCAGACCCGTTCCAGGCGGCAAGGGACTTCGACTATTCAACCGCCATCACCGTCAACGAATCCGTAAGAAAGAAGCTCGACGGCATGGGCAGCTCGCTCGCTGGCAAAAAGCACGACCTGGAATTTGAAATCGACTGGGTTGAAAAACACAAGAAGTATGCAAGCTGGAAGGTGGCACAGGATGCTTACAAGAAAGCTCTCGCCGAAGTGGAACGCCTCATCGACTGGGAAACGGAACTTGGCCGCGTGGACTCCATCAAGATATTCCTCAAGAACCACCCCAAGTCCGCAGTCCTCAAGAAGCTCACGACCGAAATGGACGCGCTTATCGCCAAGGGCGACAACGCCGCGAAAACGGAAATCAAGGAACTGCTCAAGAAAGCGGAAACGAGAAGGAAGGAAATCGAATACAAGGAAGGACTCGAACGCCTCAAGAAAATCAAGGCTGGCATCAAGTCCGGCTCAAGCGTCCCGTTCTCGACAAACATCAGCATCGACGACCTTCGCGCCCTCAAGGGCGACAAGTTGCCTCCCACGCTCGGACACCTTGATACAGCCATCGAGAAATATAAGAAGGGACATTACTACGGCTCGGCGACAAAGAAACACGCCGCAGAAATCGAGGCGACGATGCGCGAGCTGTTCCAGAAGCACGACTTGGGGATGCACATAGAAGACGACCTGCTTGAAAAGGTTTTCAACAGCCATTTCAAAAACACCTTCGAGACAGGAAGCTCCGGCGGGTATAGCGGCCCGTCGCTAAACGCGGACGGTTCAATCAAGCAGAGCCATTTGAGACTATCCGCAGCACACAAGCTCTTTGACCTGGGTTCAACGGAAAAGGCGAACCAGCTCAATATCTCGCAGTACGAAAAGTACGGCAACCTTCTCGACCATGACAAGCTACGTGAGGCGACGACGCACAACCGCGCCACCCAATACGGAAATGTCGCGGTACGTTTCAAGAAGGACAAAGTGACCTGCACATGGACGGCTGGCGACAGCCTAAGCGAAAGATACCAGCCCAGTCTCGTCACCGACCCGAAAGCGGTTTCCTACGACGACATGTATGAAAGCAAGCTGCCAGTGAAGGGAACGCAGACGAACGACATGACGAAATTCCGCAGCGACAACATCAGCAGCTATCTTGAACTGCAATTTCACGGCGATGTGACGGTCGATTGCGTGGAGTCGCTGACGTTCCCTTACGACCTAACAGAAAAGGCGAAGTCCAAGTATCTAGGCTTCGCCCAAAAGTGGAAATCCATCGGAACAGAGGTTTTTTACATAAAAAACGGCAAGCTGGAGAAGCTCTAGTTGCAGATTATTGTCTTTGCTTAGACAAGTATTCATTCAAGGCTTTATTGCAAGACCCATAGCTGGTATAACGCAATGAGCTAACTTGATTTGCTGGATTTTTAGTTCCTTCGAGCACGACTCTGTAATCCCCATAAAGTTCTATGCACTCGTATGCAACAGGAGTCTTTTTGCCATTTAAGTAATTATCCAAATCGCGATTGCAGGATTTATAGTTTGAGTAGCGTTTCGAGCTAACTTGATTTGCCGGATTTTTAGTTCCCGCAAGCACGACTCTAAAATCTCCATAAAGTTCTATGCACTCGTATTCAACGGGAGTCTTTTTGCCATTTAAGTAATTATCCAAATCGCGATTGCAGGATTTATAGTTTGAATAACGTTTTGAACTAACTTGATTTGCCGGATTTTTAGTTCCCGCAAGCACAACTCTAAAATCCCCGTAAAGTTCTATGCACTCATATTCAACGGGAGTCTTTTTACCATTTAGGTAATTATCCAAATCGCGATTGCAGGATTTATAGCTTGAGTAGCGTTTTGAGCTAACTTGATTTGCTGGATTTTTAGTTCCTTCGAGCACGACTCTGTAATCCCCATAAAGTTCTATGCACTCGTATGCGATAGGAGTCTTTTTACCATTTAGGTAATTTTCCAAATCACGATTGCAGGATTTATAGCTTGAATAACGTTTTGTACTGACTTGATTCGCTGTATTTTTAGTCCCTTCAATTACAACTCTATAATCTCCATAAAGCTCTATGCACTCATAATCCGTTGCATAAAGACAAGCAGATAAAAGGAGATACACTGAAAGAAATTTCTTTAGCATAAAGGGCCTTTATGACATTCAAGATTTAATCTTTGTCCCAATGGGGAAAACCAGCCGGGTCAACATAATCGCAGTCAATGACTTTATCTTGAGGATTCAAGTCTAAAGTTTGCTTTTTGACTTTCTTGACTTTGCATGGAACGTTATATTTTTCCATGAGCTTTTCCAAGTCTTTATCCATATATACCTTGTATGGAACGATGATAATAAATCTGCTCTTTCGGTTGCCCTTCAATCGCTATATCATAGTAACTGTGCGGTGTCATATATTTTTCAGTCAACGTGACAAAACAAGGGTGTTGCGTTGCAAAGACAAAAATTCCGCTTTCCTGCAACAGTTCATAAACAGCCATAAGAAGTGGTTCAATATCCGTAATATCCATAATTGCCATATTAGAAACTGCTTTCGTAAAGGCTCGATTTCTTTTTAATTCTAATATACTTTTTCTATCGGTCGCATCCGCCACACAAAATTCAATTTGTTTTGCATATTGTGATTGCCGTCTTTTAGCCAATTCTATCATTTTTTTGCTGTAATCAAAAGCGACAACCGAAGGGCGTGTCCGCACAGGGACATCTTGAAATTGAAGGTACTACACCAGCCGATTGAGGGATGAAACGAAAAATCCGAGGCAGAGAGATATTCTCTTCCTCGGATTTTTTTATTTCAATAGACTCTCCGCCTCGAACTTGGTATATTGTGTTGCTGAGAAATGCGGTGCCATACACCACACATGGTTCGGAAAGTATGCTGTGAAAAAATTGCATCTTTTTTAATGCTGTCAGCGGTCTTTCCCTCTTTTCTCTTGTACGCATTGTATCGTCAGAGGCGTGGTTCAGAGCTTCCTTGTAACCCAGAGAGCAACGACCTGTATGTTTGGCTTCAGGAAGCCGCCCGCATCGACGAAGAAGAATATTCCTTCCATGGCATCCATACTGTCGATTTTCCAGTTCCCGGAGGGCCTGTAATTACAATAATTCTTCCTCGCTCCATTTTCGCCCTTCCTTCAACTTCGTGCTCTGTTCACCTTTTCACAACGATTCAATAGGCAAATTATGCTGCTTCAGAAAAGACAGCTTATCCCAATATCCTCTCTGAAACAGAATTTTACCATTCACAACATGGAAGAAGCCGCATCCCCGCAGTCCCAGAGGGTCCTTCCATTCTAAAATCGCCCACTGTCCATCTTCAAAGATATTCTCTACAATGGCAGTCATATCGGCAGTGGCAAATTCTGCTGTAAACATTTCACGGATTGCATCTATCCCAATCACGGGATCATTGGTCACCTGATGATTGGTTGCGTTATCATGGTACAAGCTCATAATTGCCTCTACATCATGGTTGTTAAAGGCATCTACCCATTTACATACTATTTCTTTTGGCCGTAACATAAATATTTCCTCCATATATCGTTAGCTGCTGTTTTCAAGATACACGATTCATGTAACATCACAATTCCCGCCGTTTCCACTGATCCAGGGCAGCTGCGACACAAATACCTGCCACAACGATCGTTAAGACGAGATAGGGAAGGTGGAAACCGTGCAGTGCTACCTCGTACACATCAAAATAACGCAATGGGGTCAGGTAGTCCAGGAAATGATTTCCTGTGTACTCGGCAGTAAAGGCCAACCCATAGGCAGCCAGCATGGAAATTGTTCCTGTCCGCACCGCAGCCTTATAGGATCGAAGCACACTGGAAAACAGCAGACCCAGGGCAAAAAAGAGAGTCTGGGTAAAGAACATTCCCATCGTTGTGGAAAGCACCGCTCCCGGCTGATCCAGACCGCCCAAAGGAAGAACGATCGTGAAATAATTACACACGCCGCTGAACAGGGCGAACACCAGCAGGTTCACTGCCGAAACGATCACCTTCGCCAGAACAATGGTTTTCCGCTTCACAGGCTTTGTGAACAGGTATTCCGATGTTCCGAATTTCTTTTCCCTTGCCACACAGGACAGTCCCAAAGACATGGCATAAGGAAACGCCAGCAGTCCCTCCCAGAAATAGATGCACACATACCAGCCGGTGGATGTCGTCAAGTCGCCTTTGACTCCGAACATGATCATGATCAGTCTCGGAAATTGGCTGACCATCGCTGCCATTTCATCCAGACTGTCCCGTAGGGACAGAAGCTCAAAATAGCAGAAACCGCACAGAAGCAGCATGATTCCCAGCCAGATCAGCAAAAGTCTTCTGGTTTGGCGGAATTCATTTTTAATCAATGTTTTCATGTTCACACCTCCTTAGCTGCGGAACTGAATGTCTTTTTTCAGAAAGACACCGTAAGAAAGCACCAAAAACAAGGCAAACAGCAGCACGCACCACCCAAGATACCGGAGGTCATAGAAGCCGGCTTTGGAGATCTCGGCGGCTCCGAAGAACGAGTAGGGAGACAGAAAACTGATAGCCCGGTTACTGACGATGTTGGAGAAGCTGGTAATGCAATACTCAACGAACACAACCAAACCGGCAGTCAGCAGCGGACTGCGGTTGCGGGAAAACAAAACTCCCACCATCAGCCCCATTGCAGCGAAGAACAGCGTCACAAGGGTCAGGGACAGGGCAATCAGGAAAAACTCTCCCCAAGGAGTTCCGGAACGGAATGTTGCCATGGCGAAAAGGGAAGCCAGCAGATACGCCGCACCCACGATCGCCACGCCGACAAACACCGTCCATGCCTTTGCCCAATAAATTGCTTTCCGGGGAAAGGGCTTTGTAAACAGGTATTCCGAGGTTCCTTCCGTACATTCTCTGGTGTGAATGGAAATGCCGAAGTGCATCCCGAAAACGCCGGAGGCAATCATGAAAAAGCTGGTCAGGAACCCGTAAATACCCAGCGGAGAGGTCAGGTATTCCATCGATACGCCGACGCTCCTGTAAAAGTCCGTGGTGCCCATGGTTTCAAAGAGTTCCACGGAGGCCGCATCCAGAAAGCTGTAATAAGTCGGTGTCATGAAAAAGATGCACGCAGCCAAGGCGATGGCCCAGCCCAGGATATAGGTTCGATGCCTTCTCAGTTCATATTTCAAAATGACCATGCCTGACACCTCCTTACGCATAGTAGTGCAGGAAGATCTCCTCCAAAGAGGGTTCTTCCAAAAGCACATCGTCCAAATGCAGCAGGTGAAGCTTGTCAATGATCGCCGTGATATTGCCGTTATACACAAAGGAAACAGAGGTCTTGTCAGGACTCTCGGTGTAGTTGGCAATGCCGGGCAGGCCCCAGAACTCACGGGGGATGGCCGTTTCAGCGGTAAGGCTGACCTTTTTATAGCCGCTTTCCCGCAGCTCTCGGATGGACTGAATGCCCACGAGCTTGCCCTCTTTTAAGATCGCCACCCGGTCACACAGCTTCTGCACCTCACTGAGGACATGGGAGGAGAAGAAAATGGTGGTTCCCCGGCTGTTCTCCTCCTTCAGAATATCGTAGAAAGCCTGCTGGATCAACGGGTCTAAGCCGCTGGTGGGTTCGTCCATGATCAGCAGCTTGGGCGAGGTCATGACGGCAGACACGATCCCCACCTTCTTCTTGTTGCCCAGAGACAGGTCTGCGATTTTCCGGGTCAGATCCAGATTGAGGCGCTCGGAGAGCTCATACATTTTCGTTTCGCAATTCATGCCGTACAGGTCTGCGCTGTATTGCAGCAGTTCCCGCACCTTCATGTTTTCATAATAGCTGTTTTCGCTGGGAAGATAGCCCACATCTCTGGCAATGACACTGGCCTTGGTCTGGCAGTCCAGGCCGAAAATAGATGCGCTGCCGCCGCTGGGATGGATCAGGCCCATCAGGGTGCGGATGGTGGTGGATTTTCCCGCACCGTTTGGGCCAATGAAGCCGAAAAACTCGCCCTGGTCAACAGAGAAGCTAAGTCCGTCAATTCCCCGATGTTTCCCATAGTGCTTGGTCAGCTTTTCCAAAACAATGATTGGCTCGCTCATTTCAGATACTCCTCCTTATAAAAATTTTTCCGCAGAATTGCGATGTTCTTCTCAAAATCATCCATGACGGTCTCAAAGTCAAAAGCATTTGCCCCACGGTACCGGGCCGCATATCCCTCGCCCATCAGAAGCAGCATCTGAAATACCGGCCGGGCATCCTCCGGGTTTTTGAATTTCAAAGCGTCCTCCTCCCGAAGAACCATATCGTTTCTGAAGCTGCAGGCTTCCTCTGTCAGAATCACCAGCGCATCGGCTACTTCGGGAGAAGTTTCTTCCCAGACGCTGGTAATAAACTGCAGGGTGAAGGGCTGATTTTGGAAGCTCTCCATTTCCATGCGGCTGGATGCCAGGATCCTGTCGAACAAATCCGTTTTGGAATCCAGATGTGCTTTTTCAAATATTTCTTCAATGACCTTTTTACAGTATTCCAGCAGATAAATATAGAGCTGTTTTTTGCTTCCGAAATACTGAAACATGGATGCCTTGGAGATATGAGCAGCCACTGCAATATCATTGACGGATGCTTTTTCATAACCAAATTTTCCGAAGCACTGAAGTGCTGCGTTCAGGATCGTCATTTTCTTTTCTTCCGTCAGCGCCAAAAATTTTTCCACTTTGATCCCTGCCTTTCAACGAAATAACCGAATCGGTTATTTATAATATAACACCAATAACCGATTCGGTCAACCCTAAAGATAAACAAAAAGAGGGTGAGTTTTCCAACTCATCCTCTTTCGTGGAGCCTCCCGGACTTGAACCGGGAACCAACGGGTTTACGTTTGTGATGCTTTCGCACCTCCGTGGACTATGTCTTCGCCATGCCCTTGCGGGTTTAGACGTGGGAGGCTTGTGCGGTCATTAAGCAGGCTCTACTGCTCCGCTAGTCTCTACACCTTCCAGGAGTGTACCCCTGGCTCGGCTCGGCGTTGCCGTGCAGCGTTGCCGCTGGTTAGGTTTCACCGATTTCTTCCCATTCGCATCCAACTCTTTCAAGCTGGTGCCACAATTTTTATGAGTCCGACGCTCTAACCGATTGAGCTAAGGCTCCGAGCGCAAAGATAGTAAAAATCGGATTTTTTCAAGTGAACAAATCATATTTTGTGCAAAAAAGAGACCGAAGGCGGCTCCTACTGCCGCCTAAGACTAGAGATACATCGCTTTCACTTGAGCCTTGATTTTTTCATCGGCATCGGACTTCGACAGGTAGTCGCGTATCAGGTCGGGATAATCGTAGGGCGCCCATTTGGAAATGTAGGCTGCAACCATGCGGAAGAAATCCGTCTTGACCTGCTTCTCGACGGTCTGCGCGTATTCCTCACAGACGAACCGTTCCGCCATCCAAAATTTCCCAGCGTTTCCATTCCCAGCTTCAAAGGGACATTCCTTCTCGCCCTTGTAAAAGCTGCACAGAGTTCTGTAATTCATTGTTTGCCTCGCTTTAAAAATAGCTTTTGCACTATTGCTGCAAGCTGTTCTTGAGCATGTTCACCACGCCATCTATCCAGGAACGGTTCACCTCGTAGCCCGACGCACAGCGCGTCAGATAGCCGCGTACCTTCTTCTCCACGTCCGCGATTCCGTCGAACACGTCGAAGCAGTAATCTCCATCGGCATCTAGCGGCGAGCCGCGCCCGGAAATTCTGTCCTGGATGCTGCAAGCGTAATAGACTTTCGGATAGTCGAGGGCGCATTTCAGCTCCACATAGCGCCTGTAGCCCTCTCCCTGCCTGAATGTCTGCACATTCTCCACATAGACTCCGCAATCGTTCTTACGGGCGCAAAGCCATGATTTACACCATGGCCTTGCGTTGTTCGCTTCGCTTGCGGAATCCAGGATGGAAAAGAAATCCAGCTGTCCTTCCGCCATCGTCACCCCTCCAGCAGCCGAACTTTGTCGCGTTCAGGTTGGACGGCCAAGCCTCCCCAGCTTCCATGCACTTGACCAGCGTCGTCAATAAAATCAACGACTCCGACCTTTCCCGTGTACTGGGGTTCGCCTACCATTTCGAGAATTTCAATCTTGTCTCCGATTTTCAAATTCATGTTCAGCCCTCCTAGCAATATTCGACCTGCGTCAGCATCGGGTAGCCTTTCGGAAACAGCTTGGTACAAAGGTTTTCCACATGTTCGGAAACGTAATATACATCTTCGTCGCTCAATGTGGTAGTCTCTCCGTCCTTATTTTTTACGACCAGGAGATTGCCGACAAACATAGGCGAACCGAGATTGTCGATGGCACTGATTTTCGCAGGCTCCTTGAAAAGACCTTCATCGTCGCAGATAATGTCGAAGACCTTCTTGCCGATTTTCCGTTCCTGAATGTCAATCACGGTACACTGCAATTCGCGGTAATAGTCCGCGAGCTTGTTTTCAATTTCGACCGCCTTATGGGTCTCGTTGATAACGTCGATGAGGTATGCTTTTATCTTCATTGTTTTTTTCCTTTAGGTTAGAGTCCACTTGTTTTGAATTGCATCGTAAACAACAGCGAAGCCAAGCCTCAAGGCGACTTCCTTGAGCGCGAGCAGCTTCGCAGCTGCGGTGTCGGCCTGCGCCAGCGTGTACCTTTCCATGGTTCCGTTGACGCTTTTCTCAGCCATCTTTTGAAGTTCGTCGGATTTCTGATTGAACTCGTTCATCATCCGTTCAAGCTGTTCTTTCACATTCGCCCTTTCCATCGCTATGCCTCCGCGCTTTCATCTTCGGGTTCTTCTTCAATCGCTTTTTCGATTTCTTCTTCCAGTTCCTCCATCGCCTTTTCAATGCCCTCGTCAAGCAGGTAGCAGCGAATCGTCACGTCCGCCCATTCAGCGCCTTTCTCGATGGCGTTGCACTCGCAGCAGAACTCGGTCATGGCCTCGCCAAGCAAGTCCCAGTTTCCCGCGATGTTTTGTTCAGCGTCATAGCTGGAGAACGTATAGGAACCCGAAGCGTTGCCAGTAACAGAATCGTCAACCCAAAACGCATCGCGGAATTTTTCTTTCAGCGTTTCCTTGGACATTCCCTTCACGTCGTGATACCCAAGGTATTCCTTGATGGCCGTCACGCAGTCGTCCTTGATGTTTTCATGGTAGTCGTAGCTCATGGTTTTACCTCTCAAAAAAAGAGAGGCTCGCCGTTTGGCGAGCCTCGATGGATTGAATCGAAAGTCGTTTTTTCCCGTCTGGAATCATCAAATTTCTAGTCAACATTATGGTCATTTTTAAACAGTTTTAGTGCTCTTTTGTTCACTACTTAATATACCTAATTTAGTTAGGTTTGTCAATGGCCGTAAAAAAAAATTTTTGACGGTCTTTACCCCCTGGTTCAACCTGTTAATTTTTTGTAAATTTTTGACGTCTGGGGATGAGCAAAAAGCTCAAAACCAGGTCACAAAAAGTGGGCTTTTTAAGGCAAAAACAGGGTTTTAAATTGTGAGCTTTTTGTGAGACGTTAATCGAAAACCCAGTATCTACGCGGGACAGGGCAGAGCAGCGGACTCATAACCCGTTGGTTCCCGGTTCAAGTCCGGGAGGCCCCACTAATAGCGCTATCTTAAAAAGATAGTGCTATTTTTTTGTCAAAAAATATCTTATTTTTATGGCAATGCTTAGCAGGGGAGTACCATGAAAAAGCAAGGATTTTCCCTTATTGAACTGATGGTTACAATCGTAATCATGGGCACCATCGCCGCGGTCGCCGTTCCAAAACTGTTCGGTTTTATGGCAAAATCAAAAGCCTCCGAAATCACCGTGGCCGCAGGGACTTACATCAAAATGCAAGAAGCCTACATCCATGAACGCACTCAAGGCGGGACCTGGTTCAACATCGGTTACAAATCCCCCGCGGGCAACTCCACCGGCAAGGCGAGCACCACGAATTTCGAATACGATGCAGACCAAACCGTGCATAACTGGACCGCAGCAGCAAACGTTCCATTGAACGACTGCGAAAAAGGCAAAAAGTGGTTCGTCAACTATAAATTGAACCCGCCACACGACATGAAATACTGGGCATCCACAGACGATGCAACCAACTGTCTCGCCTCCTTGATTCCGAGTTTCCGCAGATTGAGCACAACGGAAACACCAATCACAAAAGCCGGTGAATAAAAGCAAATAGCCTTTCGCACCGTAACGCGAAAACAGCATTTCGCATTTTTTTTTGAGAAATTATGCATTTCTCATGTAAATAATTATAAATATAGAGTTATGAAAATTCCATTTAATCAGCCACCATTTGTTGGCCCAGAAATTGAATATGTCCGTAAAGCCGTCGAAAGCGGCCGAATTTGCGGTGACGGGCAATTCAACCAGAAATGCCATGCTTGGCTAGAACAGAAAACTGGAGCCGCACGAGCACTGCTTACCACAAGTTGCACACACGCACTCGAAATGTCGGCACTTTTGTGCGGGATTCAGCCCGGCGACGAAGTCATTATGCCCTCGTTCACATTCGTCTCCACGGCAGATGCATTCGCCATGCGTGGCGCCAAATGCGTATTCGTAGACATCCGCCCTGACACGATGAACATCGACGAAAAGAAAATCGAAGACGCGATTACCGAAAAGACCCGCGCCATTGTTCCCGTGCATTACGCCGGTGTCGCCTGCGAAATGGATACAATCAACGCCATCGCCCGCCGCCACAATTTATTCGTCATCGAAGATGCCGCACAAGGCATGATGTCTACATACAAAGGACGTTCACTCGGAGCGCTCGGTGACTTTGGCTGCTACAGCTATCACGAGACCAAGAACTACAGCATGGGAGAAGGCGGAGCCATTCTCATTACCGATAAAAAATACGCCGACCATGCCGAAATCATCCGCGAGAAGGGCACGAACCGCGTGCAGTTCCACCGTGGCGAAGTCGACAAGTACACATGGGTAGAACTCGGTTCCAGCTATTTGCCTAGCGAACTGAACGCCGCCTACCTTTACGCGGAACTCGAAAACGCACAAAAGATTTACGACAACCGCATGGCAAGCTGGAACGCCTACCGTGAACGTTTGCAACCGCTCGAAGACGCAGGCGATTTGCAGCTGCCGTACATTCCGGCAGAATGCACGCACAACGCGCACATGTTCTACCTGAAGGTCGCAGACCTCAAAACACGCACCGCACTCATCGCGCACTTAGTCAAGAATGGAATCCTTGCTGTATTCCACTACGTGCCGCTGCATAACGCCCCAGCAGGCAAACGCTTTGGACGATTCCATGGCGAAGACATTTACACCACTAAAGAAAGCGACCGCCTTTTGCGCCTCCCCATGTTCTATGGTCTAAAACCCGAAGATCTCGAATTTGTATGCAGCAAGGTCAAGGAATTTTTCGGGAAGTAAAAAGAACACACACGTCATTACAAGCGAAATAAAATGGAGCAAAGCAATCAACAAAAGAAACTTTTGCTGTTAGGTGGCAGCCATGCCGAAATTCCGCTAATTAAAGCAGCTCAGGAACTCGGTTGGTATGTGATAACTACAGGCAACAACCGCGAAGGACTTGGCCACCCCCATGCCGACAAGACGGTATTTGAAGATTTTAGCAATAAAGAAGCTATGCTCGAACTCGCGCGGTCCGAAGGGGTACAAGCAGTTTGTTCTGGATGCAATGATTTTGCGTTACTTTCTACAGTCTACGTTTGCGAAAAGCTAGGATTACCAGGCCACGACAGTTACGCGACAAGCCTTGAAATTCACCACAAGGACAAATACCGCGCCTTGGCAACACGCCTTGGCATCCCGACGCCGCGCACAGTTGTTATCCGAAATACCGCCGAATTCGAAGCGGCCATTACAGGCAACAACGCCCTCTCCTTCCCCATCATCGTGAAGCCGGTCGATCTCACAGGAGGCAAAGGCATCCACCGCGCATGCACGCCCGAAGAAGCGTATGAAGCCTACCGCGACGCCACAAGCCGCACTCGGCAAGACCACATCGTGGTCGAAGAATTTGTCGAAGGCACAAACCACGGATTTTCCGCCATGCTCGTAAAAGGCAAAGTTGCATTCGCATTTGCCGACAACGAACAATACTATATCAACAAGTACATGGTCTCGGGCGCAAACTCGCCAAGCACATCTAACGGCGAAACTCTCGCAAAACTCCGCGATTACAGCGAGCGCATCGCCCGCGAACTCAACCTCGTCGATGGTATTTTGCACATACAGTACATCGAACAAGCTGACGGCACGCCTGTCATCATTGAAATTTGTCGCCGCTCGCCTGGCGACCTTTACATCAAATTCGTAAAGTACTCGACAGGTGTCGACTACCCGAAATTCATCGTGATGGCCGAAACCGGCATGGACATTTCCAGCATCGTTGATGTTCCGACACAAGGCTTTTGGCTACGCCACTGCATCATGGCAGATTGCCAAGCCGGCGACAGCTCGAAATGCGGAGCAACCATTAAAGGAATAGTTCGCGACGTCACTTTTGCACCAGAAATCCAAGGGAACATCATCGAAAAATTCTTGTGGTACAAGCCCGGCGAAATCATCACAGACAAGCTTACATACAAAGCAGGTATTGTATTCTTCAAGTTCAATTCGCTAGCCGAAATGCAAGACAAAACAGCAAGAATGGTCGAACTAGCGAAAATCATAGTAGAATAAAGGAGATTCCGGGTCAAGCCCGGAATGACAACTAAAAACACCATGGCGGACCACATCCGCCATCTAATCAAAAAGAAATATCCTATATTCCATAATATGAAGAAGGAACCTTACCAAATTGCATTTATCGGGGGCGGCATAAATTCCGCCATTGGCGAAGTCCACAAGGCAGCAAGCCAAATGGACGGACATTTTGAACTTGTTGCAGGTGCTTTCAGCACCCACACAGAAACAAACCAGCAGACGGCTAAAACTTGGGGAGTAGCCCCCGAGCGCACCTATGCAAATTACCGCGATTTGCTCAATGCCGAAAAAGGCAAACTCGATGCTGTCGTGGTCCTCGCCCCAACCGATTTGCACAAAGACATTGTCATCGACGCCCTCAAGGCAGGCTTCCCTGTCATTTGCGAAAAATCGCTTGCAACTAGCGTTGCCGAAGGCGAAGAAATCGCCAAAGCAGTTGCCGAAACCAAAGGTTTCTTCTGCACTACATACAACTACACCGGTTACCCGATGGTGCGCGAACTCAAGCAATTCATCGCCGATGGTAAACTCGGAAAAATCCAGCAAGTGCAAGTCGAAATGCCGCAAGAAGGCTTTATGCGCCTGGGTGCCAACAACGAGCCCCCCAAACCGCAAAGTTGGCGACTCAAAGACACCGTGATCCCGAAAATTTCCCTAGACCTCGGGAGTCACCTGCACAACATGATTTACTTTTTAACCGGCGAACGCCCCGAACACATCGTCGCCGACCAAGCCACATTTGGACTTTTCCCGCAAATTGTAGATAACGTTGGAGCACTGGCGCAGTACACGAACAACGTCCGCGCCCAAATTTGGTTCAGCAAAACCGCACTCGGCAACCGTAACGGCCTCCGCATCCGCGTTTACGGCAGCGAAGGCAGCGCCGAATGGTTCCAACTGGAACCCGAAACGCTCAAGACATGTGACCTCCGCGGAAACGTAAGCCTCCGCGACCGCACCGGTGATGTAAAAATTGCAAACCAACAGCGCTACAACCGATTCAAGGCAGGCCACCCCGCCGGATTCATCGAAGCATTCGCGAACTACTACAAAGACATCGCCGATTGCCTCGGGCAATATTTCGCCAAAGGCAGCTTTACAAGCCAGTACGTATGCGGCATCCGCACATCGCTCGAAGGCCTCGCCATGATGCAAGCCGCCGCAAAGTCAGCCCAAAGCAACAAGTGGGAATCCGTTCAACAAAGGTTCTAGATGAAACTCTCTTTTGTAATCCCCTGTTACCGTAGCGAAAATACGATTGAAACAGTCGTTAAAGAAATCTATGACACCGTGGCAACCCGCCCCGGCACCAACTACGAAATTGTTCTCGTAAACGATTGCAGCCCAGACAACGTTTGGAGCGTTATCGAACGCCTTGCCGCAGCCGATTCGCGCATTAAAGGAATCTGCCTCGCCAAGAATTTCGGGCAGCACTCCGCCCTCATGGCAGGCTACGCCCAGGCAACAGGCGATTACATCATCAGCCTCGACGACGACGGCCAAACACCCGCCAGCGAATCCTTCAAACTTGTAGACAAGCTAGAAGAAGGCTATGACGTCGTTTACGGTTACTACAAGCACGCCAAACAACATTTATTCCGCCGCTTCGGAACATGGGTCAACAAGAAAATGGCCGAAGCAATCATCGGGCAGCCCAAAACACTGCGCACCACAAGCTTTTTCATCATGCGCAAGTTCATCGTCGATGAAATCGTGCGCTACCCCCACCCGTTTGCCTACATCAGCGGCCTTGTATTCCGCGCAACCAAAAATCTAGGCAACGTCGAAGTCCAGCACCGCCGCCGCCTCGAAGGTGAATCCGGCTACACCATCGCAGGACTTCTCGGACTTTGGATTAACGGCTTCACCGCATTCTCCGTAAAGCCGCTTCGCGCCGCAACCTTCATCGGTTTATTCTGCGCAATCCTCGGCTTTGCTGCAGGCCTCTTTGTCATCTACAAGAAACTGATGTTCCCTGCAGTACCCCTCGGCTACACCAGCATGCTCGCCACCATCCTCTTCATAGGCGGCATGATTATGCTATTGCTCGGACTCATCGGTGAATATGTAGGCCGCATCTACATCAGCATCAACCAGTCGCCGCAATACGTTGTACGCAAGCGGACGTTCTAGGGACAACTTTATCAGAAACGCAGTCATCAAGATTCGCAGCATTCAAAAACTGCGAGTCCCCAAGACTACATTCTACACCTCGAAACCCGCCTCCATCATGCACTTCTGCGCGAAGCAGTTGGCCTCATCCTCTTTTTCAGGGTGGTGGTGCGTAATTTCGATATTTTGCAAACAGATTCCCTTCTTGCCATGGTAAAGCACATGCGCAAGTTCATGGAAAAACGTGAACCACATCGTTTCACGCTTTTTAAAGCGGTCATGCAACTGGATTAGCGGAACATCCTTGTACCAACGATACATGCCGTGAATCGGCGAGCTCTTGAAATTCTGCACAAACAGCACGCGAATACCAATCTTGCGGCAAAGCTCCTGCAAACCCGTCATGCAATCGTCAACCACTTCCGCCTCAGGCGTCCAATAAGTGATTCGCTTTTCGCGCTTTGGCAATTTCTTATTTGCAGCCGCAAACGCAATAATTTCGGGAAGCGCCGCCTTAAGTTTTTTACGAACCGCAGGTTGCCCCAGCTTTTCCATCGGATCTTGGTCCGAAAGAATCTCGCCACGGCGAATCCACGCCGAAGTCGCATACGGATCCTTGACCTCCGCAAGCGAAATACGGAACGCCACCTTCAACTGAGCTTTCTTATAGTAGCCATCCCAAGCCTTCGGGGATGCCACCGCAAAGAATTTCAAAAGCGGCATTAAAGATTTATCATCCGCTTTATCAGTACCCTTGCGGACCCAATTGCGAACATCAAGCTCCTCCGGAAACGACTTTTTCCAAAGGGACTGATCCATAAGCGAGGCCTTAATTTTCTCACGCGAAAGAAATTCGTCGTAAGCCATCTGACTACGCAACCAAAACCCAGCAGGTATTTCCGTAACCATTTCAAGAGAAAGGGCCGATTCGGGCGTGATTCGGCAATTTCCCTGCAAAATGTCATTCACCGCCTTGGGCGTGTAGCCCATGCGTGCTGCCAAATCATTGGCATCAAGGCCCATTTCTTCAATTTTTTCAGCAAGATGCCGCCCAGGCGGCGTCACTACAGCTAATTCATCACATCTATAAACCTGCATAAATACTCCTACTCATGATAATCTACAATTTCTAGAATAGAAACAGTTTGTTCAACAATCAATCCGATAACATTTCCGTCACTATTCATAACCGGTTTGAAAATAAGACGATACGGATGGTCCAAATCACAAGCCCATTGACCTGCACAGCGAGCCAATTCCCTATCTGCGTACACAACTTGCATTTTCACCTCAAAAATTTCAATACACCTATAATATAATTCAAAATTTTAATATAAGCAAGAGGTGCAATATTTTCAAAAATTAACCGGTATAAGCAAGCAAAATTTTCCCGTTCGGGAATATTGCATTTTGAACATGAAAACAGCACAACTGAGTCCATTCAGCATTCTTGTGTTTTGCCATATCAGTTAGGCTGATATAAACCTCGCGCCACCCTTACGATTTGCCCTGCATCGACAAGTTGTTTTAGAATTTGACATCCACACTAACAAACATATAGGATGTTAGTACACTCGTCAATATTTTCCATTTCAACATCATCATCTCCCTGCAGACAATCATAAAACCGCCACATTTGAAATTTAGAGTACTAGAACATTCGTTCACTATCAAATATGATTCAGAAAACAATCATTGTCAACACCCACAGGTTCGCCACAAAACGGCTTTTAATCTATATTACAAAACATGCAAAACTGCAGAATAAAGAACATAATCATTTTTGCCGTAAAAACAGTCGCAATAGTTGCGTGTCTCTTTTTTATAGCAGAACACTATTTTTTTGAAATCACACCATTTTCTGTATCGCCAACATTCATATTAGCCATCTTAGGGCTCATCGCAATAAACTGGAAAACAAAACAATTCCAAAAAAAAGACTATTTCAAACCATCACACATACCCCTCATAGTCCTTCTACTCTTCTTTGCAATCCATTTTAGGGCTGGCATCTATTGGGCGTTAAACACATTCCCGCTTAGAGACGCAAATGTAGTGATGCTTACCCTACAAGAGCCATTCGATGACTTCGCCTATTCAATGATTAAGCAGTACTTGTCAACAACAATACCCCAAGCACTTATAATAACTGCAGTCCTAACCATTTTCCTATACGCCCTTTTTAGCAATACTAAAAAAAGACTAATTTTCATCGGTGCTTATTTTGCCGCTACCATTGCGCTTTTTATCAGCGATATTCCCGTATCTGATTACATACACATCCTAAAAAACGAACCCGAGAAAAGCGCATCATATTCAAAATTTTTTGTTGAAAACTACGTCAATCCTGATTCAGTCAAAATTACGCCCCCAGAACAAAAGCGAAACTTAATTCTAATTTATCTAGAATCCATGGAAACAACATTCTCCGACAAAGAACATGGGGGTAATCAGGATACGAACCTCATTCCAGAAATTACCCAACTAGCACAACAAAACATCAACTTTGGTAGAAATAAAAATTCCATTGGAGGCGGAATTGAATCGTATGGTTCAGGAGCGACCTTTGCAGCAATGCACACACGTTCTTTGGGAATCCCATACGTCATCAACTACCAAAAAACTCCCATACTGCACCATTACAAAAGCATTTATAAAATTCTAAACGAAAACGGGTATAGACAAATATTCTTCCAAGGAAATCCTGGATGTTACAAAGAATTTCGAAATTTCGTGACAGATCACAAGATGGACGAAATCTACGGCCCTGATGATTTGATAGAACGAATGAACTTAGATGTTGAAGATTATATGGTAAAACAAGGCTGGAAAAATGTTCAAGATAAAGAATCCTTTAAATTTGCAACACAAATTCTTGACACTCTATCTGAGCCATTCTCACTAACATTCTTTACCATCGACACCCATTCCCCCCATGGACTATACGACCCTGATTGCATAAAAGCCAACGACGAAAACAACAAAGACGAACTTCTCAAAGCATCAGCTCGCTGCGTATCCAGGGAACTGAACAAATTCCTAGACTCATTAAAGTCAAAACCCTTCTACCAAAACACATCCATTGTAATCTTCGGAGATCACCTATTTATGGGAACACGTTTAGTAAAAGACTTCCCCAACCGCAAATGGATTGACATATTTATAAATTCATCAAAAAAGCCAACATCAGAAGAAAACAGAGCATTCTCGGACATCGACATGTTCCCGACGATTCTAAGTTCAATGAATTTTGACATTGAGAGAAATCGGCTAGGATTCGGAACAGACCTTTTTAGCGACAAGAAAACACTCGTAGAAAGCATTGGATTAAACAATCTCAACGTAAAACTGGGGAAAATGTCAAGTCACTTGGTACACGAAAGCTATTTACTTAGAAAAGAAGCTAAATAATCTTGTTATTGGCGAAAACGTAAAAACATTTGTCGTAAAAAATTTCTTTGTTCAGTATTAAGACCAATTGACCAAATAGAAAAAAATACAGAAGCAAGAGAAAAAAATATCATTACAATGAATCGCAAAATTTCATTCATATTTATAGAGTTTAACAAAAGAAGCATAAGCAACGGTATTGGAATAGCTACGAGAAACACCTTTATACAAGGAATATAAACAGCGAATATATCATTCCACCTATAACCAACTATTTTTACAACCAGCACCGATTTAACACATACAGCCAAGAAAAACTCTGCAATAAAAATACTCCAAGCAAGAGCTAATGGCGAAAAACCTAACTTAAAAAGCAAATATACAACAGAAAACATCAAGAAATTTACTATGGATGTAAAAATTGCATTCTCACGAATAGTCCCCTTTGCATAAAGGGCGGCATAAAAAGAATGACTGAATACCTGGATTAAACTGGTCACTATCGCAATACGCAAAAAAGCCGCTGAATAATCGGGAACAAATCCTAACCATATTTTTAGAATCATTTCTGTTTCGAGAAAGACTGGAACACATAAAAAGAGCATAAGATAAAAAGATATTTTCGTAGAACTAAGTAAAAGTTGCTTACTTCCTTCAAAATCTTCTGCAGCGAATTTTTTTACAATCTGCGGATTACTTGCATTTCTAAAATTGTGAACAACTTGATTAGCAGAGTCATTCACTTGATTAGCAATAGCTCTTGCAGCAACTATACTTGGATTAAAAAATACATTGGTCATTACTGTTGATCCATGTAAAACAACAGCCGATGCCGTATTAGTCAGAAGATTCCAGCCAGTATATTTTAATACATTCTTTATAATTATCTCATCCACAATAAATCGACTTCTTGATTCAGGAAGATTTTTCAAGCAATACAACCTATAAGAAAAAGTTATTCCCAACTGCACAATACATAATAAAACAGCATACATTTTTAACTTGTCAAAATCCCCTATTTGAAGCAAATAAACAACAAACAATTTTAAAAAAGCCTCTATAACACTAACATATGCAAAAACGGCCATTTTTTCATGAGAAATAATACACGCCGTATAAGGAATTTGAGTAATTGACAAAAAAACAGAAGCAACAATAAAATGGTATGCAAAAGCAGCGGCATCGATTCTTTCCGGTAAAATCTCAGCATTATGGCAAACAAACCACAATCCAACAGTTTCCGCAGCAATAGCAACTAATAAAGCCAAAGCCAAATGAATTAGAAAAATAGATGAAAAAGTTTTCTTCAGTTCATCTAAATTTCCTTTTCCAAGAGCAAAAGTCAAATAACGAGAAGAGCCGGCAGAAAGAGCATTATTCGCAAATGAAATCAGACCAACAACACCAACAACCGTCTGAAATATTCCGAAATCATTAATTCCCAAAACTTGCAAAACAACACGACTTGCATACAACGACACAAACATCGTCAACAGCATTCTAAAATACAGAAACAACGTGTTTTTTGCAATAACTAAACGATTGTCCATACAAAACCTTCAACAGACATCTACAACATAACATCTTTTTTCAAAGCATCCTGCGATGCTTTTATTTGAAATTTCACCCAAGATATGGGGAAAAAAGTTTGTAACACCATAAATAACTTTATTTTCAAACTAACTTTACTTTTAATCAAAACAGAAGGTAATTTCAACAGCATGTATTTACGGCATCTGTCAAACAAATTCCTATTTTTTTTCAAGGAATCTGTAGCAACAATAAGAAATTGGATATAACCATAATTTTTCCATATATGCCAATTCACAGCATTCAAAACAACAGGCGTTTTTAAAATTAGTTCTCGAGAAATGGCATTAATACTTTTTTGCGCATATATACCCATATCTAAATTATACTTTGTAACAGCGCTATTCTCATTATTGAGGCGATAATTATATATTTTGCGATGGCCAACACCAATATTTTTTGCGTATTGAGCCGCAGTCACAATAAAATGCATTCCCTCTCCAGAACGTTGCATTTTAAATCGGATATCATGATCGCATAAAAATTTCCTTCTATAAATTTTATTCCAACAACCAATCGCAATTCCCGGATAGAGAAACAAAGCCACTGTTTTCTCTCTATCCCATACTTCATAAAAATCTTTAGTATTTTGCGTTCTATCTCGTGTTGTAAAGTTTTTATCCGAGAACGCAAGATCTGCATTGGCAAAATTCATCACAGAAAGTAAATACTCTATATAATCCGGTTCTACCCAATCATCTCCATCTATAAAAGAAATGTACTCCCCGGAACAGATATCCAAGCCAAAATTTCTAGCACTACTTACGCCTCCATTTTCCTTATGAACAACCTTAATCCGATTATCCTGTTTCGCATAACAATCACAAATAGAGCCACTGTTATCTTGTGACCCATCATCAATCAGAATAATTTCTAAATTTTTATATGTTTGCTGAATAAGTGATAAAATCAGCTTATCCAAAAAACGTTCTACATTATAAATGGGAACAATAATACTAACACAACCTTTTTCTACCACATTACAGTTCAAATCGCACCTCTTTAAAAAATTACGAGTTTTTCAGAATCGACTTCTTTACAAAATTGCGTATATCAGCTCTCTCTTTTTCAATAATATTTTTCACATGTTTCGGAAGATTCTCCAAATACTTATTTTTTAGATTTTCTATATCAGAAATCAATCGATCCTGTAAAGCGAACCGATTGAGCATATCATAAATTCTGCTATTTTGAGATAACATAACATACCGTCGGCTAAATACAAAAAATTTTTTTTCAAAGTTAATGGAAAATAAACACGTATGAAAAGAATCCGTTAAAATATATTCAGCGTTGTCTATTAGAGACGCATATCCCAAAGGTCCCTCCTCTTTTAAATTTATTCTATCAACCGTGTTTAACACTTTATGCCAATAGCCAACAGCAACCACATCTAAATCTAGATGTTCGGAAAGCCACTTCACAGATTCAACAGCAACCTGTTCTGGTTCATTTAAAAAATGAAAAAGAATATACTTTTTCTGAATCGGTTTCGTATTTTTAGCAATGTCACGCCATTCATCGGCATCATATAAAAAAGTTGGATCTGCAACACGACAAACATTTGCTTTTGAATACTTTTTTACAATTTCAACACCCGTTTCTTCTCGAACAGAAATAAAATCAAACCCATTCAAAGCTGTTCGCAAATTTTTCTGATTAATCCAAGGAATCTTTGATATTCCAAAGCTAACCGCTACAGCAATCCTTTTTTTTCTTGGAGCAAATTGGAGAAAATAAAACGGTTTGACAATATGGCAAACATTCCATATTTGATCACTTCCCACGACAAAGTTATCATACTGATTCAGCCACTCTTTCTTTTTCAAATCAGTAGACAAAACACATTTTGGTTGCAAAAATAAGTCCACAAAAACATCCATTTTAGATTCAGATCCCTTAGTCAAATTTCTTTTATTCAAACCAAGTTTGCTGAAAAAAAGAAAGCGTAAAAACGAAGGATTAAAGATAATATTTATTAAGGTTCTTATTTTTCTTTTTATTACATCAAGATGAAATAAATTCTCATCATCTTTCAAATATAATACATCACATTCATTGTTTAATGAGTTCAAAAAAAACTTAAGAGAGTAGCACTGGAGGATAGAGCCATAATTTTCTCTATACAATGTTACCAAGCCTATTTTATGTTTTTCATTCATAACATTACTCATTTACCAAACAGACTCATATACCGTTTCCAAAAAGCAACAATTCTTTCTGTCCCAAAAAAACGAGTTAAAATTCGCATAAGGATTTCTTTAGGTCCATGCCATGATGCGGCATAATGATGTATAGTGCGAGTATTTTCTGTCAGTCGAATTTTTCCACTTTCGTATGATTTGGGGCAAAAAAATTCTGGCGGATATATATATACATTTTCATATTTTACAATATCCAAAGAAAGTCTAATTCCCTTTTTCATAAGAATCTCTGAAAAATACTGAACCACAGTCTTTAAATTACAACGACCATCCTCATAAAAATTCAGACAACCATACAAGTCAATCATTTCTTTACACAAACCTAATCTAGGAACACATGCAAATCCCAAACCAACATTACAGTATAAAGCACCATCCGATTCTCCAGCCTCCATCCCCAAAAAGGAACCTTTTTCTATAATATCATCTAATGGTTTAATAACTTCAACATCGGTATCAAAATATACCCCTCCATATTCATACATAATTTTGAACCGAGCAAAATCACTTACAAACGCATATTTTTTATTTTTATAAGCCTGTTCTACATACGGAATTTGAGCAACATCAAAATTTTGTTCATTCCACTCTTTTATCTCATAATCTGGTAAATATTTTTTCCAAGAAGCAATACATTTTAAAGCTAATGGAGGAAGGGGCTTGTGTCCAAACCAACAATAATGAATAACCTTAGGAATCATTTTCTATCCCCCATATAACTAGGGCTTATTTTTCTATAGCAAACATATAGCCACGGACAAAATGCAATTATTTTGAATATCAAAAACCAAATAAATCCTATATCCTTTGTATATTCTAAATTTTTAGAATCTTTTTTATAATCGTCTAATATTTTCTTCGCCAAATTATCATCTTTTAAAAGTTTTTTTACCCCCCACCAGCAATAAATTTCACGCATCAACAATGGCGCAATAAACAATTCTGATATGTCTTTTTCATTTTTTTTTTCAAAATAATCGAAACCGCTTCGAAAAGCGTCTATCATTTCTAAATGTTTCTTTCTAAAAGATTGTCCCATAATACTATCAGGGTTTAATCGATAAAAATAGAGAACAGAAGAAGTGAAGACAATTTTTTGTGAGACATCAAATATTTTATACGTCGTAAAAGCATCTTCATACAATTTCCCTTCTGGAAATCTTATATTTGAAAATAAATTTCTTTTGTATAATTTATTCCAAGCAGAGACAAAAGGATTTGTAAAAATAGACGTGTAATTTTCAAAACATCTTTTTTTCGATATTGTTGCAAACTGGCAAGAAGAATCTTCAATAACAGCGGTATTATTTTTTTCAAACGATCGAAACGAAGCTATTGATACGTCGGCATTGTTTTCTATTATTCCCCTATACAATATTTCAATGTAATTTGAAGCAATATAGTCATCGCTATCAATAAATGTTATATATTCTCCACTTGAATTTTCAATACCAACATTTCTCGCCTTCGCAAGTCCCCCATTTTTTTGATGAATCACTTTGATGCGACTATCTTTTTTTGCATATTCATCACAAATCACAGGGCAATTATCCAGAGACCCATCATCAATAAGAACAATTTCCAAATGACAATATGTTTGAGAAACAATGCTGTCAACGCATTCTCTTATATATTGTTCGACATTGTATACGGGAACAACAACAGAAATAAGAGGATTATGCATATTACACCTTTTTAAAAATCATTGCGACAATACAACCAAAATAAAAGAGACAACAAAGAGTAGCATTTTTTCTTCATCAGATACAATACAATTCGTTCGGATGCAGAAAAATATAACGTATTTACGCTATTGATAATGTAATAAAAGACTTTATATGATAAAATTTCTTTCAAACGATTTTTTCGTATAATAAAAGAAAGTTTGTTGTTTTTATGAAATACATCCTCTTTCATTATCCCAAACAAATAATGAATAAAAAGGCAATTTGCTGCGTCTATAAATCTTTGGCTTTTATGCGTTGCCATTAGCCATTTTTGCATTTGATTTATTACAAAACCAAAATATTTATCGCTATTCGGACGATAACTATTTTGAGCCGAGTCGTCATGCTGTTCATAATAATAGAAATAATCTTTTGTATAACCAATACGACAGAAATAATCTAACGCCAATGTATTAAAAAGGCAATCCTCGCTTATAGTCGTTTCTGTAGCAAAACGAAGATTGTTTTTTTGCAAGATTTCTCGTTTATAGAACTTACCGCATGCGCTACCAGCAAAACGCGTATTCACCTTATAATCCAACTTTGGCGCTTGTGGCGAAAGAACCTTAATTTGAAGAGATTCTTTTTGCTCAGGACTGAGTAAATCAACATTCTCTGCATATAAGAAGGACTCTACAGACTTATTCTCCTTACGATACAGGGCAGAAAAACAGAACAAGTCATAATTGTACTTTGAATTCAAATTTGCAAAAACTTCACAGACATTCGTATCAATCCAGTCATCGGCATCTACAAACATTACATAATCGCCAGAAGAGACTTCAATTCCTCGATTACGAGCCGTAGACACCCCTTTTTCATAGTGGTCTATAACTTTTATACGAGAATCTTTAGCAGCAAAATTCTTGCAAACATCTAAGCTATTATCAGTAGATCCATTATTAACAAGCAAAATCTCTATTTTGCCAAAAGTCTGCGTAGTCAAACTACCAACGCACTTTTCAAGGGTTTGCGCAGCATTGTAAACAGGAACTACAATAGAAACCAATGGATTAGACATACTAAATTAGAATTTCCACTTTGAGTCAAAGCCCAAAATTCTCTCACATTGCACATTCTTTATCATGTTCATCTGCAAGAGCCTTTTTTCGGTAAATCGTTCATCGCAAGGGACTGTCAGCGATGTTTCGCGGATTTCTTCTACGCATTTCTTGATTTCAGGAGTCAAGATCGCGCGAGCTGGAGCTACGTAGTCGCTACCAATTACAGGCCCCCGTTTTGAAAGGTATTCGTCAAAATTGCACTCCGAGCCATCAGCTCGTTTGCCAAAATCAAAACCCTCTTCAGACAACGGCACAAAGGCCATATTAAAATCAAAGCATGGATTAATTGCAGTTCGCTCGAATGTTTCGTTTTTCACTAAGAATCCAAAATTTCCGAAATGCCGGTCAGAATTGAGCGTAATACAATCCGCCACAACCATACGCCTAAACGCATCTTCGTAATTCATCTCACGGTAAATTTCAAGCAATCGTGGAAGCGTCAAACGTTCCTTATAAAACAACGCTATCGGACGATAACCAAATTCCTGGCATGTGAAAAGTTTGCAATCCGAAACAACCCTACCATCAAATCTTCTAAAAATATATTTCACAGAATCGCAAATTTTTTCAAAGACCTGGCTCGCGAGCACTTCACCATAAGGCTCTAGCCCAGCATTCCTTGCTCCAGAACTTCCTGTTTTAATAAGATGAATTCCGTCCTGTTCATTCAGCCAACATTTATCATAAGCACCATCCGTTGTAAGTTCCGGAGAAGTGGTCGTCATCTGCATTCCAAACAAACCATTTCCATCGAACGAGAGTTTCGAGATAACCTCATCAAATTTATTCTCGTACAAGTTTACATCTTTCCACGTAACATTCTCTCGTTCGCTCTTGACCCAAAGCGTGTCGGTCAGCGAAAGACAATGTGTCAGCGCAATAAAACCACTCTTCGTTTTTCCGCCACACAGTTCCAAGATTCGGTTCACATGGGCACGATGTTTCGCAGCACTTCTTTCAGCCACCCACGAATCGATATTTTCGCACCAAAAAGGCAACAGCGAATACGTCTTTACAATCTTGCAAAGCTCAAGTTCCCCCTCTCCTTCTATCACGAAGTCGCAAAGGGGCGTTTCCCTGTTTATCAAGGTGTAGATTACATTTGACATTACAATAATACCTATACTTCAATTATATAATATATATTTTCCACATGCCAATAAAAAGAGCTCTCATTTTTTCAGTTGCTATTAATCTATTCTTTCTCGCACTTTGCCTTATCTTCGGTGACCTTAAATTTGGGGCCATCGATGATTACTTTATGGCAGCCCGGCTCACCGGAGCCCTTGGCACAGAATATAATCCGCACTTGATTTTCGTAAACGCCATTTACGGATACGCACTGTTGCCTTTGTACCACCTGTTCCCCAAAATCGGATGGTACTACATCGGTGAGATGTTTTCAGTATTCCTCTCATTTACAGTCATCAGTTACGTACTGTTGCAACGTTGTGGAGAACGATGGGGAACGATTCTCGCGACGCTGTTTACGGCATTATTCGCAAGTGATTTTTATCTTGTAGTGCAATTTACGCAATGCGCCTCTATTTTGAGCGCGGCAGGAATGCTCTTGTTTGCATATGGAGTTATTTCGGAGAAAAAAATAATGGATTGCCACGCCCCTGACGGGGCTCGCAATGATGTTTGGAAAAAACTTCAAACTGCAGCCCCGTTTATTTTGGGCATAATACTAATGCTATGGGGTTCCGTAATGCGTTGGCAGGCGTTTCTTATGGGCATGCCATTCTTCTGCATTTGCCTACTTTTTATGTTCAAGCAATGTTGGGCAAACAAGCAAAAAACAATCACCGGATTAGTAATTTTATTTGTATCTGCATTTGCCTTACACACATTCGATCAAAGCATATACAAAGCGCCCGAATACGAAGCCTTCAACAAATTTCAAGGGCCACGAGTCGCATTAGCCGACAACAAAAGTTACAACCAAAATGCCGTTTACGAAGATGCCGAGGAATTCGGACTGAGTGGCAACGATTTTCACATGCTCACAGACTGGAACTTTTACGATACGCAAGTATTTTCCGTTGACAGCATCAAACGCTATACAGACATAATCACACCTTACAAAGATAAAATTGAATCTTGGAGAATCCCCCGCAGTTTATTAAACTCACTATCGAACTCTTTGCGATCCCCCATGTTTTGGGCATGGTTTACATTCTGCATCATCGCATACTGCACCAACCGGAAAAAACTTTTTTATCTATGGTGCTCTTTTGGTGCAATTCTTTCGTTAATGGCGTATCTCATGTATATCGGGCGCTTGGTTTACCGCGTCGAAAGTGGATTTTGGCTTTATGCAGCGGTACTTGCCATTCCCCTAATGGGGCAGTTCAAGTTTACGTTGCCCCCTAAAATAATTTATGCAGTATTGGCGATTATCGCATTATTCAACATATACACATATGCGACTTCAGGAGAAATTGTTCGCAATCCATCAACAGGCGAACTAAAAACCCTCGCCATCGAAGACACAACCGATTACAACAAAGTCTTTGAATACATTGACTCGCAACCCGACAAAATATTTCTACTGAGCATGAACGCATTTATGCGATTCAGCCACCACCGCAACCCACCCTACCTAGCCTCGCCTACAGGTTCCTATCGCAATACAATTTCTTTTGGTTATTGGACTCCATACCTGCCAGAAATCACAGCAACTCTAAAAGATTACGGAATAACCAATCCCATCAAAGATGTTGTACACGACAACGTCATTGTTCTAAACGAACCTCATTTGGTTGACTTCTTACAACGCCACTATTACGACAGCGTAGCCATAGACTCAATCAATGCCATTGGAGAAATGACATTTTACAAATACCGCCTAGTACACACAGAACAAAAACAATCAAAGGAGGCCGAATAATGCAACGTCTCCTATACCCGCTAATAGCAAGCGCACTCATTACAATTGTTCCCTTTTTGCTCACCTTCGAAAAAGGCCAAGACATTGTTCGCGGACTATTCGGCTTTGAATATTTCGCGCTGCTGTTATTCATTATTTACATAAAGAATAAATTAGCAAATGAGACTACGTCATTGCGAGCGTTTTATAAAAACGCGAAGCAATCCATTCTGATATTATCACTCGCAATCAACGTTTTCGCATTGTTTGCGGTGGCTTGGATAGATTTGCAAAATCTGCTTGCTATCAAGAATTGGAGCACAGGTTGGTACGGATTTATTCCTTTTGCAACCTGCGGACTTTCTATTGCCATGGTCTGGAAAATAAAACCCTATAAATCCAACACAATCTGCTTTATTTTATTTATAGCTTTATTTATTCATTTAGCAGCAAGCAACCAATTTCCTTCTCAGCCAATTGCTGAAATACCAACAATTGACTATATCGAACGGATTGCACCAAAACCTGTTTCTCGTTTAAACATCAGTGAAAATTTCAAAAACAAATACATTGTCACCGACTCCGTCACAATTACAAGAAATTTCGTCGACACCACTCGCAACAACGTCGTTATCCTTGTCGAAAGTTGGGGTACCCCTCTTGATGTAAATCGTTTCGATTCTCAATTGGATATTTTCGGAAAAACCATCACAAAAGCCGGTGTACATAATCGCATGTACAGCCGCACCCGTACCGCCGAGCGCGAAGACCTAATGCAGTCATTTTCTCGCGATTCCACGGGTCGCAAAGACACAACATTTTTGCCCCAAATATTTGCCAACATCGGCTACAGAACCACATTCCTGTCCGGCCAAGACAGTTTAATGCATAGGCGATACAAATACATAGCAAACATAGGCTTTGGCGATGTGTTTTACGGGAACAACCAAAGCGACAACGTCATAGCAAACAAAATAGACCGTATCCTAGTAGACACAACACAAAAGCACTTTATTGCATGGACCACAAGCGATACAAGATTCCCATTGCCAGGATTTTCAAGCATATACAATAGCGATGCAAACGCAATAGATTCCGCCTACACAAAGCTATTAACGCAAACATTAAAGGCTATCGCTAATTTAGCAAGCAAACACCCCGAAACAAGATTCATCGTTCAAGGTGACCACAACCCCATTCTCTCGCCCTTAAAATTCCAAGAACGATTCTACAAACGCTGGGTTCCATTTGTGATATTGAATTGAGGCCGCAAAAAAATTTCGGATTACTTTTCTTTTATACCAAGAACATCTCCAACAGGTATTCCGTATGCATTAGCAATAATATCAGGAGGGACTTTTTGAGCAAGCAAAGCTTTTATAGCATCATCCCTTTTCTTTTTGCTATCAGCACGTTCTTTCTCTACTCCTTTCTCATAGCTTTCATCAATAGCGTCACTATATGCGTAGAGAAAATCTTTCATATTTGCCTGCCTGATAAGGAGTTCGTTTGTTTTTCAACAATATACTTATTTTTCGCTGTAATTAAAATGCCCCATTTTGAATGGTGAATTTCTCTTTTTAGCCACAACCTACGTGAAGTTGCAGCAGGCATACTTCTCTGAAGCAAGCAAGGCCGGTGGCTGGCAGTTGATCGGTTACATGGCTCCGGGCGTGAACAGCA